>NZ_JBHXSA010000001.1:232377-358178 GCF_042716475.1 Streptomyces sp. NPDC058671 | reverse complement strand
TCGTCGGCTGTGTCTTTTGTTTATATGACTCTGGTCCCGTTCTGCCTTATCGCCTCGCGCGCGGGCGCCCCCCCGGGGGGGCCGCCCTCTCTCGTACGGTCTCCGCGGGTGGATCAGCCCGCGAGCAGCTTCTTCACGGAGGCGGCGACCCGCCCGCCGTCGGCCTGGCCGGCGACCTTCGGGTTCACGATCTTCATGACGGCGCCCATGGCACGCGGCCCCTCGGCGCCCGCCGCCTTCGCCTCCTCGACGGCCGACGCGACGATCCCGTCGAGCTCCTCGTCGCTGAGCTGCTTCGGCAGGTACGCGTCGAGGATGACGCCCTCCGCCTTCTCCCGCTCGGCGGACTCGGCACGACCACCCTGGGCGAAGGCGTCCGCGGCCTCGCGGCGCTTCTTCGCCTCCTTGGCGATCACCTTCTGCACCTCGTCGTCGGAGAGTTCGCGCTTGGTCTTGCCCGCGACCTCCTCCTTGGTGATCGCGGTGATGGTGAGCCGCAGGGTCGAGGAGCGCAGTTCGTCGCGCTCCCTGATCGCGGCGTTGAGGTCGGCCTGGAGCTTCGCCTTCAGCGTGGTCATGGGCCAAGTGTGGCAGGTGGATCACCCCACCCGCCCGCGCATTTACGCCCGGCGGGTCTGCGACGATGGGGGAATGCGCGCACGGTACGGGATCCCCCTGAAGATCACGGCAGGCCTCACGGCGACGGCCGCCGCCGGAATCGTCTACGCGGCCGGATTCGAGGCCCGCTCGTTCCGGCTCCGCCGGGTGACGGTCCCGGTGCTTCCACCCGGCATGAGCGACCTGAGGGTCCTCCAGGTCTCCGACATCCACATGGTGAGCGGCCAGCACAAGAAGCGGGCCTGGCTCCAGTCCCTCGCGGGGCTCCGCCCGGACCTCGTCGTGAACACCGGCGACAACCTCTCCGACCCGGAGGCGGTGCCGGAGGTGCTCGACGCGCTCGGCCCGCTGATGGAGTTCCCGGGGGTGTACGTCTTCGGGTCCAACGACTACTACGGCCCCAAACTGCGCAACCCCGCCCGCTACCTGATGGAGAAGGTGCAGGGCCGGCACGGCCTCAACGGCAACAAGCCCGTCGAGGGCGCCGTCCACAACCCCTGGGAGGGGATCCGGGACGCCTTCGACGCGGCGGGCTGGGTGAACCTCACCAACGCCCGCGGACGGCTCAAGCTCCCGCAGGCGGACCTCGCGTTCACCGGACTCGACGACCCGCACATCAAGCGGGACCGGTACGAGCGGGTGGCCGGCGGCCCCGACGGCGAGGCCGACTTCACGGTCGGCGTGGTCCACGCCCCGTACCTGCGCACGCTCGACGCGTTCACGGCGGACGGGTACGAGCTGATCCTCGCCGGGCACACCCACGGCGGGCAGCTGTGCGTCCCCTTCTACGGGGCGCTCGTCACCAACTGCGACCTGGACACCGACCGGGCGAAGGGGCTCTCCACCCACACGGTCGCCGACCGGACCTCGTACCTGCACGTCTCGGCGGGCTGCGGCACCAACCGCTTCACCCCGGTCCGCTTCGCCTGCCCGCCCGAGGTCACCCTGCTCACCCTGACGTCCCGCGCCTGACGCCCCTCGGCGGGGGCACGCTCCCGCCGAACAGCCCGCCCGTACCGGCTTCCACCGCCCGCCGCCCCTGCGCCGCGCCCCCGAAACCGGATTTCGCCTCAGCGCGCGCGTGGGCTAAAGTAAGCGATGTCGCCGCGACGTGAAGAGCAGAGCAGCGACATCGGGGTGTAGCGCAGCTTGGCAGCGCGCTTCGTTCGGGACGAAGAGGTCGTGGGTTCAAATCCCGCCACCCCGACAGCTGAGACATCAGGTGAGGCACTTACCGCTTGCGGTAAGTGCCTCACCTGTTTGCGTGGGCGGGTCAGAGGGTCTTGTGGGGGGTGGGGGCCGGGGCTTCCGTGGAGGCGGGGCACTCGGCGTTGTGGCAGGGGCCGGGGCGCCATACCGGGACGAAGACCCCGAGGGTCTTGTGCCGTCCCTTCACCGTCGTGGACACGGGCTGCTTGCAGACCGGGCAGGCAAGCGTCCCTCGGGGGTCGGTCTCGTGCTCGGTTTTACTCATCCTTTAACGATAGGCGCTGTGGGCGCAAAAGGGACATCCGGTCATTCTTTTCGTTCCTGCTCCCGGTCGGGGGGCTCCGGGGCGCGGCGGGGTGGAGGCCTTCGCAGGCTCAGGGCCACGGAGCCCCCCAGGACGACGACGATGACCGCGAGGCTGATCGGGGAGGGGATCTCCGGGATGCTCGGGCTGATCAGCTTGTGGGACGCCTGGAGGATGAGCTTCACGCCGATGAAGGCGAGGATGATCGCGAGGCCCTTGCTCAGGTAGTGGAACCGGTCCAGAAGTCCGGCGAGCATGAAGTACAGGGCCCGTAGGCCGAGGATGGCGAACGCGTTGCTGGTGTAGACGATGAACGCGTCGTCGCTGACGGCGAGGACGGCGGGAACGCTGTCGACGGCGAAGATCAGGTCGGCCGCCTCGATCGCCGCCACCACCGCCAGGAGCGGGGTGGCCACCCGCTTGCCGGCCTCCTTGACGAAGAACTTCGTGCCCGCGTACTCGTCGCGCACCGGCATGACCTTGCGCAGGAGCCGTACGGCGAAGCTCTTGCCCGGGTCGAAGCTCTCCTCCTCGTCCTTGAGCAGCTTGTAGGTGCTGTAGAAGAGGACCGCGGCGAACGCGAAGAGCACGGCGGTGAAGCGGCTGACCACGGCGACGCCGAGGGACAGGAAGATCCCGCGGAAGATCAGGGCGCCCATGACGCCGAAGAACAGCACCCGGTGCTGGTAGGCGCGGGGCACCTTGAAGTAGGCGAAGATCACGGCGAAGACGAAGAGGTTGTCGACGGACAGGCTCTTCTCCAGCAGCCACGCGGTGGTGTACTCCGTGCCGGCCGTCGTTCCCAGGACCAGGAAGACGACCCCGCCGAAGATCAGGGCCAGTCCCACCCACAGGGCGCTCCACGCGGCGGCTTCCTTGAAGCCGATCACATGCGCGGTGCGGTGGGCCAGCAGGTCCACCGTCAGCGACAGCACCACCGTCGCGGCGAACACCGCCCACAGCCAGAACGGGACCTCAAGCACGCCTGGTCCTCCCCGTCGGCACGAGCTGTCCTGTCTCACGGGCCTTTCCATCCAGTCTGCGTCCATTCGGGCGCCGGGACGATTCGGCGACCGCAGCGGAGCTGACACGGCTGACACGGGCTGACAGCGGCCGGTGGGGGCTGTCAGGTGGCCGGCCGGGGGCTGTCAGGCGGGTTCGGCGGTGTCAGGGGTGTCGAGAACGGCGAGGACCTGACGAGGAGATGTGACATGGGGTACGCGATCCGGGCCGAGGGCCTGGGCAAGAAGTACGGCGACTTCACCGCGCTGGACGGGGTCGACCTGGAGGTGGCGGCCGGGAAGGTCGTCGGTGTCCTGGGGCCCAACGGCGCCGGCAAGACCACCACCGTACGGATCCTGGCCACACTGATGCGGCCCGACGCCGGGCACGCCACCATCGGCGGGCACGACATCGTCAAGGACCCGGTCAAGTGGTCGCGTCGGACCGGGTCAGGTCACCGGCCCTGCGGTGCACGTTCGCCAGGCCCACAAGGATGTTGGCCTCCAGACGCAGCTGCCCCTGCTCGCGGGCCTGCCGGTGCGCGGCGTGCAGATCGCGGAAGGCTCCCGCCAGGCCGCCGCTGCGGCGGCGTTCGCGGGCGAGTCCGGCCTTGCTGAGGTACAGGTAGTCCTCGGTGCCGAGTTCGGAGCTGAGTGCCACCGTCCGTTCGAAGGTGGCGATGGCCTGGGCGTACTCGCCGCGCAGGGAGTGGTCGCTGCCGATCGGGAGCAGGCTCATCACGAGCCCCCAGCGGTCGCCCACCTCCTCGAAGCCGCGCAGGGCCGCGATCCGGGACTCGGCACCGGTGACCAGGTCGCCTTGCTCGGTGAGCGCGAAGTCCCGTGCGAGGTGGGCGCTGGCCCGCACCCAGGGGTCGGGCGAGTGGGGGGGCGGCGGTTCCGGTCGGCCCCGCGGCCCCGGGGAGGGACAACCGGGACATCCGCAGGAGCAGGGCCGCCGGATGGAACTCGCGCGCCGTCGCCGACTCGCCACCCGCGGCCGTCGGGGGCCACCCCGGCGCCGGCGACGACTCGCCCCCGGACGGCGGGTGGGACCCGGGGCCCGTCTTCGGTGTCCCCGCGCCCGTCCGGCCCTCGCCGTCCCCCACTCGTGCGGCACCCGGTTCCGTGGCCGTCGTCGGCAGGTACGTGTCGAGGCGGGTGCTCAGTCCCCGGATTCCCCTGGTAAAGGGGCGCGGTCGGGGTGGCTTCGGGGGCAGCACGAAGCCGGGGAAGCACGGGCGGGGACGGACGCCGTCCTCACGCCCACGGGCCGAGGGCGTGCTTGCCGCGCGTCCGGCCCGCTTCGAGTTCGACATCCGGGTGGGGGCTCCGTCCTCCGGGGCCGCTCCCCGGAGCGGTGGTCCTAGATCACCGGCGGGCGTCCCAGCCGGGTCATGTGGCGGACCGTGGACCAGCGCATCGGGCGGCGGGGGCCGCCGGAGCGGCGCACGCCCTCCGCGAAGCCGGCGAACCAGGACGCGAGGCCCGGCAGGGAGCGGGTGCGGGCCAGGGTGAGCAGGGTCCAGACGCCCAGGTAGACGGGGACCAGCGGCGCGGGCAGGTTGCGCTTGGCGAGCCAGACGCGGTTGCGGGCGGTCATCCGGTGGTAGACGGCGTGCCGGGCCGGGCTGGTCTTGGGGTGCTGGAGCAGGAGCGCCGGCTCGTAGATGACCTTCCAGCCCGCGTCGAGGGCGCGCCAGGCCATGTCGGTCTCCTCGTGGGTGAAGAAGAACTCCTCGGGCCAGCCGCCGATCTCGTCGAGCATCGGCATCGAGAGCCCGTGGCCACCGCCCAGGAAGGTCGTGACCTCCCCGCCGCGCATCGGGTCCTTCGCGCCGAGGCGCGGGACGTGGCGCCGCTGCGTCTCGCCCGTCTCGTCGGCGATGCGGAACGACACGACGCCCAGGGCCGGGTCCCCTTCGTACAGGTCGGCGAGGCGCCGGAAGACGTCGGTGTCGACGAGCAGGCCGTCGTCGTCCAGGTCCACCAGGACGTCGACGTCGCCGAACGCGCGCAGCGTCTCGATAGCGACGTTCCGGCCGCCCGACACGCCCCGGTTCTCGGGGAGTTCGACGCCGGTGACGCCGTCGGGGAGCTCCGGGAGCGTCCCGGTGCCGTTGCCGACGACGACGATCCGGGCGGCGGGTTCGTCCTGCCGCGCGACCGCGTCGAGCAGTGCCCGCAGCTCGACCGGGCGCGTGCCCATCGTCAGTACCGCCACACCCACACGAGGTCGTGCCACGACCCACTCCGTTCCACGCTCACCGGCGACCGCCGGCACTCACTCCGGGCCGCGATGCTAACCGGAGGGCGCCACCTTCCGTTCATCCGCATCACAGTCCACGGCCATCCCGTCGGCCCGTCGGCCACGGGAGCGGGGCCTCGGAGGGGCCGGGCGCGGACGTCTTCGCGGGAGCCGGGGCGGGCCCCGGGGGGAGCGCGGCGAAGAGCACGGTCGGGCGGCTCTACGCTGGTTGTCTTCCGTCAAGTTGATCGATCGTCGAAAGGGTGGTCTCCAGGTGCTGGTCGCGGACCGATATCGGCTTCACGTGTGTATCGGCCGGGGCGGCATGGGCGAGGTGTGGCAGGCCACCGACGAGGTGCTCGGCCGGTCCGTGGCCGTCAAGCTGATGCTGGCGCAGTCGACGGACCCCTCCGCCGGTGACCGGTTCCGGCTGGAGGCGCAGACCGCCGCCCGGCTCAGCCACCCGCATGTGGTCGGCGTCTTCGACTTCGGTACGTGGGACGGGAAGCTGTTCCTGGTCATGGAGCTGGTGGAGGGCGACAGCCTCGCCGGGAGCGCCTCCGATCCGCTGGTGCTTCCCCCCGAGCGGGTCGCCGTGGTCGCCGCGCACGCCGCCGCCGGGCTCGCCGCGGCGCACCGGCAGGGTGTCGTGCACCGGGACATCAAGCCGGGGAACCTGCTGATCGACGGGGACGGCACGGTGAAACTGGCCGACTTCGGCATCGCGCGCTTCGTCGACGACCCCTCGGCGGCGCTCACGACGACGGGGCAGATCGTGGGTACCGGGCTCTATCTGGCGCCTGAGCGGGCTCTCGGGCAGCCCGCGTCGTCCGCGTCCGACGTGTACTCGCTCGGCTGCGTCCTCTACCAACTCCTCACCGGTCGCCCGCCGTTCCGCGCGGACACGGCGACGGCACTGCTGTACCAGCACATCGACACCCCGCCGGTGCCCCCGGGGCAGCTCGGGGTGGCGCTGCCGTCCGAGTTCGAGACGTATCTGCTGAGCCTGCTGGCGAAGCAGCCGGAGCAGCGGCCCTCGGCGCAGGCCATCGCGGACTGGTTCTCCTCCGGTGCGTGGCGTTCCTACGCGCCGGGCATCCCGTCGCAGCCCCGGCCGGGTGCGGCGTCGCACCACCGCGCCGGCCCGCCGCGGGGTGCCGCCGCCCGGGCCACGCCGAGGTCCGCGCCCATGGCGGCGCACGTCTCCGGGCCCGCCTCCGGGTCGATGTCCGGGCCCATGCCGGCGCCCGTGGCCCCGCCGCCGACCGGGCCGGGGCAGGCCCACAGACCCGCGGCAGGGCAGACCCGCGGACCCGGGAGCGTCGGTGCGCCCGCCGCGTCCCGGCGGCGTGAGCGGCCGGCCGCCACGAGCGGCGGGCTCGCGGAGCTGTCCCGGCGCCGCCCGCGCAAGACGGCGGCTGTCGCCGGGGCCATCGCGTTCGTGGTCTTCCTGATCATCGGGATGGCCTGGCTCTCCTGAACCCGGCTCCGAGTCGGGGCTCCCAGGCGGCGGCGCTCCGGAGACCCGGGCCGGATCGGGGGCCCCCGCCGGCAGCCCTCATGAGCCCGGGTCCTCGGACCGGCCTCCCGGGCCCCACGGCGGCCCCTCAGGGCCCTCACGGGCCCCGCCCCCTCAGTACGCTCGCGGCGCCATCACCTGCGGCTCCCCGTCCGCCGTGGCGATCAGTCGGCAGCTCGGCTCGCCGGGCCCCGGGTTCACCCGTACGGACACCGTCGTCGGCGGGTCGGTCGGCAGCTCCACCGGTACGGTGACCGGCCGGTCACCGCGCGTCCTGGCGTAACCGGTCTCCTTGCCGTCGACGAGGATCTCGACGACCACGGTGTGCCCGGTCTGGACGGTCGTCGAGACCGAGTGCCCCAGGTGGTCGATGTGGAAGTGGTGCCGTCGGCTCATGGGTCACCTCCGTACTCTCCAGAGTAGGTACGGAACGCCCCTCGCGCCGCTCCACCGGCCGGCCGGGGCCGCTACGCCGTCTCCGCCAGGGCGAACAGACCGATCCTCGCGCCCTCTTCGTACGCCCGGCGCAGCTCCGGGTCGTCGAGCAGGCCCCGCAGAGCCGTCTCGCTGCGGTCCCGGACCGTCGCGCAGTACTCCGCCGGCTTGTACGAGGCGTCGAAGACGGAGGTCCTCAGCAGGTTGACGGCGCCGAGGAGATGGGCGGCGGACGCGGCCCGGCCGGCCATGAGCCGCAGCTGGGCGAGGAGTTCGGCCGCGCAGGCCGCCCCCACCGCCGACCCGAGCGTCAGGTGGCCGCGCAGCGCCCGGCGGGCGTGGTCGGCGGCGCGTTCGCGCTCGCCGTCCCAGGCGAGGAGCTCGGCACGCGCGTGGTGCGTCCACGCCTCCGCCCACAGGTCGCGTCCGGCCCAGGCCCGCGGTGACGCCGGGTCGAGCACCAGCTGGTCCAGGGCCTCCTGGGCGGCCTCCGGGTCGGTGCGGGTGAGGCTGAGCGCGAGCGCGGCCCAGCACAGCTCCCGGGTGGGCCCGAAGTCCGGGAACTGCCCCATCAGGGCCAGCGCGTCCCTGAACTCGGCCGCCGCCGCGCGCGTACGCCCCTGGTGGAGGGCGGTCGCGCCGCGCAGATGGGACAGCAGGCCCAGGGTGCGGTCGTCCCTCTCCCGTACGGCGGCCGCCCAGGCCCGGACGAGGAGCGGGTCGGCGTCCTCGGGGCGGCCCGACTCCAGCTCCAGGAAGGCGGCGAGCCACAGGGCGCGGGACGACGGTGGTCCGGAGTGCACGGAGAGGGCATGGCGCAGCCGGGTCCTGCCCTCGGCGACCCGCCCGCAGGCGACCCACAGGAACCACAGGGAGACGGCGATCTCGACGGCCGTGTCGGCCTCGGCGCTCGGTGAGAGGGGCGCGGTCGTCGGGTCCATGGCGGCGGCCAGGTCGGGCAGTTCGCGCAGGGCGAGGTCGCGGGCGTCGAGCTGGCGGCCGCTCTGCCACCAGTCGGAGGCTCGCCGGGCGAGCCGCGCGCACCACCCGCGGTGGCGCAGGACGACGGCCCAGCGGTCGCCGCGCGCGGTGAGCCGGCGGGCGCCGACGGCCCGCATGGGGTGCGGCATCCAGTAGCGGGGGGTGTCGTCCTCGCCGTCGAACAGGTCGTCGACGGGGAGGAGGGCGACGGGGGCGAGCCGGTCCAGGACCGGCAGGAGGACCGCCGGGGGCAGGGCGTCGGAGGCGCACACCTCACGGACGGCGTCCGTGCCGAAGGCGCCCTCGAAGACGGACAGCCGTTCCCACAGGAGTTGTTCGGCGAGTCCGCAGCGGGCGTAGCCGCGCTCGGCGGCGGCGAGCTGCCCGGCACTCACCGGCTCGCCCCACAGCAGTTCCGTCCTGGATGCGTCCCCGGTCACCATGTACCCCGTCCCCGTGATCTCCGTGCTGGGCCGTGCCTGCCGCCGTGCCCGCCGCCGTGCCCGCCGCCGCGCCCGCGATCCGAGACGTGTGGCGGAGTCGGTGGCGGACAATCGCCGTTACGGCTTGAATGCAGAGGCCCTGGCCCACATCCTGGGGCGCTCCGGGACCCACACCCACGGATTCCCAGGGATCGGCCAAGGAGGAAAATGCGTACCGGGGAATCCGTCCTGGGAGAGGCGGATCTTTCGCTGATCCACGCACTGCAGATAGCCCCGCGGGCCAGCTGGACCCAGCTCTCGGCCGTCCTGGGGGCGAGCCCGGACACCCTCGCCCGGCGCTGGGAGCACCTGACGGCCGGCGGGTACGCCTGGAGTTCGATGCTCGCCGCCCGCCGCGGCACGGACGCCATGCTGTACGCGTGGATCGAGCTGGAGTGCGCGGCGGGCGACGCCGAGGCCACCGCGTCCGAGGTCTCGCGCGACCCCTGCACCCTCGGGGTCCACCAGGTGACCGGCGACGCCGATCTGGTCCTGCTCGTGGCGTGCCCCGACCTGTACGCCCTCGACGGGTACCTCGCCGGACGGATGCGGCGACTGCCCGGGGTGCTCCGCTCCCGTACCCAGGTCGTCACCCGCCTGCACAACCGCCCGTACCGCTCCCGGATCGAGCAGCTCACCCCCGGTCAGGTGCGGCTCCTCGCCGGGATCACGGGCGACGACCGGCGTCCACGCGCGCGCGGGGGCACCGGGCCGAACCTCACGGAGCTGGACCACCGGCTGGTCGCCGAGCTGGCGGGGGACGCCCGCCGCAGCGCCGCCGAACTGGCCCGGCAGTGCGGTACGAGCGAGTCGACGGTACGGCGGAGGCTGGACGTCCTCGCGGCGGGCGGCGCCCTCCACCACCACTGCCTGCCGGCCCCGAGGTTCTCCGGGCGCCCGGTGTGGGCGATGGTCACGACCGACGTGCCGCCCCTTGAGGTGCCGGAGACGGTGGCGGCGCTCGCCCGGCTGCGCGAGACCCGGCTCGTCACCTCCGTCACGGGGCCGCACAACCTGGCGGTCGCGCTGTGGCTGCGTACGGTCGACGAACTGCACGACGTGACGGCGGCGTTGGTACGGGCCGCCCCGGCGCTGCGGATCGCCGGCACCGCGCTCTCGCTGCGCACCCACAAGATCGGGGCGCAGGTCCTCGGACCGGACGGGCGCCGTGTGCACCACGTACGGCCGGAGGCGCCGCCGTACTGACCCGGCCGCCGGGCCCCCGCCGGCGCCGCCGGCCTCCGCTCAGGCCGGGCGGGAGGCCCTGATCGAGTACATCAGGGGGACGCGGGGGCGGTCCGCGGGGAAGCGGTAGTAACCGTCGTCGTGCCGCTGGAGCGCGCCGTAGCGGGGGAACAGCGAGGCGTCGTGCTCGTGCAGGAACTCGATCCGCAGGCCCGCCCCGGCGATCGCGGTGACGACCTCGCCGACCGGGTGCACCCACTCGACGCTGCGGTTGTGGACGGTGGCGGCGTCGAGGTCGGCGTAGGTGCCCGGGGTGGTGTCGACCCAGGGGTCGCGGACGAAGTAGTCGTGCACGACCCGGCTGCCGGTCTCGTCGTCGAGCGAGTCCGTCAGCGGATGGAACTCCGCCACGTAGAGGAAGCCGCCGGGGGCGACGAGCGAGGCGGCGGTCTCCGCCCAGCGCTCCAGGTCGGGCAGCCAGCACAGCGCCCCGCCACCGGTGTAGACGATGTCGTACGCGCTGTCCGGCACGGCCTCGGCGGCCTCGTACACGTCGGCGGCGACGAAGGCGGCCCGGGCCCGGGTCAGGCCCAGGTCGGCGGCGAGGGAGCGGGCGGTCTCGACGGCCGGCTCGGAGAAGTCGAGCCCGACGACGTGCGCGGCGCCGTGGCGGGCCCAGGAGAGGGTGTCGAGGCCGATGTGGCACTGGAGGTGCAGCAGGGAGCGCCCGGTGACGTCGCCGACCTCCGCGAGCTCGAAGTCCCTCAGGGGGTCCTTGCCCGCGCGGAAGGCGTCGAGGTCGTAGAACCGGCTCGCGGCGTGGATCGGTACGCGCTCGTCCCAGCGCGCGCGGTTGGCCTCGTGCCAGTCCTCGGGGGTCGGGGAGTACATGTCGGCGAGGTTATCCACAGGTTCGGGGGGACGCGACCTGATTGTCTGCCGCGCGGAGCATCATGGGTGCCATGACTGAGAGCAAGGCAATCGACACCCCCGTCTGGGAGCAGCGCTTCCGCGCGCCGCGCGTCTCCCTGCCCGAGTGGGCCGAGGAGGCCCCCGACCGCTCCCTCTTCGTGTCCAACGCGACGGGGACGTACGAGCTGTACGCCTGGGACCGGGCGAGCGGGGAGCAGCGGCAGGTCACGGACCGGCCGAACGGCACGACGGACGGCACGCTGTCCCCGGACGGCGCCTGGATCTGGTGGTTCGCGGACACCGACGGGGACGAGTTCGGGGTGTGGATGCGCCAGCCGTTCGGGGGCGGCGCGGACGAGCCGGCCGTGCCGGGTCTCGACGCCTCCTATCCGGCGGGCCTCGCCATCGGCCGCGAGGGCACGGTCGTGGTGGGCCGCTCCACCGACGAGGAGGGCTCGACGGTCCATCTGGTACGCCCCGGGGCCGCCGCCCCGGTCGAGATCTACCGGCACCGGGAGTCGGCCGGGGTCGGGGACCTGTCGTACGACGGTTCGCTGATCGCGATCGAGCACACCGAGCACGGGGACGCGATGCACTCGGCGCTGCGGGTGCTGCGCGCCTCGGACGCGAGCGTGGTCGCCGAGCTGGACGACACCAAGGGCGGTACGGAGGAGTTGGGGCTCGCCGTCCTCGGGTTCGCGCCGGTGGCCGGGGACAGCCGGCTGCTCGTCGGGCACCAGCGGCGCGGCCGCTGGGAGCCGATGCTGTGGGACGTGGCGGCGGGCACCGAGACGGACCTCGCGCTCGACCTGCCGGGCGACGTGTCGGCCGAGTGGTATCCGGACGGCTCCGGGCTGCTCGTCGTGCACAGCTTCGAGGCCCGCAGCGAGCTGTGGCGGTACGAGATCGCGACCGGCGCCCTGGTGCGGGTGGAGACCCCGGCCGGTTCGGTGTCGAGCGCGACGGCCCGTCCTGACGGCAGCGTGGAGTACCTGTGGTCCTCGGCCGCCGAGCCGCCGGTGGTGCGGTCCACGGACGGGGGTGTCGTCCTCGACCCGCCCGGTCCGAAGGCGCCGCCGTCGGTGCCGGTGGAGGACGTGTGGGTGGAGGGACCCGGCGGGAGGGTCCACGCGCTGGTGCAGCGCCCGGAGGGGGAGGGACCGTTCCCCACGGTCTTCGAGGTGCACGGCGGCCCGGCCTGGCACGACAGCGACGCCTTCGCCTCGGGCCCGGCGGCCTGGGTGGACCACGGGTACGCGGTGGTGCGGGTCAACTACCGGGGCTCGACGGGGTACGGCCGGGAGTGGACGGACGCGCTCAAGCACCGGGTGGGCCTGATCGAGCTGGAGGACGTGGAGGCCGTCCGCGCGTGGGCGGTGGCGAGTGGCCTCGCCGACCCGGAGCGGCTCGTCCTCTCCGGCGGCTCCTGGGGCGGCTACCTCACGCTCCTCGGCCTCGGCACCCGGCCGGACGCCTGGGCGGTGGGTCTCGCGGCGGTCCCGGTCGCGGACTACGTCACGGCGTACGAGGACGAGATGGAGGCCCTGAAGGCGCTGGACCGGACGCTGCTCGGCGGTTCGCCCGACGAGGTGCCCGAGCGGTACGCGGCCTCGTCGCCGCTGACGTACGTGGACGCGGTGAAGGCGCCGGTGCACATCTCGGCCGGCGTCAACGACCCGCGCTGCCCGATCCGTCAGATCGACAACTACGTCGAGCGGCTCAAGGCCCGGGGCGCGGTCCACGAGGTGTACCGCTACGACGCGGGCCACGGCTCGCTGGTGGTGGAGGAGCGGATCAAGCAGGTCGCCCTGGACCTCGCGTTCGCCGCGAAGCACCTGGGGACCCGGGCGGCGGGAGGCTGAGACGGCTTGCGTACCGTGGGGGGCGTGTACCGGTTCCTGAGAACGCCCCGCTGGTGGGGGATCAACGTCTTCGTCCTGCTCGCGATCCCGTTCTGCGTCTTCATGGGGACCTGGCAGCTGGGCAAGTTCGAGGATCGCGTCGACTCCCACCAGGAGGCCGAGGAGCGGCCCGACGCGAGCTCCCTCACTGCGGAGCCGCTGGACTCGCTGCTGCCGGTGGACAAGGAGACCTCGGGCCGGTCGGCCGAGGCGCGCGGCCGCTTCGGGGAGCAGTTCCTCGTCCCGGACCGTGAGCTGGACGGCCGGGCCGGTTCGTACGTCCTGACGATGCTGCGGACGGACGGCGGGCGGTCCCTGCCGGTGGTCAGGGGCTGGCTCCCCGCGGGTGCGCAGGCCCCCGCCCCGCCGTCCGGCGAGGTGACGGTGGTGGGCGCGCTCCAGGCCTCGGAGACCGCAGGCACGAAGGGCGTCCACGCGGCCGGCGGGCTGCCCGAGGGGCAGCTCGGCATGATCAGCGCGGCCACCCTGGTGAACGTGGTGACGGACGACGTCTACGACGCCTGGATCACCCTCACCGACGCCCCCACCGGTCTCACCCCGGTGCCGGCGGCCGCGGCGGCGGGCACGAGCCTGGACGTGAAGGCCTTCCAGAACCTCGGCTACACGGCGGAGTGGTTCGTCTTCGCGGGCTTCGTCCTCTTCATGTGGTTCCGCCTGGTGCGCCGCGAGGCGGAGGCGTCCCGCGACGAGGCGCTGGGCCTGTAGAGCCTCCTGAGGCCCCTGCGCCCCCCTGATCCTCCAGGGGGCCGCAGGGGCCTCGGGTGCCTCGGGGCCTCGGGCCTCAGGGCCTCAGGTGCTTCAGGAGGCCAGCAGCCCGGTGCGGTAGACGGTGCCCGCGCAGGCGCCGGAGATGGTCGCCGAGGCCGCGGGGCCACCCGGTTCGGCGACATGCGTCACCAGGACGCTGCCGTCCGCCGAGCCGTCCGCACGGAGCAGCTGGGGCGCCGCGCCGCCCTCCGCGCCCGCGCCCGCCTCCGGGCCGGTGTCCGGACCGGTGCCGGTGCCGCCGGCGCCCGAGCCCTCGCTCGGGTCGGGGTCGGTCGTGGGAGCGGTCGTCGGGGGGTCCGTCGGGGGCGGCGTGGTCGGCGGCTCGGTCGGCTCCGTCGGCTCGGTCGGTTCCGTCGGGGTGGGCGTGGGGCCGGTGGGGCAGGTCTCGCTGGGCACCCAGACGAACTTCACCTCGTAGGAGCCGCTGGGCCGCAGGACGAGCGAGGACGACTCCTGCGAGGGGTCGGGCAGCCCACCGCCGCCGTCCCCCGAGGTGTGCCGGATCACCGAGATCCGTGCCGGGTCGGCCGCGCCGCGGGCCTCGAAGCCGACGATGCCGCTGCCGTCCACGGCACAGGCCTGGCCGGAGAAGTTGGTGATGCGGAAGGAGCCGTACACCTTGCCCTCGCCGTCGGGCCCGCCCGCCCCGGCCGAGCTGACGCCGAGCTGGTCGGCCCCGCACGCCGGCACGGAGCCGGGGCCCGCGCCCTGCGTCTGCCGGGGTCCGCCGCCGGACGCGCCGGTGCCGGGCTGCTGCGGCTTGCCGGAGGAACCCTCCGCCACGCCCTGGGTCGGCGACACGACACTCGCCGGGGCCGTGGCGCTCCGGCCGCCCTCGATGCCGGTCTCGGCGCCGGTGCCGCCCTGGGACTCCTCGCCGTGGCCCGCGTTCACCGGGCTGTCGGCGGCGGAGACGCCCCCGGAGGCGGCGACGTGCACGAAGGCCGGCACGGCCGTCCCGATGAGGACCGCCGCGGCGGCCGCGCCGACGATGGCCTGTCGCTTGCGGGCGCGCCGCGCGGGCACGGCACGGTGCAGGTGCTCCAGCGAACCCTTGGACGGTTCGAGGCCGGACACGGCGCTCCGGAACAGCTGCCGCAGCGCCTGTTCCTCGTCGCCGTCGCCCTCGCCGGGCTCGATGTTCACCATGCGCTGTCCAGTCGGTTCGTCACGTTCTTCTCGGGCGTCAGGTTCGTCGTTCTTGCCGAGCTCCCCACTCATGACGTCGCTCCCATGGCGACGCGCAGGGCCGCGATGCCCCGCGAACCGTACGCCTTCACCGAACCCAGCGATATCCCGAGCGCCTCGGCGACCTGCGCCTCGGTCATGTCGGAGAAGTACCGCAGGGCGAGCACCTCGCGCTGGCGCCGCTGGAGCCCGCGCATGGCCTTGATCAGGTCCTCGCGCTCCAGCAGGTCGTACGCGCCCTCCTCCGCGCTGGCCATGTCCGGCATCGGCTTGGACAGCAGCTTGAGGCCGAGGATGCGGCGGCGCAGGGCGGACCGGGAGAGGTTCACGACGGTCTGGCGCAGGTAGGCGAGGGTCTTCTCCCGCTCGCGCACCCGCTTGCGGGCCGAGTGGACGCGGATGAACGCCTCCTGGACGACGTCCTCGCAGGAGGCCGTGTCGTCGAGGAGCAGCGCGGCGAGACCGAGCAGCGACCGGTAGTGGGCGCGGTAGGTCTCGGTGAGGTGGTCGACGGTGGTGCCGGCGACCGTGTCGCCCTCGGCGCTCGTCCGGGGCGACGGGATGCCGTCCATCGAGCCTGCGCGGGATCCGGTGGGCACGGGGGCGATCACCGGCATGCCGCCGAGAGCCCGCGGGCGCCGGTAAGGGGCGGCCGCGGGGGCGCGTACGGGGGCGACGGCGACGCTCCGCGGGGGGAGCACCACTGTGCCCGCGCCGCGCAGCGGAGCGATGGTCGCGATGTCGAGTAGCTCAGCCACGCATGTTGGACACGCTTCCCCCCGGCAGGGTTGTACGCGTACGCGACCCTTTTCGACGGTGCGTCGTCTGTCCTCATGCGTAACCGATCTCCCCCGGTGCCCCGCCCTCGCGGCGTCCGCCCCCCACGACCGTGACCAACGCGGAGACGCCTCCCACCGACCACTGGTTGCAGCGAGGGTGAAGAGCATCGTCAACCACGGCATCACCGCAGTTCAAGAGGTATCTGACGCGTATTTGCTCACAGGGTGTCCACAGATCCTACAAAGCTGGGACAACCGATTCGGCGATCTGCAGGGCGTTGAGCGCCGCGCCCTTGCGGAGGTTGTCGACGCAGACGAAGAAATCGAGCGCCCGTTCGTCGTCCAGGGAGCGCCGCACCCTCCCGACCCAGGCCGGATCGGTGCCGACGACGTCGGCGGGGGTGGGGAAGTCGCCCGCGCCGGGGTCGTCGTACAGCACGACGCCCGGGGAGGTCGCCAGGATCTCGTGGGCCCGCGCGACCGGTACGGGCCGCTCGAAGCGGGCGTGCACGGAGACGGAGTGCCCGGTGACGACGGGGACCCGCACGCAGGTGACGGCGACCCGCAGGGCGGGCAGCCCGAGGATCCGGCGGGTCTCGTCCCGTACGCGCTCCTCCTCCGAGGAGGCCCCGTCGGCGCCCGCCGTGCCCGACCAGGGCAGGACGTTGAACGCGAGGGGCCCGGGGAAGGGCCCGGTGTGCTCGCCGACGGCCCGCCGTACGTCACCGGGCCGGGTGCCCAGGTCGCCGTCGGCGGCCACCAGGCCGAGCTGTCGCCGGAGCGTGTCGGCGCCCGCCCGTCCCGCGCCGGCGCCGCCGGCGGCCTGCTGGGCGGTGACGACCAGTTCGGTGAGGCCGAACTCGGCGTGCAGGGCGCTCACGGCCACGATCAGCGCCAGGGTGGTGCAGCCGGGGCTCGCGACGATGCCCCGGGGCCGCAGGCGGGCGGCGTGGGGGTTGGTCTCGGGGACGACGAGGGGGACGTCGGGGTCCGCGCGGAAGGCGGCGGAGGTGTCCACGACGACGGCGCCCTTGGCGGCGGCGATGGGCGCCCAGCGCGCGGCCACCTCGTCGGGCACCAGGAAGAGCGCCAGGTCGACGCCGTCGAGGGCGTCCTCGCTCAGCGCGAGGATCTCGCACTCCTCCCCGCGCACGGCGGCCTTCCGGCCGGCCGAGCGCGGGGAGGAGAGGAGGCGTATCTCGCCCCAGACGTCCGCGTGGTGCGTGAGCATCTGGAGCATCACCGAGCCGACGGCTCCGGTCGCGCCGACGACCGCGAGTGCCGGCTTCGGCGTCACCGGCCGGTGCCTCCGTAGACGACGGCCTCGTCCGAGTCGCTGTCCAGACCGAAGGCGGTGTGGACGGCGCGCACGGCCTCGTTGACGTCGTCGGCGCGGGTGACGACGGAGATGCGGATCTCGGACGTCGAGATCAGCTCGATGTTCACGCCCGCGTCGGAGAGCGCGCGGAAGAAGTCCGCCGTGACACCGGGGTTGGTCTTCATCCCGGCGCCGACCAGGGAGATCTTGCCGATCTGGTCGTCGTAGCGCAGCGAGTCGAAGCCGATCGCGCCCTTCGCCTTCTCCAGGGCGTCGATGGCCTTGCGGCCCTCGGCCTTGGGGAGGGTGAAGGAGATGTCCGTGAGGCCGGTGGAGGCGGCGGACACGTTCTGCACGATCATGTCGATGTTGATCTCGGCGTCCGCGACGGCCCGGAAGATGGCCGCGGCCTCGCCCGGCTTGTCCGGCACGCCGACGACGGTGATCTTCGCCTCGGAGGTGTCGTGGGCGACGCCCGAGATGATGGCCTGCTCCACCTTGCGGCTCTTTTCTTCGGAGTGTGGCTCGTTGCTGACCCACGTGCCCTGCAGCCCCGAGAAGGACGAGCGGACGTGGATCGGGATGTTGTAGCGACGCGCGTACTCGACGCACCGGTGCAGGAGCACCTTGGAGCCGGAGGCGGCGAGCTCCAGCATGTCCTCGAAGGAGATCCAGTCGATCTTCTTCGCCTTCTTCACGACGCGCGGGTCGGCCGTGAACACACCGTCGACGTCGGTGTAGATCTCGCAGACCTCGGCGTCGAGCGCCGCCGCGAGCGCCACGGCGGTGGTGTCGGAACCGCCACGGCCCAGCGTGGTGATGTCCTTCTTGTCCTGGGACACACCCTGGAACCCGGCGACGATGGCGATGTTGCCCTCGTCGAGGGCGGTACGGATCCGGCCCGGCGTGACGTCGATGATGCGCGCTTTGTTGTGGACGGAGTCGGTGATGACACCGGCCTGGCTGCCCGTGAACGACTGGGCCTCGTGGCCCAGGTTCTTGATCGCCATGGCCAGCAGGGCCATGGAGATCCGCTCTCCGGCGGTCAGCAGCATGTCGAACTCACGCCCGGCAGGGATCGGGGATACCTGCTCGGCGAGATCGATCAACTCGTCCGTCGTGTCGCCCATCGCGGAAACCACGACGACCACCTGGTGGCCGTTCTTCTTGGCGTCCACGATCCGCTTGGCGACGCGCTTGATGCCTTCGGCATCGGCAACGGAGGAGCCTCCGTACTTCTGCACGACAAGGCCCACGTGCGCTCCTCGCTCAGTGTGTGCCGCAGCCGGCGCTGCGATCGCCTCAGTCTAACGAGCGACCCGCGAACGCCTTTGTGATCCCGGATGCTGAGACGGCCCGCTCACGGAATGATCGTGAGGTACGTCGGACCGGTCCGCTACTTCCTCAGCGGGCGGCTGCGCAGACCCAGGGGGGCGGCGATCTCCTCCAGCATCACGCGGCCCGCCTCCTCGGCGAGGTCGTCCTCGGTGATGTCCTCGTCGATGTCGAGGCCGTCGAGGGCCGCGAGGGGCTGGTCGAGGCGGACGTGGGCGACGAGGGACTGGAGGGCGCGGAGGGTCGCCGAGGCCGTCGGGCCCCAGTTGGAGAAGTACGAGAACTGCCACCACCACAAGGCCTCGCTGGTCCGGCCCGCCCGGTAGTGGGCGAGGCCGTGCCGCAGGTCGGTGACGATGGCGGCGAGGTTGTCGGAGATCCGGGCCGGGACCGGGGCCTTGCGGGGCTCGTACGGGTCGAAGACCTCGGAGAAGACGTCGACGGGCTCCAGGAGCACGGCGAACCGCTCGCGCAGGGCGTCCGCGTCGGGCTCGGGGCCCGTGTCCGTCTCGTACCGCTCGTCCGGGACGATGTCCTCGTGCGCGCCGAGCCGGCCGCCCGCCAGGAGCAGCTGCGAGATCTCCAGGAGCAGGAAGGGGACGGCGCTGTCCGGCTCGTCGCCCTTGGCGACCTCGGTGGTCGCGACGATGAAGCTCTCGATGGAGTCGGCGATCTGGACGGCGAAGTCGTCGGGGTTCTGCGTGATCGCGTGCAGCGTGGGGTCAGACATCGAGGAGCCTCCCTGAGAGCGCGCCGGCCCGGTCGTCATACATCTAGCAGCCTCCGCCCCTCGAAGGCCCGGCCGAGGGTCACCTCGTCCGCGTACTCCAGGTCGCCGCCGACCGGGAGGCCGCTGGCGAGCCGGGTGACCTTGAGGCCCATGGGCTTGATCATCCGCGCCAGGTACGTCGCGGTGGCCTCGCCCTCCAGGTTCGGGTCGGTCGCCAGGATCAGCTCGGTGACGGTGCCGTCGGCGAGCCGCGTGAGCAGTTCGCGGATCCGCAGGTCGTCCGGGCCGACGCCCTCGATCGGGCTGATCGCGCCGCCGAGTACGTGGTACCGCCCCCGGAACTCGCGCGTCCGCTCGATCGCCACGACGTCCTTCGGCTCCTCGACGACGCAGATGACGGTCAGGTCGCGGCGCGGGTCCCGGCAGATGTTGCACTGCTCCTGCTGGGCCACGTTGCCGCAGACCGCGCAGAACCTGACCTTCTCCTTGACCTCCAGGAGCGCGTGCGCGAGCCGCCGGACGTCCGTGGGCTCGGTCTGGAGGATGTGGAAGGCGATCCGCTGCGCGCTCTTGGGACCGACGCCGGGCAGCCTGCCCAGTTCGTCGATGAGGTCCTGAACCACGCCTTCGTACACGGAACGCCCTTTCAAGGGAGTGCTTGATTCTTACGGTAGTGGCTGGAAGCGAGCCTTAGTAGCCCACGGAGGCGAGGGAAGCCGGAGGCGCGGAGGCCCCCGGCCCCCGGGGGCCTCAGATGCCCAGGCCCGGCATGCCGCCCATGCCCTGCGCCAGCGGGCCGAGCTTGGCCTGCTGGAGCTGCGACGCGTTGTCGTTGGCGGCCTGGACGGCGGCCACGATCAGGTCGGCGAGCGTCTCGGTGTCCTCCGGGTCGACCGCCTTCGGGTCGATCACCAGGCCGCGCAGCTCCCCGGAGCCCGTCACGGTCGCCTTCACCAGGCCGCCGCCCGCCTGGCCGTCGACCTCGGTCGCGGCGAGCTCCTCCTGGGCGCGCGCGAGGTCCTGCTGCATCTTCTGGGCCTGCTGGAGAAGCTGCTGCATGTTGGGCTGACCACCACCGGGAATCACGGTCACTCCTGAGGTTCGGTACGTCCGTATGTCGGTACGCCGAGCCTACGTGGTCCCCGCCCGCCCTGCCTCCATCACTCTTTCGAGTGAGAAAGCGCGGGCTCCTCTACCTGATCAAGGCCCTCTTGCGGGCGGAAATCCTGGGATTCCGGGCCCATCGCCCACCATTCGGCGGTAGGAAGGGCGGGCACCACCTGCACCGCACGTCACAGAAGGTCACGAGCGCTGAGCTGAACAGAGGAGTCCCCCGGTGAGCCAGCAGCCGGAGACGCCACCACCGGGGCCCCCCGGGGGAGACGTCCACCGCGATCTGACCGGTACGCCGTTCCCCCTGGGCGACTGGGGCGAGCCGGCGGAGCGGCTCGACGAGCTGTACCGGTGGGTGGAGGCCAACGCCCTGCGCACCGTCGAGTGGTACCTCTCCGACCGGGTCCGCAAGCGCCTCTGCGCCAGGATCCTGCGCGTCGGCACGACCACCGGGGTGATCGCGGGCGCCGCGCTGCCCCTGCTCGACCTGACCGGGGTCGCCGAGGGCGCCGCGGGCCTGGGCTACCTCTCGCTGCTGCTGGGTGCGGCCTGTCTGGCCTGCGACCGGTACTTCGGTCTGACGTCCGGCTGGATGCGGGACGTGGCGACCGCCCAGGCCGTGCAGCGGCGACTGCAGGCGCTGCAGTTCGACTGGGCCTCGGAGAGCGTCCGCGAGGTGCTCGGGCCCACGGAGGGCACCGCCAGCGAGGCGGCCGAGCGGTGTCTGGGTGTGCTGCGCCGCTTCTCGGAGGACGTGACGGAGCTCGTACGGGCGGAGACGGCGGACTGGATGGTCGAGTTCCGCTCGGGTCCGGCGCCGCTGGCGCTCCAGTCGGTCGGCGTGGTGCCCACCCGGACGGAGGTCCCCCACCCCTCGGGCGCCCGTTTCCCGCTGCCGCCCGGCACCCGCCCGAACATGCCGCGGCAGCGGCCCCCGGAGGCCCGCTGAGACCCGCCGGCGCCCCCGGCGGCCCCGCTGGGGCCGGTCCGGGGGCTCGGCCTCGGCGCGCGCTCGGCTCAGCTCAGGTCGGCTCAGCCCAGGCAAGCTCAGCCCAGGCAAGCTCAGCCCAGGCAAGCTCAGCTCAGCTCAGGATGATCATCGACCCCTGCGCCAGACTCCGGGTCGCCGCCGCGTGCAGTCCCAGCCACACATGGCGCTCCCGTGCGAAGGGGCCACCGTCCAGCGGGACCGGTACGGCCGGTTCCTCCAGGGCGGTCGGGCGATCCGGCGGCAGCGGGGCCGCCGGCGGGTTCGCCGGGTCGATGCCGATCGAGGGCGCCACGTAGTGGAGTTCCCGCAGCAGCCCGTACGAGGAGCCGAGCGGTCCGCCGCCCTCCAGGAGCTCGTCGCTGGCGAGCGGCACCGGGAAGTCGACCGGCACGTACGCGCCCGCGTGGTCGTAGTGCCAGACCAGGTGCGACTGCTGGGCGGTCGACTCGAACATCTCCAGGAGCTGTTCGTAGTCGCCGCCGAGCTCGCCGACCGGCTCGACCGGCAGTCCGCACCTCTGGAGGAGGTAGGCGCGCCGCAGGAAGTGCAGGGCCTCGTAGTCGAAGCCGGCCACCGGGGCGACGTCGCCGGAGAGTCCCGGCATGTACGCGTAGACCGGCACGGTCGGCAGACCGGACGCGCTGAGCACGGCGTCGTACGAGGCGATCTCTTCGGCGAAGGGGTTGTCGGGGCTGTGGCACAGCACGTCGACGAGGGGGACCAGCCACAGGTCACAGGCCAAGGGAGGCTCGCTCTCCGTCAGTTGCGGGGGACGTGTGCGGGAGACACGTGGGGGGACAGTCGCAGGGCGTTGTGCGGGGACCGCCAGGTTAGTCGGCGCCCCACAGGCACCGTCCACCCGCTCTGGACCTGCCCCCGGAGGCCTGCCCTCAACCTCCCCGCCGCTCCAGCCGGTCCGCCCACTCCATCGACTGCGTGTTGTACTGCCGGACCACCGAGACGGCGGACTCGGCGTCGCCGCGCGTGATGGCGTCGACCAGGTCCACGTGCCCGCTCCACAGCCAGCCGAGCATGTCCGGTTCGGAGCGCAGGTAGGGCACGGAGAAGACCCAGGCCTGGACGCGGAGGCGGTGCAGGAAGTCGGCGATGTAGTCGTTGGCGGAGACCAGGCGCCCGAGTTCGCGCCAGTAGCGGATGTCGTACCCGATGAGGATGTCGAGGTCCCCGGCACGGGCCGCGCGGGCGGCCGCCTCGCCGCGGCGCCGTACGGAGACGAGAGCGACCCCGGTCCCGAGGTCGGGTTCCGTGGCCGTGGCGGGGGGCGGGGGCGCGTGGCGGCGGAAGATGCCGTCGACGACGAGCATCCGGGCCTCGACCATGCCCCGGTAGTCGTCGACGGAGTACTCGTGGACGCGGAAGCCGCGGTGCTGGTCGGAGTCGAGGAGGCCTTGCGCGCAGAGGTCGACGAGGGCTTCCCGTACGGGTGTCGCGGACACCCCGTACTGCTCGGCGATCTGCTTGACGGTGAATTCCTCGCCGGGTTCGAGACGGCCCGCGAGTACCTCGTCACGCAGCGCGTCCGCGATCTGCTGTCGCAAGGTGTTGCGGGTGACAGCTCCGCTCGCGGGCATGTTGGTCGGTCCCCTCCGTCCGGCTGCGGACACCCTAGTCCAGACGGAGGGAACCTCTCCGGTACGGCGGTTACGCGGTGTGCTCGTCGGCCACCGAGAGGGCGGCGTCGAGGGCCGCGAGGCCTTCCTTGGCCTCGGCCTCGGAGACGTTGCAGGGCGGGACGGCGTGGGTGCGGTTCATGGCGACGAGAGGCCACAGACCGTTCTTCTTCGCGGCCGCGGCGAAGGCGGCCATCGGCGCGTTGGCCTCGCCGGCCGCGTTGTACGGGACGAGCGGTTCGCGCGTCTCGCGGTTCCTGACCAGGTCGAGCGCCCAGAAGACGCCCAGGCCGCGGACATCGCCGACGGACGGGTGGCGCTCGGCGAGCTCGCGCAGGCCGGGGCCGAGGACGTTCTCGCCGATGTGGGCGGCGTGCTCGACGACCTTCTCGTCCTCCATCACCTGGAGGGTGGCGACGGCGGCGGCGCAGGCGAGCGGGTGGCCGGAGTAGGTCAGTCCGCCCGGGTAGGCCCGCTTGTCGAAGGTGGCGGCGATCTCGCCGTTGATGGCGACGCCGCCGAGGGGCACGTAACCGGAGTTCACGCCCTTGGCGAAGGTCAGCAGGTCGGGCACCACGTCGAAGTGCTCGGCGGCGAACCACTTTCCGGTGCGGCCGAAGCCCGCCATGACCTCGTCGAGGATGAAGACGATGCCGTACCGGTCGCAGATCTCGCGGACGCCGGCGAGGTAGCCGGGGGGCGGGGTCATGATGCCGGCGGTGCCGGGCACGGTCTCCAGGATGATCGCGGCGACCGTCGCCGGACCCTCGAAGGCGATCGTGTCCTCCAGGTGCTGGAGGGCCCGTGCGCTCTCCTCCGCCTCGGTGGTGGCGTAGAAGGGCGAGCGGTAGAGGAAGGGCGCCCAGAAGTGGACGACGCCGGCGGAGGCGGTGTCGGAGGGCCAGCGGCGCGGGTCACCGGTGAGGTTGATCGCGGTGTTGGTGGCGCCGTGGTACGAACGGTAGGCGGAGAGCACCTTCGTACGGCCGGTGTGCAGCCGGGCCATGCGGACGGCGTTCTCGACGGCCTCGGCGCCGCCGTTGGTGAAGAAGATCTTGTCCAGGTCGCCCGGGGTGCGCCCGGCGATGAGGCGTGCGGCCTCGGAGCGGACGTCGACGGCGAAGGAGGGCGCGAAGGTGACGAGCTTCCCGGCCTGCTCCTGGACGGCCGCCACCACGCGCGGGTGCTGGTAGCCGATGTTGGTGTAGACGAGGCCGCTGGAGAAGTCGAGGTAGCGGTTTCCGTCGTAGTCCCAGAAGTACGAACCCTCGGCGCCGGCGACGGCGAGCGGGTCGATCAGGCCCTGGGCGGACCAGGAGTGGAACACGTGCGCGCGGTCGGCTGCCTTGACGGCGGCACCGGCCTGGGGATCGGGTTCGACGACATGAGGGGTCATGCGGCCGAGGGTAGGGAACCGCAGGTGGGCCGGGCCATGGCCATCTTGTCCATCGAGACCGGGGCGGACGCGACACGTTGCTCCGCCGCTCCCGGACACGACCCCCCTCTTGACAACATGCTGTCGTAATGACAGTCTCCTGTCATGGGAACCGGGAGCGACACCACGACCGTCCACCTCGCCGTCTACGACACCCTCGCCGACTGGGAGACCGGCCACGCCACGGCGTGGCTCGCCCGCGCCGGATTCACGGTCAGGACCGTCGGTCCGGTCGCCGGAGAGCCCGTCACGACCCTCGCCGGCGTCCGGATCGTCCCCGACCTCGCGCTCGCCGACCTCCGCCCCGAGGACAGCGCCCTGCTGATCCTGCCGGGCGCCGAGAAGTACGACGAGGGTGACGACCTCGCCCCCTTCACCGCGAAGGCCCGCGCCTTCCTCGGCGCCGGGGTCCCGGTCGCCGCGATCTGCGGAGCGACCGCGGGACTCGCCAAGGAAGGCCTCCTCGACGAGCGGCCGCACACGAGCGCGGTCTCGTTCTACCTGGCCGCCACCGGCTACAAGGGCGGTGACCACTACGTCGAAGCGGACGCGGTGCGGGACGGGGACCTGATCACCGCAGGCCCGACGGAGCCGGTCGCCTTCGCCCGCGAGATCTTCGCCCGGCTCGGCGCGTACGAGGGCAAGCGGGACGCCTGGTACCGCCTCTTCCACGACTCGGACCCGACTGCCTTCGAAGAGCTGAACGCGTGAGCCGCGAGCAGCAGGACGCCCTCTCCCGCACGGCCCTCGGCGTCTTCCGCCTCAACGGCCAGTTCCTCGCCGTGTCCGAGAAGCTGGCCGGACCGGCCGGCCTGACCGCCGCCTGGTGGCAGGTCCTCGGCGCCGTCCTCCCCGAGCCCCTCCCGGTCGCCGGGATCGCCCGGGTCATGGGCATCACCCGCCAGAGCGTCCAGCGGATCGCGGACCTGCTCGTACGGGAGGGCCTGGCCGCGTACGAGCCGAACCCGGCCCACCGGCGCGCCAAGCTCCTCGCCCCCACCGAGGCGGGCCGGGCGGCGATCCGCCGCGTCGACCCCGGCCACGCGGAGCTGGCCGCCCGGCTCCTGCGGGAGCTGGGCGGCCAGGACGCCTTCGACGAGACGGTACGGGTCCTGGACCGGCTCTCGGCGGCCCTGGAGGCGGTCACCGAGGGGTAGGGCGTGACCGTTTCGCCGTCACCCGTGCGACCGAGGTCGGGAACGGGAAGAGGTCGATCCATGGCCTGGATGCGACGAACTGGCTGAAGCCGGCGGGCGCTTGGTCCGGCCTATGCTGCGCGTCATGACCACGCCAGGCCGGAACAAGGCCACCACCCTCACCGGCTGGGGCATGGTCCTCAGCGGGGCGGCCGCCGTGACCGCCTCCCTCCGGGGCGTCTCGCCGTACCCGCCGTTCCTGCCCGAACTGGCCCTCGCCGGCCTCACCGTGCTCTTCGCCGCGGCCTGGGTCGTCACCTCGTACCGGTCCACCACCCGAGACCCGCTCGGCAAGCCGTACCGCGAGACCCGCCGACCGAACCCCGTCCTGCCCTACCTCTTCGCCTTCGGCGTCCCCCTCGCCGCCCTGGCCGCGTTCATGACGGCATTCACCGTCAGCGGCCCCTACGGCCGCGAGACCGAGCGCCTTGAGCGCGCCGGATACGACCGGTTCCAGGTGAGCGTCGTCCGCCTCGCGGGCAGGCCCGCGTTCCACCCGGGCGACGAGGACCGGGCCCCGTACTACCTGACCGACCTCACCCTGAGGATCCCGTACGCGGACGGTCCGCGCGAGGTCACCGTCCCTGGCATGTACACCCGCCACAGGGCCCCTTCGCCCGGCCAGAAGGTGGACGTCTACTTCGCGCCCCGCGACCCCGGCACCGGCGTGACCGAGGACGGCGACCGCGACCGGCACAGGCGGCGGAGCATCCTCGTGCTCGTCCTGGTGTGCCCGTTCCTCCTGGCCGTCGCCATCGCCATGCGGTGGCAGATGGAGGTGGAGGCCCTGCACCGGCTGCGCAGGTTCCGCCCCGTGGTCCATCTCCCCGCGCTCGCCATCCTGCTGACCGGCCTGATCCTGCTCCTGCCGAAGGCCCTGGAGTTCGATGTGGCGGGCTTCGACCGACTGCCCGCCGTCCTTGCCTCCCTGACCCCGTTCCTGGCCCAGACCTGGGTGGCGCTCAGGAGGCGCTGAACAGTTCGGACACCGCGCTCCGCAGCAACAGCGGATGGACGAACCTGTCGGGGCCCGTCGGCGGGAAGCGCCAGGCGAGCGGCCAGGTCCTGCCCGTCAGGGCGGGCACCGGCACGAAGCTGACGTGGGCGGGACCGGCGTTGAACCGGGTCACCCCGCGCGGCCACGGTCTGCGCGCCGTCGACCCCGGCGGCACGAGGAAGTAGACCCCGCGCCGCCCGTTCGCCTCGACGACGACGGGCCCGGGATCGCCCCCGGTGAGCGCCTCCATCCAGTCCGCGAGCCGACGCCCCTCGTCGCCGTCGACGCGGACCGCGTCGAATTGCACCCCGGCCTTGCGGAGTTGGAATCCGGAAACTGGAATCCAGTCCACGATTACTTCCCGATTCTCATCATTCACGAGGACATGTTCCCGCGCCGACGCTAGCGTTTTCCACGACTGCCGAGGGCGCGTCGACAACCCCTTGACCTGCGTCAACGGCCTTTCAGGCAGTCGAATTCGGCGGGGAGCGGTTGAGACCGGTTGAGATCGGTTGAGTTCGAATGGGGATCGCGGATGGCGCGAGCGGAGAACAAGGAATCGGTGGGTCCGGCGGCGCGGATGGCGGCGGCCGTGGCGAAGCGAATGCGTATCAAGAGAGGCCTGACGCAGGACCAGCTCGGGGCACAGATGGGCTTCACCGGCGCGGCGATCAGCGCGATGGAACGGCTGATCCACCCGGTGAGCGACGACATGCTCGTGCAGCTCGAACGTGTCCTCGGCGGCGGGACGGGCGTCTTCGAGGAGATGCGGGAGCTCGTACGCCTGGAGAAGCTGCCCGAGCAGTTCCGCGGGTACGCCCCGATCGAGCAGAAGGCGGTGGCCCTGTGGCTGTACGCGAACCACGTCGTCCACGGGCTGTTCCAGACGGAGGCGTACGCGCGGGCGCTGATCTCGGGTAGTTATCCGGAGCCCACAGCGGAACGAGCCGAGGAGCTCGTCGTTGCCCGGATGGCGCGTAAGGCGCTGTTCGATCGCAAGCCCGTATGTGAAATCGAGCTGGTGCTGGACGAGTCGGTGCTGAGGCGTCAAATTGGAGACACAGAGGTCATGCGCGAGCAGCTGCTGTACCTCGCGGAGTGCGCGCGACGGAAGAACGTGAACCTTCAAGTGCTGCCCTTGGACGCGGGACTGGGCGGGGAATACGCGGGCGATCGAGGAGATCTGAACATCGTGGAGACTCCGGCCCACGACCACGTGACCTACCTGGAGATCCAGGGGGAGAGCCTGCTGATCACCGACCGGGCGAAGGTCAGTACGCACCGGCAGCGGCATGCGAAGATCCGAGCACAGGCCCTGGATCCGCGCAGGTCGCTGGGTCTCATCGAGGAGTTGGCGGGAGTACAGAGATGAGCAACACCCTGCACTGGTTCAAGTCCAGCTACAGCGACGGTGGCGGGGGTAACTGCGTGGAGGTCGCCTTCGACTGGCACAAGTCGTCCTACAGCAGGGACAGCGGCGGCGACTGCGTCGAGGTCGCCACCTGCGTCCACGCCGTCCACCTCCGTGACTCGAAGGTCGGCGACGGGCCCACGTTCGCCGTGGAGCCCGCCGCCTGGACCGCGTTCCTCGCCTGGCAGGACTGATCAGCAGTACAGGTTCGCCCCGGTGGGGACGCCCAGGATCTGGGTGAACTGCTGGTACTTGGTGACCCGGCTCTGGACCTGGGCCGGGTTCTTGCCGTCGCACTCCAGCGAGCCGTTGATGGAGCGGATGGTCTGGCCGAAGCCGGCGCCGTTGACCATGGCGTTGTGGGCGGTCATCGTGCCGGGGCCGTTCTGGGTGTTCCAGTACCAGAGGCCCGTCATCATGGCGACGGCCGGCTCGCGCTCGACCCGCCAGGGGTTGTTGAGCAGGTCGATGCCGAGGGCGTCACCGGCGGCCTTGTAGTTGAAGTTCCAGGAGAGCTGGATGGGGCCGCGGCCGTAGTACGCGGCCTGTCCCGCGGGGCAGCCGTAGGGCTGGTTGCGGTCGCAGTAGTGCGGGTAGTTGGCGGTGTTCTGCTCGACGATGTGGACGAGGCCACCGGTCTCGTGGGAGACGTTCGCGAGGAAGGCGGCGGCCTCCTGGCGCTTGACCGTCTCGCCGCCGGTGGTGGCGAAGCCGGGGTAGGACTTGAGGGCGGCGGTGAGGCCCGCGTACGTGTAGAACGGGTTCCTGTTCGGGAACATCTGGTTGAACTGGGCCTCGGAGACGACGAACCCGGAGGGGTCCGGGATGCCCCCGCCGCCGCCCGTGCCGCAGACGCCCTCGTCGCGCCAGACGTCGGAGCCGCCGGGGCGCTCGTTCTGCGTCCACCACTTCGCGTACCAGTTGTGGCCGTTGTACGAGGCGGTCATGCCGCCGGTGTAGACGCTGCCGGAGTTCCAGGCGCCCACGCAGGCGGGGGCGGCGCCCGCGGAGGCGGCGGGGAGGAGTACGGCGAGTCCGACGGCCGTACAGAGCGCGGCCAACAGGGTGACCAGTTTGCGCAGCATGCGTGCTTCCTTCCGGGTGGGGCCGGGTGGGGAAGCCACAGCGAAGCGCGATTGGTCTGAACCTGTCAAGGTCTAGACCAAAACTCGTCCCGGGCACGGGAAAGCCGCGCGGGTCCACCTGCGACCACGCGCGGCTCGTTTCGCCCGGCGTCGAACTCAGACCGGGGGAGGCCGGCTCAGATCAGCAGCACGATCCGGCCCGGCCTATGTCCCGCCTCCGCCCTGCGGTGCGCCTCCGCGACCGATTCGAGGGGCATGACGTCGGCCACCCGGGTGATCAGCTCCCGGGCCTCCACCTTCTCCAGGGTCGCCTTCAGACGGGCCGCGTCCGGCCTGGCCCGGACGGTCTCCACGCGGATGTTCCGCTCCCCCGCCGGGACGCGGTCGGGGGCGAGCGCGAGGAAGACGCCGCCGTCCTTCAGGACCGGCAGGAGCCCTTCGCCCACGAGGGCCCCGTCGAAGACCGCGTCCACCCGGTACGGATCGCCCTCGATCACCCGCGCGACCACGTCCTCCGCCGGACCCCGCGTGACGACGTGCTCCGCGCCGAGGACCCTCAGCTCGTGCTCGTCGCCCTCGTGGGCGACGGCCACCACCCGCAGCCCGGCCGCCGAGGCGAACTGCACCGCCAGTCGGCCCACCACCCCGCTCGCGCCGGTCACGACCAGCGTCGCGCCCGGCTGGAGCCTGAGCCGGTCGAGGCCCTCCAGCGCGGTCGCGGAGGCCAGCGGCACGGAAGCGGCCACGGTGAACTCCACGTCGTCCGGGATCGGGGCCAGCCACTCCGGGGCGGCCCGTACGACCTCCGCGTACGTGCCCTCGCCCGTCAGCTCGTCGTACCAGGGGATGAATCCGGCCACGCGGGTCCCCGGCGCCATCCCGGGGACGGGGTCGAGCAGCGTGCCCGCGAAGTCCGTCCCGAGGACGAACGGCGGCTTGAGGTCACCGACCGCGTCGGCGTACAGCCCGGCGCGGATCCGCAGATCCGCCTGGTTGACTCCGGCCACCTTCAGGCGCACCCGTACCCGCCCCGGGACGTCCCCGGCCTCCGGCTCGGGCCGGCGGGCCATCTGGAGGACCTCGGGTCCGCCGTAGGCGGTCACTTCGACGACACGCATGGGGGTCTCCTCGGACGGACGTCGGACGGAATGCCCCCTGGTCGCCATTACACCCACGCCCCCCACCCCCGGCAACCCCGGCCCGTCCACCCGAACGACCCGGCCCACCCGAACGGCCCGTCCACCTGAACGAACGGAGAAGTCCAGGTGGCCACCCGCTACGCCGCCCCCGCGTTCGTACAGACGTCCGTACCGTCCCGGCCATGGAGTGGATAACCGCCGAGAACGTCATCGCCCTGGGGACGGCGCTCCTCGGTGTCCTGGTCTCGGTCGCGGTCGTCTGGATCGACCGGATCTCGCCGCAGCGCAAGCGGCTCGGCTACCGCGTCCAGCTCAACACCCCGCTCCACCGGGAGGAGAACCGGGACAGCGAGGTCATGACGGTGCGGGAGGGCCAGGTGGTCGGGATGGCCCCGCCCGCCAACGAGTCCACGCTCGTCCTCCTCCGCATCGAGAACGACCGGGACCTCGACATCAGCTCCGAGGACTACGGCGCCGCCGCCCACCCCCACGGGCTGCGGATCACCTTCGGCGAGCGGAACGTCGAAGGGGTCGTCGCCACCGTCCCGGCCGGTTGGGTCTCCGTACGGGACGACCTGGAGCGCACCCCCCGGCTCGGCCGCGACGGCAGCGCGGTCCTCGTCCCCAAGGTGGCCCTGGAGCGCGGCCAGTACTTCAAGCTGCTCGTGCAGCTCTCCGGCCGGGTCGCCGACAAGGACATCAAGATCGAGGGAACCCTCCAGGGCGGCTCGATCTGGCGCAACAGGAGCACCACCCCCGACGAGAAGGCCGCCCGGTTCAGCCCCACGGCCCGCAACGTCACCATCATCCTCACCGCCTGCGTGATGGTCCTGGCCTCGATCATCGTCCGGGAGCAGACCCCGCCGCCGATCGGCTGCGCCGAGGGGAGCCTCACCGTCACCGGTTCGACGGCCTTCGCCCCCGTCCTACGCAAGGTCGCGGAGGCGTACGAGAAGGACTGCGAAGGCTCGACGGTGGTCGTCGACGCGCACGGCTCGACCTCCGGGATCCGGGAACTCGCCGCCGCCGGGGCGAAGACCCCCAAGGGCTCCCCCGCCGTCATCGCGCTCTCCGACGGACGCAGGCCCGGCGGCTACCCGCAGCTGCGGGAGAGCATGGTCGCCGTCTCCCTCTTCACCCTCGTCCTCAACGACGGCATCCCCGCCGACGACCTCACCCTCGACCAGATCCGCCGCCTCTACCGGGGCGACATCACCAACTGGAACGCCCTGGTGCCCAGCGTGGACCAGCCGGTCCTGCTCGTCAGCCGCGACGCCAACTCCGGTACGCGCGAGGTCTTCCAGCGCCGAGTCCTCGGCCGCAACGAACCGGCCAACTCCTCCCGCGACTGCGAGAACCTCGACGACCCCGAGGCCGAGGTCATCCGCTGCGAACTCGACTCCACCGAACAGGTCCTGTCCACCGTCGCCCGGCTCCCCGGCGCCATCGGCTACACCGAACTCCGCTCCGGCAGCGGCCTGAAGGGCCTGCACCGGGTGGCCGTCGACGGACGCAGAGCCGTCCTCGACGAGATCGGCGAGTCCAGCTACCCCTACCGGGAGATCGAGTACGCCTACACCTGGGGCGACCCCCCGGCCGACTCGCTGACCTCAAGCTTCCTCACCTACCTGAGCCGGGGCAGCGGCCAGGACGTCATCCGCACCCACGGCCACCTGCCCTGCGCCACCCCCAAGGGGCTGCGGATCTGCGGCGACGGCTGACGCCGGGTCTGGCATCCTCTTTCGACGTGGACCCATTGAACGCGGAAGACCCGGTCAGCATCGGCCCGTTCCGTCTGCTCGGCCGCCTCGGCGTCGGCGGGATGGGCCGGGTGTTCCTGGCCCGCTCGGCCGGGGGACGGACCGTCGCGGTGAAGGTGGTGCACTCCGAGCTGGCCGCCCAGGACGAGTTCCGGCGCCGGTTCGCCCGCGAGGTCGCCGCCCTGGAGCGCGTCGGCGGGACGGGCACGGCGCCCGTACTCGGCTCGGACACCGCCGCGAAGTCGCCGTGGGTGGCGATCGGGTACGTGGCGGGGCCGTCGCTGCGGGCCGTCGTCGGTGACGAGTTCGGGCCGCTGCCGTCCGCGACCGTGAAGGCCCTGGCCGCCGGACTCGCCCGCGCCCTCGTCCACATCCACACCGCCGGGCTCGTCCACCGCGACCTGAAGCCGTCCAACGTGCTGCTCACCGTCGACGGGCCCCGGATCATCGACTTCGGCATCGCCCGCGCCGTCGACACGGTCGCCGAGGGCGGCGACCTCACCACCACCGGGGCGGTCGTCGGCTCACCCGGCTTCATGTCGCCGGAGCAGGTGCGGGGCGAGCACCTCACCCCCGCGTCGGACATCTTCTGCCTCGGCTCGGTCCTCGCCTACGCGGCGACCGGCCGCTCCCCCTTCGGCACGGCGGACAGCGGCGTCCACGCCACCATGTTCCGCATCGCCCACGACGAGCCCGACCTGACGGATCTCGCACCCGAACTGTCCGGGCTCATCCGCGCCTGCCTCGCCAAGGACGTGACGGGCCGCCCCTCCGCCGCCGAGATCGCGGAGACGCTGCCGGTACCGGACCCCTGGCTCCCGGCGGACATCCTGACCCGGCTCGGACGGCACGCGGCGCGACTGCTGGAGGCGGAGACGGAGGCGGAGACGGGGACGGCGACGGGCGCGAGGGCGGGTGGCGGGGCGGGGGCCGGGACCGGGGCTGGGGCTGGGGCCACGAACAGGACGGGGGCCGGGCCGGGCACGGGGTCCGGAGCGGGCGCGGGGTCCCGGCCGGGGGGTGCCGTAGCCGCCGCCGGGGACCCGGCCCCGCCCACGCCCCTGCCGTCCACCGCCTCCACGGCTCAGCAGCCCGCGCCCGTACGACGGGGACGCCGTACCGCCCTGGTCGCCGCACTCGCGGCCCTCGCGGTCGCGGCCGCCGCCACCGCCACGTACACCCTGTGGCCCGACCCGGGCGCCGGTGGCGACGGGCAGAAGAACCGGGGGGCCGGCGGGACGGTCGGCGGCTCCGCCCGGCCCGCCGGGATCGTCCCCGCCGCGTTCCTCGGCGCCTGGGAGGGCGTCCTCCAGGGCTCCCCCGACCATCCGAGGGAGACCAGCCGGATCGAGATCTCCCAGGGCGCGGCCGGCACCAAGAACGCCGTCTACGTCCAGGTCACGGAGAACCGGTTGTGCATGGGCCGCTCCCGGCTCGTCTCGGCCGACGAGGACAAGGTCGTCCTCGGCGAGTCCGACGTGACGACCAGCGTGCCCCCGCAGCGCTGCACGCCCGCCGCGCACCAGACGCTCACCCTGCGCTCCCCCGACGTCCTGGAGTGGACGTCGGGAGCAGCGAAGGCCACCTTCCGCAAGGCACCCACCGGCACCGAGGTGGTGCCCGCCCGCTTCCTCGGCCGCTGGTCCCGCATCCCCGCCCCGGAGATCTACGGCGAGAACGACGACCGCTACACCTCCGAGGTGACGATCACCCAGGGCCCGGTCGGCGCCCCCGTCGTCGGCGTCGTCAACGGCTACCCACGCGTCGTCGACGGCGTACCCACCTCCGAGGACTGGTCCTGCGGCACCACGGCCGTCCTCGCGGGAGCCGGCGCCATGCTGGTCGTCGGCCCGGCCACCCGGGACACCGACGCCTGGGACCACGAATGCCAGGAAGGCCTCTCCGGCTACCTGGTCGTCGACAGACTGAAGGGCAGGGACCGGCTCCTGATCTACCCGATGCTCGACGGCGAACCGAACGAGTACCACCGCTCCTGAACGACGCACGCCGCCCGCGCCCCGGGAAGGAGGCGCGGACGGCGTGCGTCGTCGTGCGTCGTCATGCGGGTCCGCCGCGGGCGACAGGTCCTACAGGAACGAGTTGATCTCGATCGTCTCGGTGCGGCCGGGGCCGACGCCGATCGCGGAGATCGGGGCGCCCGACATCTCCTCCAGCGCCTTCACGTACGCCTGCGCGTTCTTCGGCAGGTCCGCGAAGGTCTTCGCCTTGCTGATGTCCTCGGACCAGCCCGGCAGCATCTCGTAGATCGGCTTCGCGTGGTGGAAGTCGGTCTGCGAGTACGGCAGCTCCTCGACGCGCTTGCCGTCGATCTCGTACGCGACGCAGACCGGGATCTGCTCCCAGCCCGTCAGCACGTCGAGCTTCGTGAGGAAGAAGTCCGTCAGGCCGTTGACCCGGGTCGCGTACCGCGCGATGACCGCGTCGAACCAGCCACAGCGACGGTCACGGCCGGTGGTGACACCCCGCTCGCCGCCGATGCGGCGCAGCGCCTCGCCGTCCGCGTCGAACAGCTCCGTCGGGAACGGGCCGGCGCCGACACGGGTCGTGTACGCCTTGAGGATGCCGATGACCCGGCTGATCTTCGTGGGGCCCACGCCGGCACCGGTGCAGGCGCCGCCCGCGGTCGGGTTCGACGAGGTGACGAAGGGGTACGTGCCGTGGTCGACGTCCAGGAGCGTGCCCTGGCCGCCCTCGAAGAGGACGACCTTGTCCTCGTCCAGCGCGTTGTTGAGGATGAGGGTGGTGTCCGCGACGAACGGCTTGATCTGCTCCGCGTACTGGAGCATCTCCTCGACGATCTGCGCGGCGTCGATGGCACGCCGGTTGTACAGCTTGGCGAGCAGCTGGTTCTTGCCCTCCAGCGCCGCCTCCACCTTCTGGTTGAGGATCGACTCGTCGTACAGGTCCTGGACCCGGATGCCGACGCGGTTGATCTTGTCGGCGTACGTCGGGCCGATGCCGCGTCCCGTCGTGCCGATCTTGCGCTTGCCGAGGAACCGTTCCGTCACCTTGTCGAGAGTGACGTTGTACGGGGTGATCAGGTGAGCATTGCCGCTGATCAGGAGCTTCGACGTGTCGACGCCTCGCTCGTTCAGCCCGCTCAGCTCGGAGAGCAGGACCGCCGGGTCGACGACGACACCGTTTCCGATCACCGGGGTACACCCCGGCGAGAGGATTCCGGAAGGGAGAAGATGCAGCGCGTACTTCTGGTCGCCGACGACGACGGTGTGGCCGGCGTTGTTGCCGCCCTGGTAACGCACTACATAGTCAACGGATCCACCGAGGAGATCGGTGGCCTTTCCCTTGCCCTCGTCACCCCACTGAGCACCGAGCAGCACAAGTGCGGGCACAGGCGTACACCCCTTCCGGGTGGGGCATGTCCAAGGTCAGGGGCATACGCCGCCTCACCGGTGTGCCCCGGAATAGACGAAGCCCCTGGCGCAATAGCGCAAGGGGCTCTTGCACAAAGATGCTACCCGAGGAAGGACCGAGGTGTCGGATCACGACCAGCTGCTGGTCATCGTCGACCCGGTCGCCCGCCGAAGTGACGGCGAGTCCGTACGGATCGCGAAGGATGTGCTGTCCGCGGGAGCGGAGGCGAAGATCTGCCTGCCGGACACCCCGGAGGAATTCTCCCGGGCCCTGGCCCGACGGGGCTCCCGGCGCCTCGTGGTGCTCGGGGACGACCGCGCGCTGCTGCGTACGGTGGCGCTGCTGCACCGGGACCGGGAGCTCGCGGGGGCCGTCCTCTCGCACGTCCCCATAGGCCCTCCAGGCGCCCTGGAAGTCGCCCACGCCCTCGGCGTGCCGCGCTCCACCCCGGCGGCGGCCCGGACGGTCCTCGCCGGGGCGGTGCGACGCCTGGACCTCCTCGTCGACGACAGCGACGGAATCGTCCTCGGTGACCTCCTGGTCCCGGCCGCCCCCGCCCTCTCCTCGGCCCCGTCCGTCTGGGGCACCTGCCGCTCCCTGGTCCGCACCCTGGTCCGCCCGGCCCCGGCGCCCGTCGCCACCCGCACCCACCGGCTCCGGGTGGAGGCCGACGGGGTACTGCTCACCGACATCGACACCCCGCTGGAGAGCCTGACGGTCCGCTCCGTCGCCGGTACGGCCGAGGTGACCGTCCACCCCTGGTCCGCCCCGCCCCGGCACACCACCGCCGCCGTCCTCACCGTCTCGGGCCCCGACTTCCGCTACCGCGCGGACAACCGCCTCACGGGCCCGGTCCGCCGCCGCACGTGGACGGCCAGGGCGGGGGCGTGGGGACTCGTCCTGCCGCGGGGCCCCCTCGCGTGATCGACGGGCCCTTGTCGTCCGGGAGGCGAGCCCTCACACCTCCACCAGCAGTTCCTCGAAGCCCCGGATGACGTAGCCCGGTTTCCGGACCGGTTCGGCCGCGAGGGTCAGGCGTGGGGCCCGGGTCAGCAGCTCGGTGAAGACGGCGGTCAGTTCGAGGCGGGCCAGAGGGGCGCCCAGGCAGTAGTGGATGCCGGCGCCGAAGGTGACGTGGGGGTTGTCCGTGCGGGTGAGGTCCAGGGTGTCGGCGGTGGGGCCGAAGCGGGCCGGGTCGCGGTTGGCGGAGCCGAAGAGGAGGGCCACCTCGGAGCCGCGCGGAATGGTCACGCCGCCGAGCTCGATGTCGTCGAGGACCCAGCGTTCGAACATCTGGAGCGGGGTGTCGTAGCGCAGAAGTTCTTCCACAGCTGTGGACAACTTCTCCGGATCCGGCCGGACGCCCTCCTTCAGGAGCGTCCACCAGCCGTTGACCGTCGTGTTCACCGTGGCCTCGTGGCCCGCGTTCAGGAGCAGCACACAGGTGGAGATCATCTCCTGTTCGGTCAGCTCCTCCACCGCGATCAGGGACGAGATCAGATCGTCCCCCGGCTCCCGGCGCCGCCGCGCGATCAGCTCCCTCAGGTAGTCCGAGAACTCGATCGAGGCCCCGACCGCCCGCCGTGCCGCCTCCTCGGACGGATTCAGCTCGAACATCCCGCAGATCGCCGCCGACCAGGGCCGCAGCCGCGCCCGCTCCTCGTCCTCCTCCGGTACGCCGAGCATCTCGGCGATCACCGCCACCAGGAGCGGCTCGGCGACCGAGGCGAGCAGGTCGCCGCCGCCCGCCGCGACCAGGTCCCCGACCAGACCGGCGGCGAGCCGCCGTACCGTCGGCGCCAGGTTCTCCACCGTCCTCGGCGTGAACGCCTTCGACACCAGCCGCCGGATCCGCGTGTGGTCGGCCGCCTCCAGATCGAGCAGCCCGTGGTCGTTCAGCGTGTGGAACGGCTCGTGCGCGGCGGCCGGCGGCTCCTGCCCGAACTCCTCGTGCGTGAAGCGATGGGTGTACGTACGCCCGAGCCGCCGGTCCCGCAGGAGCGCCGACACGTCCTCGTGGTGCGGGATCAGCCACTGGCGGGTGGGGGCGAACCAGTGCGCGCGGCCGGTGGCCCGGAGCCGGGCGTACGCGGGGTACGGATCGGCGACGAAATCGGCGGACCAGGGGTCGAAGGCGGTCTCGGTGGCGTCCATGGCGTCCATGACCGGACGCTACCGTTTCGAACCGCGTCAGCCGCCGGCCTCGTACCGGACCACGGCTCGTACGGACCGCGTCAGCCGCCGACCCGTACCAGGCCCGCCTCGTACGCGAAGACCGCCGCCTGCGTCCTGTCCCGTAGCGCCAGCTTCACCAGGATCCGGCTCACGTGGGTCTTGATCGTGGATTCGGCGACGACGAGGTGGTCGGCGATCTCGGCGTTCGACAGGCCCTGGGCGATGAGGACGAGCACCTCCGTCTCCCGCTCCGTCAGCTCCCCGATCCGCGCCATCACCGGCGGGCGCGGGGAGCTGCCCGGCGCCTTCGCGAACTCGGTGATCAGCCGCCTGGTGACGGTCGGCGCGAGCAGCGCCTCACCGGCCGCGACGACCCGTACGCCCTCCGCGAGCTGCCGGGCCGAGGCGTCCTTGAGGAGGAAGCCGGAGGCCCCCGCGCGCAGCGCCTGGTACACGTACTCGTCCAGGTCGAAGGTGGTCAGGACCAGCACCTTCGCCTCCGCGTCGGCGGCGACGATCTCCCGGGTGGCGTCGATGCCGTTCAGCTCGGGCATGCGGATGTCCATGAGGACCACGTCCGGGTGGAGCGCCGCGACCTGCGCGACGGCCTCCCGGCCGTTGACCGCCTCCCCGACGACCTCGATGTCCGGCATCGCGCCGAGCAGCACCGAGAAGCCCTCGCGGACCATGATCTGGTCGTCGACGATCAGTACGCGGATCACTTCGCGGCCTCCTCACGGCTGACGGGGATGAACGCCGCCACCTCGTAGCCGCCGTCGCCGGTCTCCTCGGCCGTCATCTCACCGCCCAGCATCGTCACCCGCTCCCGCATCCCGGTGATGCCGTGCCCGGCGCCCGGCGAGGGCTTCACGAGCCCACGGGCCGGGCCGTTGGCGATCCGCAGCCCGAGCCCGCCGAGGACATAGCTGACCTCGACCTTCGCCGCCGCGCCCGGCGCGTGCCGCAGCACGTTCGACAGGGCCTCCTGGACGATCCGGTACGCGGAGAGCTCCACCCCCTGCGGCAGCTCCCGCACCGCGCCGGTGACCGTCTTGTCGACGGCGAGCCCGGCCTCGGCGACGTTGCGGACGAGGGCGTCCAGGTCCCCGAGGGTCGGCTGCGGGGCGTCGGGCGCCTCGTAGTCCTCCGCGCGGACGACTCCGAGGATGCGGCGCAGCTCGGTCAGCGCGGCGACCGCGTTCTCGCGGATGGTGCGGAAGGCCTGTTCGAGCTCCGGCGGCGGGTTCTCCACCCGGTACGGGGCGGCCTCCGCCTGGATCGCGACCACCGACATGTGGTGGGCGACGACGTCGTGCAGCTCGCGGGCGATGGTGGTGCGCTCCTCCAGGACGGTCCGCTTGGAGATCTCCTGAGCGGTGACGGTCTGCTGCGCGGTGACCTCGCGGTCGGCCTGGCGGCGGACCTGGATCACGGTGACGGTGAGCAGGACCAGGGCCGCGACGAAGAGCAGCGGGACGGAGTCGGAGCTGCGTCCCACGCCGAGGAAGACCTCGGCGAAGAGGCAGTAGCCCGCCGTCATGAGCCACATCCAGCCGGCGGTACGCGGCCGGGTGCGGGCGGCGACCACGGCGAGGACGACCAGGTGCGCGGCGAACGAGTTCTCGGCCCAGGGCCAGCCGCCCCCGAAGCCGCCGAGGGCCCCCACGACGGGGGTCGAGGCGAGCGAGACCCAGAAGGCGAAGACCGGGCGGACCAGGGTGAGCAGCACGATCGCGGCCGGTACACAGGTGATCAGGAGCGCCGGCAGGCCGAAACTGTAGTAGATGCGGTCGTACCCGACGGCGAAGACGATCACCGCGCAGAACGCGACGAACGCGTGCGGCAGCAGCCCCGTGTACGCGCGTATCCGCTTCGGCAGGAAGCGCGTCGGCCCGCTGTGCACGTCCATGCGCGGCAGCGGCCGGTAGGCGAGGGCGTCGTGGAACAGTTCCTGGCGCAGCCCGCCGAGCGCCGCCTGCACCAGGCGGAACTCGGGGCTGCGGCTTGCCTCGGTGGGCTGTGTCTGGGTCACGGGAACCACGGTACGGGCGGCGGGGGACCCGGTCGTCCCGCTGGATGCGGATCCTTCCGGGTCCCTCCTGAGGACTAGGAGGGACCCGGAGGCGGGCCTCAGGCGACGCTGTTGAAGCGGGTGCCCTCGCCCGCGTACAGCGACGTCGTCCAACGGCTGAAGGGGGCGTTGACGACGCCCGTCGAGCGATAGGCGTAGGTGGCGCCCGCCCCGTACGCGATCAGGTCGGGTCGCCCGTCGTTGTCGAGGTCGCCGGCGCCGACGAGCTGGGAGAAGGCGCCCCAGCCGCCGCCGATCCGCACGCGGGAGGTGAAGCCGCCGCGGCCGTCGCCCTGGTGCAGCCAGAGGACGCCGGCGGTGTCACGCGCGACCAGGTCCCCGGCGGCCGTGCCCGCGATGTTCCCGACGGCGGTGACCTGGTTGTAGACCTGCCAGCCGCCGCCGACCTTCACCCGGGGAGCGAAGGGCTTCGCGTAGTTGCCGGTGCCCTTGTAGAACCACAGGGACCCAGCGCTGTCCGTGGCCACCAGATCGGCGCGGTTGTCACCGTCGAGGTCCGAGCCTCCGCTGATCTTGTTGTAGACCTGCCAGCCGGTGCCGACCTGCACCCGGGGTGCGAACGTACCGTCGCCCTTGCCCAGGTGGAGCCACTGCACGCCGGAGCCGTCGACGGCGATCAGATCGCCGTGCGCGGCACCGCCCACGGTGCCGACGGCCTCGATCTGCTTGTACGCCCCCCAGCCCGCGCCGACACGGGTGCGCCCGGCGACGCCGACCTGGCTGTGGTCCGGACGGTCCCGCAGGTCGTCCCGCCACAGCACGCCGGAGGCGTCCCGGGCGAAGACGTCCGTGGAACCGTTGTCGTTGTAGTCGTGCGGGTTCGCGGTGCGCACGACGTTCGTGAACCAGCCCTGGTAGGCGGGCTCGCCGACGCCGTCGAGCGGCGTCGCCTCGGCCTCCACGGCGTACTTGCCGTTCGGCGCGTCCACGTCTCCGCCCGCCGTCTCGATGACGCCGTCCCACGCGAAGGAGAACAGGGTGCCACTCGCGGGCGCGGTCAGGCGCTTCGTGAACTCCTTGCCCGTGGCGACGTGCGTGAGGGTGACGTCCAGGGAGGCGTCGCGGCGCGACAGCGTCCAGCCCAGGGTCACCTTGCCGCCGGTCCTGTCCAGTTCCGCCACGTCGGGGACATGGACCTGCTCGATGACCAGCGGGATCTCCACCGGGCCCGTCTCCGCCACCTTGGTGACCGTCGGAGTGCCGTCGGCCGCGGCCGTGACGCGGAACAGCCCGTCGCCGTCAGCGGTGTGGCTGCCGTGCAGCACCACGCTGCCGTCGGCGGCGGCCGCCACGCCGGCCGCGTGGACGGCGAGGTCACGGGTCTCGCCGGTGACCAGAGAGCGCGCCCGGACGGGCGTCGAGGGGCTGCCGTAGACCAGCCAGTCGCCCACGAGCTCGTAGTACCACCCGTCACCGCGGCTGCCCAGGACGGTCTGCTTCTGTTCGCCCGTCGCGCGATCCGCGGACGTGACGTACAGCCCGAGGCCGGACTTCCAGTCGACCCACGCCACGTGCGAACCGGAGAACATCAGGCTGGTGAAGTCGTACCCGGACTCGGCGGAGGGGTACGTCTCGGACACCCTCCCCGCCGCGAGGTCGATGAGTGCCCGGCCGCCGGTCCGTGCGCCCTGCGGACCCGTCGCGTAACCGACGAGGACGTGGCCGTCCTGAACCTCCGAGCCGGTGAACTCGGTGGCGTCCGCGGGCAGGCCCGCGATCTCGCGGCTGGTCGTCGTGGTGCCGTTCCTGGTCACGACGTGGAGTTCGGCCGTGCCGTCCTCCTTCGTCACCTGCGCGAGCACGCTCGTGGGGCTCAGTACGGCGACGTAGTTCCCGTTCAGCGCTCCGAGGTCGATGTCCACGCCCGGGGCGGACGGGTCGGCCATGTCGCGCAGGGTGAGCGACCGCATCTCGACGGTCCAGCTCGCGTCGCCGAGGACGACCACGTCACTGCCCGCCACGGTGAAACCGCCGCCCTCGGGCTGCTGGAGCGGGGTCGGCTTCCCCCCGTCGTACGGGGTCCAGAGCAGGTTCCGGGTCCCGTCCTGGGCGAAGGAGTAGGTGAGGAAGCCGGTGGTGCCGGTGCCCGCGAGATCGGATCCCTGGGGGAAGACCGGAAGCTCGGCGAGCTGATCGGCCGGGGCGGGAGCCGGGGCCGAAGGGGCGGCGAAGGCCGCCGGGGCGGTGGCCAGTGTGCCGACGCCGACGGCCGTGGCCGCGAGGACGGCGGTGACGGCCAGGGCGAGACGGGTGGTGCGGAACTGCAAGGTGAACCCCCACGAGAAGACCGGACACGGGAGTGCCGTGCCCGAGGAGACTCGTGATCGGTTCGAAGGGTTGTACGGAAGGTTCGGGGTCACCAGGCCAGTTGGGTGAGTTCTTCCGCCACCACCGCGCACGCGTCCGCCGACGGGTCGATCAGGGGGAAGTGGCCGACGTCCTCGAGGAGCGTCAGGCCCACCGTCTCGCCCGCGGCCGCCGCCGCCTCCGCGTACGCGTCCGCCACCGGGTACGGCACGTCCAGGTCCTCCCGGCCCTGCACGAGCGTCGTCGCGATCCCGGTCGGGACCAGGGCCGAGGGGTCGGCGTACGCGGCCCGCTCCTCGTACGCGGACGGGCCGCCGAGGAGTTCGGTCACCGCGCCGCCGCAGACGCCCAGCTCGACTGCCCGCCCGAAGTGGGCGATGGGGGCGAGGGCGACGACGCCGCGCAGCGGCGGCGGGGCCGGCAGGCGCCACGGGGAGCCCGCGGGCAGAACGTGCCGGGCGGCGGCCCAGAGGGCGAGATGGCCGCCCGCCGAGTGCCCGGTGAGCACGATCCGGCCGGTGTCGGCCGCCGGCAGGTGCGCGGCGGCGAGCGCCGGTACCGCGTCGAGCGCGGCGGCCACGTCGTCGAAGGTCTCCGGCCAGCGCCCGGCGACCGGTGCCGCGCCGCCCTGCCGGGGGATGTCGCTGCCGCGCCGGTACTCGACGTTCGCGACGGCGAAGCCCCGGCGGGCCAGGAAGTCCGCGAACGGGGTCAGGTGCCGCCGGTCGTACGGGGCCCGCCAGGCGCCGCCGTGCAGGGCGACGACGAGCGGCGCCCGGGTCGCTCCGCCGCGCGGGGCGTAGAAGTCGATCACCTGGTCCGGGTGCTCGCCGTACGGGGCGGAGGCGTCGGGGGCGACGGCCGGGTGCGAGAACGCGGAGGCCTCTTCTGCGGCACCGCGCGCGGCGGGGTCCGGCATGCTGTTCCAACCTCTCGGATACGCGGCCCAATCGGCCTGACCTGCGGGGACGGTACCAGGCGTCCCGCTCCCCGCAGTTCAGGTGATCATCGGACCGTCACACCTCAGGAGGCGAGGTCGGCCAGGACCTCCGAGAGGACCCGCGCCGCGCGTTCCGCGTCCTGGAACCCGACGTACAGCGGGGTGAAGCCGAACCGCAGCACGTCCGGCCTGCGCAGGTCGCCCACGACTCCGCGCCGGATCAGCTCCGCCATCACGGCGGAGGCGTTCTCGCAGGCCAGCGCGGTCTGGCTGCCGCGCTCCTCGTGCGCCTCCGGGGTCACGCAGCGGAGGCGCCCCTCCGGTACGTACGCCCGCACGCACTCCAGGAAGAAGTCCGTGAGCGCGAGGGACTTGGCCCGTACGTCCTCGATCGCGACACCGTCCCAGACGTCCAGCGACGCTTCGAGGGCCAGCAGGGAGAGGATGTCGGGCGTACCGACCCGGCCCCGCAGGGCGCCCGCCGCCGCCTCGTACCCGGGGGTCATGGCGAACGGGTCGGCGTGCGAGTTCCAGCCGGGGAGCGGCGAGTCGAAGGCGGCCTGGTGGCGTTCGGCGACGTACAGGTAGGCCGGCGAACCGGGCCCGCCGTTCAGGTACTTGTACGTGCAGCCGACAGCCAGGTCGACCCCGTGCGCGTCCAGGCCGACGGGCAGGGCGCCCGCGCTGTGGCACAGGTCCCAGACGGCGAGCGCGCCCGCCGTGTGCAGCGCGGCCGTGATGCCGGGCAGGTCCCGGAGGCGGCCGGTGCGGTAGTCGACGTGGTTGACGAGCGCGAGGGCCGTGCGGTCGCCCACCGCGTCCGCCATGCCGGCCGGGTCGCACGCCACGATCCGGTGACCCGTCATCCGGGCGGCCGACTCCGCGATGTACCCGTCCGTGGGAAAGGTCGTCGCGTCGACGAGGATCTCGTCCCGGCCGTCGCCGCTCAGCCGGGCCGCCGCGACGACCGCCTTGAAGACGTTCACGCTGGTCGAGTCGCCGACCACGATCTGTCCCGCGGCGGCGCCGACGATCGGCGCGATCCGGTCGCCGACCCGCTCGGGCGCGGTCCACCAGCCGGACTCGTCCCACGAGCGGATGCGCAGCTCGCCCCACTCGCGGGTGATGACGTCGGCCATACGGGCGGGGACGTGGGCGGGCAGGGCGCCGAGGGAGTTGCCGTCGAGGTAGACGGTGTCCGCGTCGAGGGCGAACCTCTCCCGGTGATCGGCGAGGTCGTCGGCCGCGTCGAGGGCGCGGGCCCGGTCCCTGAGGAGGTCAGACATGGCTGCGCGCCGTCCACAGCTCGGGGAACACGTTCTTCTGGGCCCGCTTCTCCAGCCAGGCCACGCCCGCCGAGCCGCCGGTGCCGGTCTTCGCGCCCATCGCCCGGCGGGTCGCCACCAGGTGGTCGTTGCGCCAGCGCCAGACCAGTTCCGCGACGTCGCTGAGGGCCTCGCCGAGCCGGACGAGCTCGCCGTTCTGGTCGGCGTCCGTGTAGATCCCGGCCCAGACCGCCTCGACCTCGGGGGACGGCTCGTACCGCTGCGACAGGTCACGGCCGAGGACCGCGGCGGGGACGGGCAGTCCGCGGCGGGCGAGGAACGCCAGGACCTCGTCGTACAGGCTCGGTTCCTGGAGCGCCTTCTCCAGCTCGGCGTGGACGCGGGGCGCGCCCCGGTGCGGGACGAGCATCGACGCGGACTTCTCGCCGAGCAGGAACTCCATCCGCCGGTACATCGCGGACTGGAAGCCGGAGCCCTCGCCGAGCGCGGACCGGTAGGCGTTGAACTGGGCGGGGGTGAGCTGGGCGAGGGGGCGCCAGGAGTGGTTCAGGGCCTCCAGCTCGCGCACGGAGCGCTTGAGCGCGTCCATCGCCACGGGGACGCGGTCCTCGCGCAGGGCGCGGCTCGCGGTCTCCCACTCGTGGACGATCACCGTGAACCACAGCTCCATGACCTGGGTGGTGACCAGGAAGACCATCTCGCCCGGGTCGTCCGAGCGGAGGTGCTGGAGGTGGGTGAGGACGTCCGCCTGGACGTAGTCCTCGTACGGCGTCGTGCCGGCGAAGTCGAGATTCGGGTCTTCGGTGACCGAATCGGCTCCGGAATCGGCTCCGGAAGCGGGAGAACCCGGGAAGAGTGACATTTCTGTCTCCTCGATACGAACTACCGGGTAGCGGTCTGCTCCACCGTGTCCGCGTCGTTCCGTGCGGCACGGGAGCCCCGGTCCCCTCGGGAGGCGCGCTTCGTCGCGCGTCGTCCCAAGCGCATCATGACACGATCGGGCCGGTGATGTAGATCCCGTCTTCGTCATACGGAAACGCGTTCGATCGACAGCCGTTCAGGCCCTTGATCTGCTGCATCATGGCGGGCGCGAGCCTGCCCGGGCCCGGGCAGCCCAGGTGCTGCCGGATGCCGATCTCGTGCCCGACCTCGTGGTTGATGATCAGGTGCCGGTACTCGGCGGGCTCCCCCGCGAAGGTGGGCGAGCCGAGCATCCAGCGTCTGAGGTTCACCACGACACCGTCGGTCGTCTCGCAGTTCAGCTCGCCGCGGGTGTCGAGGCCCTGCCGGGCGCAGAGGGCGTCGGCGGTGTCCGGGGTCGCGATCCGGATGACGAAGTCGGCGTTCTCCGAGACCAGCTGGAACCGGCCCCTGCCGTGCGCGGCCCAGCCGCGCGGATGGGCCAGGATCCGCTGGATCTCGGCGGCCGTCCCGCGCGCCGAGAGCGCGATGCCGTCCTCGACCTGCACCTGGTAGCGGCGCAGCTCACCGCTGTCGCCGACCGCCTCGCCCGAGGCCTGCGCGGTGGTGAAGGTGCCGGCGCCGGACTGCGGCACCGCGGGCTTCACGAGGGTGGGCTTCGGTTTCGGTCTGGGCTTCGGCTCGGGCCCGGGCTTCGGCTCGACGGGCCGGGTCGGCCCGGGTTTCGGCTTCACGGGCGGGGTCGGCCGGGGTGTCGGCTTCGTGGCCCGGGCGGCCGGGGTGGCCGTCTTCCGAACCGGGGCCGGGGACGCGGTCGCCGGGGGCGGCGCGGTGACGGGGGCGGGGGCCGCGGCCGCCGAGTCGTCCGTCCCCGGACCGGTGAAGTGGGCGAGGGCGACGCCCGCGCCGAGCGCGAGCGTCATCAGGACCAGGGTCGGCAGCGCGAGACGGCGCGCGGGGCCGTGTCCGTCCCGGCCGCTGCGCCGGCTCGGCGGCCGTCGCCGTCCTGCGGATGCGGCACGCTCGGCCACGAGAGCCTTCTCCCCTGCGTCGGCCGGCGGTGGGGGAGAGGAGGTCGGGCCTCGGTACCGGCGTCTTCTGGTCTGCGGTCCCCGGGATCGTACCGGCCCAGTCGAACAGCATCGAACATCTCGAAAATTCTGGCCGGATTTCCCCCCTGACCCACGCTCGGGCGGGGGGAAACACGGAGGCGTCAGGACGACGTCAGCCGAGCGTCTCCGCCGCGGTCTCCGAGGAGTCCCTCAGGAACGTCGTGCAGCGCTCGTACTCGTCCTTCTCACCGATCTCGCCGGCCGCGCGGGCCAGCGAGTGCAGCGCGCGCAGGAAACCCCGGTTCGGCTCGTGCTCCCACGGCACCGGGCCGTGGCCCTTCCAGCCGTTGCGGCGCAGCGAGTCGAGGCCGCGGTGGTAGCCGGTACGGGCGTAGGCGTACGACTCGACGACCGAGCCGCGCTCGTACGCGTCGTCGGCGAGCTGGGCCCAGGCGAGCGAGGAGGTCGGGTACTTCGCGGCAACGTCCGCGGGCGCCGTACCGTTCGCGAGCAGCTCGCGCGGACCCGGGTCGTCGGGCAGGAGGGTGGGGGCCGGTCCCCCCAGAAGGTTCTCGTGGATGGCCATGGGGTCAGTCTGCCTCAGTCACGGCGGCCCGAAGGCCCCGCCCGGGGCTCCCGCCACCTCTCCCCCGCCGGGCCCCGCTTCACGCCGACGCGTCCCGCGCCTCTCCCCCGCCGGGCCCCGCTTCACGCCGACGCGTCCCGCTCCCCCGGTTCCAGCGGCGGCGACGTCACCCCGCAGTGCACCCGGCACCCCGGATGGCAGCCCGCCCGCGCCGGGGTGCGCATCGTCGTCCAGGCGAGCACCGCGCCCGCCACCAGGATCCCCGCGCACATCGGCATCGCCCGTCGGAAGGTCTCCCCGAACTCCGCCGCCGAGCGGTACGCCTCCGGGCCCATCCCCGCCAGCATCGGCAACGCCGCCACCGCCAGCAGCCCGGCCGCCCGCGCCGCCGCGTTGTTGATGCCGCTCGCGAGGCCCGCCCTCGCGACGTCCACCGAGGCGAGGACGGTCGCGGTGAGCGGGGCGACCAGGGCCGTCATCCCGAGGCCCAGCACCAGCAGGGCGGGCAGCACGTCCCGTACGTACGAGGCGTCCTCACCCACCCGCAGCATCAGGAGCATCCCCGCGGCGCACAGCAGCGGCCCCACCGTGAGCGGGATCCGGGGGCCGATCCGCTCCCCCAGCTCCCCGGACTTCGCCGAGAGCAGCAGCATGAGGACGGTCGTGGGCAGCAGGGCCGTACCGGCGCCGAGGGCCGAGTAGCCGGACACCACCTGGAGCTGGAGGGCAGCCAGGAAGAAGAAGCCGCCGAACGCCGCGTACACGCAGAGCGTGACCAGGTTGACCGCCGTGAAGATCCGGGACGCGAAGATCGACGGCGGCACCATCGCGGACCCGCCGCGCCGCCGCTCCACCACCACGAACCCGGCCCCGACGACGATCCCCGCCACCCCCGCCCACCAGGCCTCACCGATCAGCCCGTACGTCACGAACGCGAGGGCCGCCGCGCCCAGGACCGCGCCGAGGACGTCGAACCGGCCGCGCGCGGTCTCGTCGCGCGACTCCGGCACGTGCCGGAGGGCGACGGGTACGCAGAGGGCGGCGAGCGGCACGTTGAGCAGGAACACCCACCGCCAGCCGGGGCCGTCCACCAGCCAGCCCCCCACGAACGGGCCGACCGCCGCGCCGACCCCGCCGAAGCCGGACCAGAGCCCGACCGCCCTGGCCCGGTCGTCCTCGTGGAAACTGGCCTGGATCAGCGCGAGCGACCCGGGCGTGAGCAGCGCCCCGCCGACGCCCTGGAGGGCGCGGGCGGCGATCAGCACCCCGGCGTTCGGCGCGAGCCCGCACAGCAGCGAGGCGAGCGCGAACCACACCACCCCGATCACGAAGACCCGGCGCCGCCCGTACCGGTCACCGAGCGCCCCGCCGAGCAGGATCAGCCCGGCGAGCGTCAGCATGTACGCGTTGACCGTCCACTGGAGCGCGCCGAGGTCGGCGTCGAGGTCCTCACCGATGTGCGGCAGGGCGACGTTGACGACGGTGGAGTCGAGCAGCGCCATCCCCGAGCCGAGGACGGTCGTGAACAGGATCCACCGCCCGGTCCCCGAAGCCATCCGCACGTCCCGCTCTCCCATGCCTGCATGGTCCCGCGAACGGCGGAGCCCCGCCCGCCGGAATCCGAGGAGACGGCGGACGGGGCAGCGGTGGCCGACGGGTCAGCGGGTGATGTTGAAGTACTTCCACGCGCCGTGGACCGTGGTGTTCACGTTGTCGCCGGAGACGCCGTCGACGTACGCCGTGCGGACCCGGGCGCGGATGCCGGCCGCTCCCTCGCCGTCGAACACGACGTACGCCATGCCGCCGCCGTTCAGCCGGACGAAGTCCTCGGAGCCGGTGCGCCAGGCGCCCGCGTACCAGACCTGGACCTCGTACTTGGTCTCGCGGCCCGGGTACGGGTTGTTCCACGCGGTGACCAGCACGTCGCCGGTCTGGTGGTACGACTGGTACCAGATGGTGCCGATCTTCGACCACTTGTAGTGCCGGGACAGCGAGGTCGCCACGCCGGCCCGGGTGTACACGGTCGACCCGACGTAGGCACTGCCGGAACGGGTGTCACCGGCGAAGTACGCGGTCACCCAGGTGTCGCGGGTCATCTTGGTGGTCACCGACAGCTTGCCCGCCGAGTTGACCGTGCCGCGCTTGAGCAGCCGCTTGGGCTCCGTCCCGTACGGGTCGGCCCAGATCTCCACCACCCGGTTCCGGTACGACCAGCCGAGGGACGCCGTGTACGTCACGTCGGTGCCGTAGTTGACGGTGAGCCTGTTCCGGTCCAGCGCCAGCGGGGTCTTGAACGGGGTCACCTTGACGACCGCCGTGCCGCTCGCGCCCATGTGCGTGGCGTCGCCCGTGTACGTCACCCTGTACGTGACGTTGCCCGCCGCGGTCGGGGTGTCGGCGAACGAGAACGTGCCGTTCGCGCCGAGCTTCCTCGTTCCGAGCGCCTTGCCCTTCGGGAACTCGGCGTCGTACCGCGTCACGGTGAGCGGCGTGCTGGCCGGCAGCCCCAGCGTCGCCGCGACCGTGCCGGAGACGGTGACCGGCTTGAGGACCGCCACGGTGGCCGGGACCTTCACGGTGACCGTCGGCAGGGACTTGGTGGGCGTGTCCAGGACGTGCAGGCGGACGCTGTCGCCGCTGGAGGCCGAGGTCACCGCGAACAGGCGGCTTCCGCCCGGCTCCCAGGCGAGGGCACCGTGGGCGAGACCGTCGCCGCCGCTGCTGGTCCCGGTGCCGGGGAAGTCGTACTGCCGCACGGCCTTCGTCTCGCCCGGCCGGTAGACGAACACGTCCGGGTTGTACGGGGCGTCGGAGCCGGCCGCCACGGTGCCGTCGGGGGCGACGGCCACGGCGACGCCGTGGTACTCGCTGGCGTAGGACGGCAGCTCGGCCATGTCGGTGGCCCGCCACACCCGGTGACGGTTGCCGGCGGTGGCCGTGATGAGCCTGCCGCCGTCCGGGGTGTAGGCGAGGTCGTTGGCCATGCCCACCGAACCGACGTCGGCTGCGGTCCGCGCGGTACGGGTCGCGGTCCCCGTGGACGCGTCGTACGCGCCGAGCAGGAACCGGTGGTAGTACGAGGACATCGCGGCGAAGGCGTTCGGATCCGTCGGCGAGGAGACGAGCCTCGGGGCGCCCGAGTAGCGCAGCTCGGTGTCCTGGCCCAGTGCCACCACGGGTTCGGCACCGGAGGTGTCGACCGACCCGATGTCGCCGTGGTCGCCGTTGCCGTAGCCGAACCAGATCTTGCCGCCCGCGAGCGCGACGTACTGCGGGTCGGTGCCCTCGCCCGTGGCGTACCGGGCCCGCTCGGTCCCGGCCTGCGCGTCGAGGGCGACGACGGCGTCGGCGCCCGGGACCGCGGCGTACACGCTCCCCGCGTCGGCGGAGAGCGCGAGCCCGGTGACCCCGGGCAGGCCGGTGACGGTGCTCAGCACCGTGCCCGCGAAGTCGGTCGCGACGACCTTCCCGAGGTACGGGTCGCTGATGAAGATCTTCCGGTGGACACCGTCCACCACCATGTCGCCCACGGACGACATCGGAAGGGCCCTACTGCTGTCGGCGGCCGCATGGCCCGCCGTGCCCGCGACCAGCGCCGCGGAGCTGACAAGGACCGCGAACGACGTCGCGGCCGAGAGAGTGCGCTTGCGCACGATGAAAGAGCCCCCCAAAGGCATGGTTCCGGCCCTCGGACTCGGGGCGCGGTGCACGCAGACTAGAACACGCCTGCGACACCTCGCCTCCCGGTGTCCACACCTCGCGTGACCGGGCCCGCCGCCGCCCCCTCAGGATTTCCGCAGCCGCCCCGCCGCCCGGACCAGGGCGTCCACTCCCCGCTCCGCCTTCTCCCGGGGGCAGCCGACGTTGAGCCGGACGAAGCCGGGCGTGCCGTACACCCCGCCCGGCATGATCGCGACCCTCTCCACCCGCACCAGCTCCTCCTGGAGCCGGGCCTCCTCGATGCCCAGCGGCCGCAGGTCGATCCAGGCCAGATAACCGGCCTGCGGGGGCGTCCAGTCGACCTCCGGAAGGCCCGCCGCGAGGCGCTCCCCGACCGTGCTCATCGTGCCCGCCACGTACCCGCGCAGGGCGTCCAGCCAGGCCGCGCCCTGCCGGTACGCCGCGATGTGGGCGGTCAGGGAGAGCACGGCGGGCGAGGCCAGGCCCTCGCCGGTCTCCATCCGCCGGACGAAGGCCGCGCGCTCGTCGGGGTCGCCGATCAGCCCGTACGAGCCGGAGAGGGCCGGGAAGTTGAAGGCCTTCGTGCCCGAGGTGACCAGGGCCCAGCGGCGGCCCCGGCCGGCCCGTGCGATCCGGGTCCACGGGATGTGCCGGTGGCCGTCGGTGGTCAGGTCGGCGTGGATCTCGTCGCTGACGACGGCCGCGCCGTGGCGCTCGGCCAGTTCGGCGAAGACGGTGAGCTCCTCTTCCGTCCAGACCCGGCCGGTCGGGTTGTGCGGGGAGCAGAGCAGCAGCATCCGGCTGTCCGGCCGGGCCAGCTCCCGTTCGAGGGCTTCGAGGTCCCCGAGGGGTACGCCGCGCAGCTCGCGCCCGAGTCCGTTGACGGCCTTGCGGAAGCCGTCGTAGGTGGGGGTGTGCACGACGACACCGTCGCCGGGTTCCGTCCACATGCGCAGGAGCTGCGAGATCTGGTTGAGCACGGAGGGCGCGTACACCAGCGCGTCGGTGTCGATCTCGGCGGCGTACCGGCTCGCGTACCAGTGCCGGATCGCCTCGCGGAACTCGCCGAGCCGCCAGTCGGTGTAGCCGAAGACCCCGTGGTCGACCCGCTCGCGCAGGGCGGCGAGCACCTCGGGCGGGGAGGCGAAGTCCATGTCGGAGATGGTGAACGGAAGCAGGTCGGGCACGCCGAAGCGGTCCGCGATCCCGTCCCATTGGACCGACCAGGTGCCGTGCCGGTCCGTCTCACGGTCGAAGTCGTACATCGGGCCTCCCCTCGACACACGAAGGGCCCGGCACCTGGAGAGGTGCCGGGCCCTTCGCTCACACGATCACGTCGTTACTTCAGCTTGGTGCCGGTCGAGCGCAGCGCCGCGCACGCCTCGGTCACGCGGACGGCCATGCCGGCCTCGGCCAGCTTGCCCCAGGTGCGCGGGTCGTAGGTCGACTTGACGCCGACCTCGCCGTCGACCTTCAGGACGCCGTCGTAGTTCTTGAACATGTGGTTGGCCACCGGACGCGTGAAGGCGTACTGGGTGTCGGTGTCCAGGTTCATCTTCACGACGCCGTTCTCCAGCGCGGTGGCGATCTCCTCGGCCGTGGAGCCCGAACCGCCGTGGAAGACGAAGTCGAACGGAGAGGCCTTGCCGTACTTCTCGGACACGCCCGCCTGGAGGTCCTTGAGGAGCTCGGGACGGAGCACGACGTTGCCCGGCTTGTAGACGCCGTGCACGTTGCCGAAGGAGGCGGCGAGCAGGTAGCGGCCCTTCTCGCCCAGGCCGAGGGCCTCGGCGGTGCGGAGGGCGTCGTCGACGGTGGTGTACAGCTCGTCGTTGATCTCGTGGGTGACGCCGTCCTCCTCGCCACCGGTCGGGGTGATCTCGACCTCAAGAATGATCTTGGCGGCGGCGGCCTTGGCGAGCAGCTCCTGACCGATGGCCAGGTTGTCGGCCAGGGTCTCGGCGGAGCCGTCCCACATGTGGGACTGGAACAGCGGGTCGCGACCGGCCTTGACGCGCTCGGCGGAGACGTCGAGCAGCGGACGGACGTAACCGTCCAGCTTGTCCTTCGGGCAGTGGTCGGTGTGCAGCGCGACCGTGATGTCGTACTTCGCGGCGACGATGTGCGCGAACTCGGCCAGGGCTACGGCGCCCGTGACCATGTCCTTGTTGTACTGGCCGCCCAGGAACTCGGCTCCGCCGGTCGAGATCTGGATGATGCCGTCGCTCTCGGCCTCCGCGAAGCCGCGCAGAGCAGCGTGCAGGGTCTGGGACGAGGTCACGTTGATGGCCGGGTAGGCGAACTTGCCTGCCTTCGCCCGGTCGAGCATCTCGTTGTAGACCTCGGGGGTTGCGATGGGCATTCGTCCGCTCCTTGTGATGTGCGGGGTGTGTGCGTTGCTGTCCCTGACCTGGGGGCGACGTCATCGTCGACGCCCATCCTTCCAGACTCTCGTCCGGGCTCCCACGGGCATGGCACACAGAGGGGCGGAGTGTTTCACGTGAAACACTCCGCCCCTCGGCGAAAACGCAGGTCAGGACACCTGTCACCAGGGTCAGGGACCTAAGTCACGACTTCGCGGCGGTTACGCCAGGCCGAGATCGGCCAGCTGGTAGCCGGTGAGGTACGTCAGACCCGCCCCGGAGATGGCGTCGGCGGCACCCCGGTCCACGATGGTGGCCACGGCGACGACCTCGCCACCGGCCTCGCGAACGGCCTCCACCGCGGTCAGCGGCGAACCGCCCGTGGTCGAGGTGTCCTCGACCACGAGGCAGCGACGGCCCTTGACGTCCGTGCCCTCGATCCGGCGCTGCATCCCGTGCGCCTTCTGCGCCTTCCGCACGACGAAGGCGTCGAGGCGCTGCCCGCGCGCGGCGGACGCGTGCAGCATCGAGGTCGCGACCGGGTCGGCGCCCAGGGTCAGCCCGCCGACACAGTCGAAGTCCAGGTCGGCCGCCAGGTCGAGCATGACCTGACCCACCATCGGCGCGGCCTCGCCGTCCAGCGTGATCCGGCGCAGGTCGATGTAGTAGTCGGCTTCCAGACCCGACGAGAGGGTCACCTTGCCGTGCACCACGGCCTTGTCCTTGATCTGCTGGAGCAGCTCAGCGCGTACGTCAGTCATGCCCCGAGCTTAAAGGGCACTGCTCACAGGCGGCGCCAGCTCCAGGTGCTCTCGACCTCCAGGGGGTCGATCGGGGTGACCAGGCGCGGATGGGTGTTGAGGCCGTTCGGCGGCCCGGACTGCGGCTCGACGCAGACGGCTTCCTCGGGCTCGTCGTAGATCACGACCCAGGGCTCCCGGCTGGTGACCTTCAGCTCCAGCTCCTCCGGCCACGTGAGGGTGACGTCGACACCGTCGGGCATGCCGAAGCAGTCGTCCCACGGGCCGGGCAGGGGGTCGATCCGGCGCCCGGTGGGGAGGTGGTCGTCACCGCGCTCCTCCTGCCAGGCGGCGGTGAAGCCGATGCGCACGTCCTGACCGCCCTCGCCGAGGTTGCGCAGGAACCAGGGGTGCCAGCCGGCCTGCGCCGGGAAGGAGTCGTCGTAGGTCTCGACCCCGAAGCGCAGGGTGAGCGAGTCCTCGGCCAGCTCGAAGACCTGCGTCACCGTGCCCTTGTACGGCCAGGGGTCCCCGAGCTCACAGGTGAAGACGGCCTCGGTGCCGGACGTCCTGGCGGTCTTCCAGGCGAGGTCGCGGACGGTGCCGTGGATGGCGTGCGGGGCCGCGTTGACCGGCAGCCGGTGGGGGGTGGCCCCGTTGCGGAAGAGGCCGTTCCCGGTCCGGCCGCACCAGGGCACCATCGGGAAGCTCCCGTACCGCTCGCCCTGGCGCAGCACCTCGGTGCCGCCGAGGCGCAGGCTCTCGATCCGGCAGCCGTTCTCGGGGCTGATGGTCAACTCGGCGTCGCACGCCGTCAGTCGCGTCTGCATGCTCACGCCCCGACCCTAATCGTGCGGAGCCCTCTCCGTGGGCGACCCCTTCCGGACAGGTTTCAGCGGCGCCGGCGCAGCGCCCTGCCGACGACGACGGCGGAGGCGAGCGCGAGGGCCGCGGCGGGGGCGATCCAGCGCAGGGTGGCGCCGGCACTCGACGCGTCGGGCGCGGGCACGGGGGCGTACCGGCCGCGCGGCGGGGCGTGGTCGACCTCCTCGGCGCTGCGCCCGATCATCGTCCGGCGGGCGTGGGCGGCCTCGGCGGCGGGCTGCGGGGCGGGGAAGGCGAGGGGGGTGTCGCCGAAGTCCTGGCCGAGGAGGGGGTCGAGGGAGGGCGGCGGAACGGGTGCGTCGAGGCCGGAATCCCGACGGGGCTCCTCGACCCCGTCGTCGACCCCGTCGTCGTCGGTGTCGGGCTCGGGGGCGGGGGTGGCCTGGGGCTCGGGGGCGGTCTCGGCCTCGGGAGCGGGGGCGGTCGCGGCCTCGCCCCCGGAGGAAGCCCCAGCCTCGGAGACCGCCTCGGAGACACGCTCAGCCTCAGCCTCGGGAGCCGCTTCCGTCTCCGCCTCGGGAGCCGCTTCCGTCTCCGCCTCGGGAGCCGCTTCCGTCTCCGCCTCGGGAGCCGCTTCCGTCTCTGCCTCGGGAGCCGGTTCAGCCTCCCGTTCCTCCGCCCTCGTCGTCAGCGCCTCCGCGAACCTGTCCAGCAGGCGGGTGCCCGTCGTGGTGCGGGCCTCGTCCGGAGCCTCGGTCAGCCGGCCGTCCGCCGTCACGGCACCGGTGAAGCTCAGGGAGGTCCCCTCCGCCACCGGGGTGAGGACGACGGTGAGCGTCAGCTCCACCGTGCCCTTGCCCCGGGCCTCGGTGCCCCGGCCCTCGTAGGTGACGGCGCCATCCCCTTCGACGATCTTCAGGGCGCCCCGGTAGGTGATGGTGTGGCCGCCGACCCGCACCTTGAGCCGCCCCGTGAGGGGGCCCGCCTCCGCGTCGGCGTCCCGCTGGAGGCCGGGTACGCAGCGCGCCACCCGGCCCGGGTCCGTGAGCGTCGCGCGCAGAACCTCGGCCGGGACCGGGACGAACACCTCATGCTCCATGGAAGCCGAGCCTACTCAGACCGCGGCGCGGCGTCGCCTCTTCGGTGCCGGGCCCGGCACCGGAGGGCCCCCACGCCCGGGGGACCCGTCAGTCCCCGTACCGCGGATGCACCAGCGTCGACGGCGGCAGTCCGCCGCTCCGGCGGCGCTCGGCGTGGCGCGCGGCCGCGTCCAGAAGGTCCTCGTCGAGGGACCGCAGCCGGGGCGCGTCGGGGGCGAGGCCGAGGGTGGGCGGGCGGCTGCCCGGGACGGCCAGGAGGAAGCCCCAGTCGACGGGCCCCCGTCCCGCACCCCTGGCGCGGCCGCTCGCGCTGTACGGGCGGGTCGCGAAGCCGGCCGCGTGCAGGGTGGCGTCCACGGTCCAGAAGGTGCGGGGCCGGTCGGTGACGGACCCGGCGTGCACGGCGAGGCGTCCGGAGCGGGTGAGGACCTGGGACACGAGGCCGTAGAACTCCTGCGCGTACAGCTTGGTGCTGCGGGTGATCCCGGGGTCGGGCAGGTCGGAGATCACCACGTCGTACCGGTCCCGCACGGCCGTGGCGGCGCCCCGGAGCCAGTGGAAGGCGTCCGCGTGGACCACCCGGACGCGGGGATCACGGAACGCCCGCGCGTTCAGCCGGGCGAGCGCCGGGTCCGTACGGGCGAGGCGGACGACCCCCGGGTCGAGTTCGACGACGGTGACGGAGCGGACCCCGGGGTAGCGCAGCACCTCGCGGGCGGCCATGCCGTCCCCGCCTCCGACGATGAGCACGCGCGTGCGCCCGCCGTTCATCGAGGGGTGGACGAGCGCCTCGTGGTAGCGGTACTCGTCCTGGCCGGAGACCCGGAGGCGTCCGTCGAGGAAGAGGTCGGGCGGGCCCTCGACGCCTCCCGTGACGACCACTTCCTGGAGTTCGGTGTGGACGGCGACCCGCACGTGATCGCCGTAGACCGCGCGGCGCGCCGCCTGTTCGAAGTCGTCGACGAGCACGGTCGCCGTGGCGAGGACGGCGAGGACCGACACGTTCACGGCCACGAGGAGGGTTCTGGAGCGGGGGGTGAGCTCGTGGCGGAACACCCACAGGACGAGGCCGCCGCCCGCCACCGCGTTGACCGCGCCGGTGACGAGGGCGCCGGTGAGCTGGCCGAGCCAGGGCAGCAGCAGGAAGGGGAAGGCGAGGCCGCCGACGAGCGCGCCGACGTAGTCGGCGGCGAAGAGGTCGGCGACCGTCCCGGCGGCGTCGTCCTGCTCCCCGGGCGGATCCTGCCGCACGGAGCGTCCGGACCGTTCGGCCCGCGCGGACCGGGCGGAGGAGGTGGGAGACCGGACGGAGGCGGCGGCGGAACGAACGGCGGAACGGGCGGGAGAGCGGACGGAGGGGCGGGCGGAGGAGCGGCCGGCCGCCCCGGCGGACCGCTGTAGCAGCGACATCAGGAGCGGGATCTCCGCGCCGATGAGCACCCCGATGGCGAGCGAGAACGCCACCACCACGTACCGCGGTTCGCCGAACCAGGCGAAGGCCGCGTACAGCACCATCGCCGAGCAGCCGCCGATGAGCGCTAGTCCGGCCTCCACCATGCCGAAGCCGACGGCGGCGCGGCAACGCAGCCGCTTGGCGAGGAGCGAGCCCACGCCCATCGCGAAGACCATCACGGAGAGCACGACGGAGGCCTGGGTGACCGAGTCGCCCATCAAGGAGGAGGCGAGCGCCACCAGTTCGAGCTCGTAGACAAGACCGCAGGCGGCGCAGACGAAGGCGACCGCGAGGACCGGGAACCGTACCGCCCCGGGCGTCCCGCGCGGCGGTTCGGACCGCCGCACGGGCGCCCGCCGCACCCTCTTGGGTGGCAAGGTCACGGTCGGCTCGATCATGCCCGTAACGCTACGTCACTATTCCCACACCCCTTGTCACCCACACGAGTGCACCTGGGGCGCCGAGAGGGCGTATCAGAGCGTTGCGGGCATACGTGCGCCGATGCGGGTCCTGGTCACCACCAACTGCCCCTCCTGCGGGTAGGCGTGCCAGGTGCGCCAGCGCACCTGGCCCTCGTGACGCTGGGCCAGCATCGCCGTGAAGGCGTGCGGGGAGCCCGGGAAGGTGCCCGCGAGCCCGTGGGGATGGTCCGCGACGAGGGCGAGCAACTCCTGTGCGCGGCCCGCGAAGGAGCCGTGCGACAGCGTCTCGACGCGTGCGGCGAATTCGTACTCCCATCCACCGACGCGCTTGGAGACGCCGAGCGGGAGCGGGGTACTGCTGCCCGGCATGCAGGCGACGGTCTCCGAGCAGCTGCGGCCCTCCTCTTCCAGGAGGACCTGATGGGAGGCGCCGAGCAGCCGCAACTGGAGCTCGGCGCCGCCGAGTCGGAGGTCGAGCGTGGCCAGGGCGGGGAGCGGCTCGCGCCCGAGGGCCCAGGCCAGGTCGGCCGCGCGTGTGTCGGTGTAGGAGGTCTTCAGGGTGGTGAGCATGGGTCGGCTCCGCAAACACGGTTTGGCGGGTGGGCCGGGGGCGCCCCGGAGAGGGTTCAGCGGGAGTGGGGATTCGCCGGCTCGGGTCCACACACGGTCCGAGGGCTGTCTCTGTCAGGAGCGAGAGAACCACGGACCCCGAGCGACTCGCAGCGGTTTTACCCAACTTGCTGTGTTTTCCAACCCCTTCGGGGAGCCCACAGTTCACTTGTTCAATCGAACTCGACCGACCGGTTCACACGGACCGCCCCCACCCTGTGCTTCAGTTCCCGCCGCCGCAGCCACCACCCCCGCAGCTCGACCCGCCGGAACCGCAGGAGCTGCTCCCCCCGCAGCCCCCGCCCCCGCCGCCGTCGGCCCAGGTGCTCCCGCCCCGCGACCCGGCGCGCCGCCTGCCGCCGCCGGTCCGGCCTCGGGCGGCGGAGACCACCCCGGCGACGACCACGGCCACGATGACGAAGATGACGACAATGAAGAATTCCATCTGTACTACCGCCGTTCTTGTGTGCGGGGGAGATGCCCGATCCACCGGTGCGCCAAAGCGCACTTGAGCAAGTCCAGAGCTTGGCTTCAGGATGGCCGTCATGACACGACCGCCGCTCAACCGCCGCCTCGCCGAGTTCGGGACGACGATCTTCGCCGAGATGTCCGCGCTCGCCGCCAGGACCGGGGCGATCAACCTCGGTCAGGGGTTCCCCGACACCGACGGCCCCGAGGAGATCCGGGAGGCCGCGGTCCGCGCGCTGCGGGACGGTCGCGGCAACCAGTACCCGCCCGGCCCCGGCGTCCCCGAGCTGCGCTCGGCGATCGCCGACCACCAGCGGGAGCGGTACGGCCTGCCGTACGACCCGGACACGGAGGTGCTCGTGACCGCGGGCGCCACCGAGGCGATCGCGGCGGCGCTGCTCGCCCTGGTCGAGCCGGGTGACGAGGTGATCGCCCTGGAGCCGTACTACGACTCGTACGCCGCCTGCGTCGCGATGGCCGGCGGGACCAGGGTCCCCGTCACCCTCCGCCCGCACGAGGGTTCCTACGTCCTCGACCTGGACGAGCTGCGGGCCGCCGTCACCGACCGGACCCGGCTGATCCTCCTCAACACCCCGCACAACCCGACCGGCACCGTCCTCAGCCGGGCCGAACTGACCGCCGTCGCGGAGCTGGCGATCGAACGGGACCTGCTCGTCGTCACCGACGAGGTGTACGAGCACCTGGTCTTCGACGGGGCCGAGCACCTCCCGATCGCGAGCCTCCCGGGCATGCGGGAGCGCACGGTCACCATCGGCTCCGCGGGCAAGACCTTCTCGTTCACCGGTTGGAAGGTCGGCTGGGTCACCGCGAGCCCCGAACTGACCTCCGCCGTCCGCTCGGCCAAGCAGTTCCTCACGTACGTCTCCTCGGGTCCGTTCCAGTACGCGATCGCCGAGGCCCTGCGGCTCCCGGCCGCCTACTTCGACACCCTCCGCGCCGACCTCCAGGCCAAGCGGGACCTGCTGAGCGAGGGCCTCGCGCAGGCGGGCTTCGAGGTCTACCGGCCGGCCGGCACCTACTTCGTCACCACCGACATCCGCCCGCTCGGCACCGACGACGGCTTCGCCTTCTGCCGCTCGCTGCCGGAGCGCGCCGGGGTCGTCGCCATCCCCAACGCCGTCTTCTACGACCACCGCGAGGCCGGCGCCCCCTTCGTCCGCTTCGCCTTCTGCAAGAAGACCGAGGTCCTGGAGGAGGCCGTCTCCCGGCTCAAGCGGCTGGGCTGAGCGACCCCGCGGGCCCGGACGTACGGGAGCCCGGCACCCCCTCTGGTGAGGGGGTGCCGGGCTCCCGTGGCGGTTCGGGGGAGGCTCAGGCCTCCTCGTCGCCGGCCTTCTGCTCGGGGGTCTCCAGACCGAACTGCTCGACGATCCACTTGTCGAACTCGATGGAGGCGCGGACCCAGCTGACCGTGGAGGACACGAAGTGCTCCAGGGCGACGCCGGTGCCGATCAGCATCTGGGCCTCACCGATGAGGCGGAGGGTGGCGGAGCCGTCCTCCTCCTCGTGCAGGTGCGTGTAGACCTTCGGCCACAGGGTGCGGCGGTTCCAGTCGTCGATCGCGTCGAGGATCCGCGCGCGGTCGTCGGCCGAGTGCGGGCGGTCGTAGAACGTCCGCACCGAGAAGACCTGCTGCTCGTCCTCACCGCGGAACATGAAGTACGTGCGGAATTCCTCCCACGGCGCCGCGAGGTCACCCTCGTCGTCGACGACGTACTTCAGCTCCATCTGCTCGAGGAGCTGCTTGACGAGGTCCTGGTCGGGGACGACGGGGCCCGCCGGTCCTGCGGCCTGAGGCTGGGGCTGGCCCCCGAAATTCGGAATCGAGGACGGGTCGATGCTCACCGTGTATTTCCCTTCGTACGGATGCTCGCCATCCTCCCCCATCCCGGGCGGGTTGTGGCAACCCCGGGCCGGTCGGATGGCCGAGCATGACCGTCAGCGTCCCGCCGGCCCCACGGTCAGACCGTCCCCGACACGGTCCACGCGGACCGTGTCGCCGTCCCGGACCTCGCCCGCGAGGATCTCCTTGGCGAGCCGGTCCCCGATCGCCGTCTGGATCAGACGGCGCAGCGGACGGGCACCGTACGCGGGGTCGTTGCCCTCCTCGGCGAGCCACTCCAGGGCCTCCTGGGTGACGTCCAGGGTGAGCCGGCGCTCTGCCAGCCGCTGCGCGAGGCGGTCGATCTGGAGCCGCGCGATCCGGCCGAGCTCGGCCCGGTCGAGGGCGGAGAAGATCACGAGGTCGTCGAGCCGGTTGAGGAACTCCGGCTTGAAGCTCGCCCGGACCACGTCCATGACCTGCTGCTTCTTGACCTCCTCCGAGCTCAGCGGGTCCACCAGGTACTGGCTGCCGAGGTTCGACGTGAGGACCAGGATGGTGTTGCGGAAGTCCACCGTCCGGCCCTGGCCGTCGGTGAGCCGCCCGTCGTCCAGGACCTGGAGCAGGACGTCGAAGACCTCCGGGTGCGCCTTCTCCACCTCGTCGAGCAGGACCACGCTGTACGGGCGGCGGCGCACCGCCTCCGTGAGCTGGCCGCCCTCCTCGTACCCCACGTAGCCGGGAGGCGCGCCGACCAGGCGGGCGACGCTGTGCTTCTCGCCGTACTCCGACATGTCGATGCGGATCATCGCCCGCTCGTCGTCGAAGAGGAAGTCGGCGAGCGCCTTCGCCAGCTCGGTCTTGCCGACGCCCGTCGGGCCGAGGAAGAGGAAGGAACCGGTGGGCCGGTCGGGGTCGGCGATGCCCGCGCGGGTCCGGCGCACGGCGTCGGAGACCGCCTGCACGGCCTCGGACTGGCCGATCAGCCGCCTGCCGAGCTCGTCCTCCATGCGGAGCAGCTTCTGCGTCTCGCCCTCCAGGAGCCGCCCCGCGGGGATGCCGGTCCAGGCGCCGACGACGTCCGCGATGTCGTCCGGGCCGACCTCCTCCTTGACCATGGTGTCCTTGGACGACTCCTGCTGGGCCTCGGCCTCGCTCGCCTCCTCCAGCTCCCGCTCCAGGGCCGGGATCTCCCCGTACAGCAGCTTGGACGCGGTGTCGAAGTCGCCGTCGCGCTGGGCGCGCTCGGCGCGGCCGCGCGTCTCGTCGAGGCGCTCCTTCAGCTCACCGACCCGGTTGAGGGACTGCTTCTCCTTCTCCCAGCGGGCCGTGAGGCCGCGCAGCTCCTCCTCGCGGTCCGCGAGGTCGCGGCGCAGCTTCTCCAGGCGCTGCTTGCTCGCGGCGTCCGTCTCGTTCTTCAGGGCCAGCTCCTCCATGCGGAGCCGGTCGACCGAGCGCTGGAGCTCGTCGATCTCGACGGGCGAGGAGTCGATCTCCATGCGGAGCCGGGAGGCGGCCTCGTCGACGAGGTCGATGGCCTTGTCGGGGAGGAAGCGGGAGGTGATGTACCGGTCGGAGAGGGTGGCCGCGGCCACCAGGGCCGAGTCGTTGATCTGCACCTTGTGGTGGGCCTCGTACCGGCCCTTGAGGCCGCGGAGGATCGCGATGGTGTCCTCGACCGTCGGCTCGGCGACCAGGACCTGCTGGAAGCGGCGCTCCAGGGCGGGGTCCTTCTCGATCCGCTCGCGGTACTCGTCGAGGGTCGTCGCGCCGACCATGCGGAGCTCGCCGCGGGCCAGCATGGGCTTGAGCATGTTGCCCGCGTCCATGGCGGAGTCGCCGCCGGCGCCCGCGCCGACGACCGTGTGCAGCTCGTCGATGAAGGTGATGATCTGGCCGTCGCTCGCCTTGATCTCGGAGAGGACGGTCTTCAGGCGCTCCTCGAACTCGCCGCGGTACTTGGCCCCGGCGACCATCGCGCCGAGGTCGAGCGAGACCAGCCGCTTGTTCTTCAGTGACTCGGGCACGTCGCCCTTCACGATCCGCTGGGCGAGGCCCTCGACGACGGCGGTCTTGCCGACGCCGGGCTCACCGATGAGGACCGGGTTGTTCTTGGTGCGGCGGGACAGCACCTGCACGACACGCCGGATCTCGTGGTCGCGGCCGATGACCGGGTCCAGCTTGCCCTCGCGTGCGGCGGCCGTGAAGTCCGTACCGAACTTCTCCAGCGCCTTGTACTGCCCCTCCGGGTCGGGTGTGGTCACCCGGCGTCCTCCCCTGCTCTTCTCGAACGCGTCGAGCAGCTTCTTCGCGCTCGCGCCCTGCCGGTCGAGGATCTCACCGGCGCGGCCGCCCTTGGCCGCGATCGCGATGAGGAGGTGCTCGGTGGACAGGTAGTCGTCGCCGAGTTCCCTGGCCTGCCGGTCGGCGTCGGCGATCACCGCGAGGAAGTCCCGGTTGGGCTGCGGGGGCGCGACCGTGGATCCCGTGACGCTCGGCAGGGCGGCGGTGAGCCGCTCCGCGCCCGCGCGGACGGCCGCCTGGTCGGCCTCGACGGCGGCGAGCAGGTCGGTGATGTTCTCGTTGTCCTGACCCGTGAGCAGCGCGAGCAGCAGGTGGGAGGGGGTCAGGTCCGCGTGCCCGTCGGACACGGCGCGGCTGCTGGCCGCGTTGATCGCGTCCCGGCTCCGGTTGGTCAGTTCGGCGTCCACGTGCGGTGCTCCTCCTCGAACGTCGTGGGTCCTCTCCCTTTATGCCCTCTCCAGAGTACACAAAGTTGAGTCGGTACCGCTCAAGGTGTCGGGAAGGGCTCCGCCCCGGGTAGTTTCCGGGGCATGGCGACCGACCCGAGGAATCCCACCGACTCGTACCTCAGCTTCTGGCGCGAGTACCACATGTGCACCCTGACCACCCCGCGCCCGGACGGCACCCCGCACGTCGTGGCGGTGGGCGTCACGTACGACCCGGAGAACGGGTACGCGCGGGTCATCACCAACAAGCACAGCCGGAAGGTCGCCAACGTCCTGGCGGCGGGCACGGAGGGCGCGCGGGTCGCGGTCTGCCAGGTCGACAAGGGGCGCTGGGCCACCCTGGAGGGCGTCGCCCGCATCCGTACGGAGGCGGAGGTCGTCGCGGACGCCGTGAACCGCTACGCGGAACGCTACGGACGGACGCCGACCCCGAACCCGGACCGGGTCGTCATCGAGATCGCCCTCACGCGCGCGATGGGCCGCGCCTGATCCCGTGCGGCGAGCCCCCCGCCGTCCGGAGAACCCCTTCAGGGAAAGTCCGGGGACAGCACAGCGGCGCCATCGCGTTTCAGGTCCGCGATGGCGCCGCTGTGTGGGGGAAGTACCTGAGCGATCTACAACGACGGGGGAATCGCTCAGGCACTGCGGGGGGTGGCGGTGATGGTCTCGGGCTCGATCAGCCGGTGGTCCCGCTGGTCGAGGTTGACGAAGATCATGCCGTACCGGATGGCACAGCGGATGGGCTGCGGGGCGCCGCGGGGGCGACGGAGGCAGCGGTAGGCGCGGACGTCCTCGTCCTGCTCCCGTGCCACCACGATCGGCTCCCCGAAGAGGGTGACCTTCAGCGAGTCGCCACGGTGGGGGATGGCCGTGGCGAGGTCGACGAAGTGCCATCCGGATCGGTAGGCCGAAGCCATCTCCCGGCGGAACCTGGGGTCGTCCGGCGGCACGGTCACGCGCCCGCGCCCTTGGGAGCGATCTCCCAGGACGGCTCGTAGGGGGCCGCGAGCACGACGCCTTCGGCGGAGCTCTCCCACGAGGGCTCGTCCGGGCCCGCCGGAACGGAGCGCGCCGGAGCGATCTCCCACGAGGGCTCGTCCCCCGCCACGGAGTGCGCCGGTGCGACCTCCCACGAGGGCTCGCCTACGGCGAGTGCGCCGAGAGCAGCCGCCGCAACGGCTATGGCGCTAAGTGCACGAACCATCCTGGTCATGGCCGATCTCCACCTCTTTTGATCACTACCTCCCCCCCGCGAGTAAGACGATGGCTCACGCACGCCCCCTTTCACCAGCCAAGCCGGGCATCATGTTCCTGTAATTCATGACCCTGAGGGGGGTGCAAATGAGGCGAGAGTGCGACGAGTCCGGTCATAAGCACAGTCACGGTGACCTATGCGACGTGGGCAAGGAGCTCTATGCGAACGCTCTCCGCACCGGGCGCATAGCCCGCGCCGACGCCGAAGCGGCCCCCTGCCTGAGGGCGCTCTCCCTCCTGCACCCGGACCCGGACGACAGCCAGTGGCTGCGTCCCGTACCGCCGGCGATCGCCCTCAGCCAGCTCGTGCACCCCATCGAGCAGGAGATACAGACCCGCCGCCAGCACGCCATCGCGCTCGCCGACGCTTTCGAGCCGTTCATGGCCCTCCACACGCAGGATCCTTCCGGCGTCCAGTCCATCACCGTCCTCGAAGGCCTCAGCGTCATCAACGCCGCCCTCGACCGCGCCATCAACGAGTGCACCGAGGAACTCCTCACCATCCAGCCCGGCAGCGGCCGCCGCCCCGAGACCCTCGAAGCGGCCCTGCGCCGCATGGAGCCCCTCCTCGACCGCGGTGTCCGGATGCGCACCCTCTACCAGCACACCGCCCGGCACCACCCCGCCACCCTCGCCTACGTCGAACGGGTCGCCCCCTACGGGCTGGAACTGCGCACCCTGGAAGAGATCGTCGACCGGCTGATCATCGTCGACCGCAAGGTCGCCTTCGTGCCCGCCCGCAGCGACCGCCAGGTCGCCCTCGAACTGCGCCACGAAGGCCTCGTCCAGTACCTCGTCGGCGTCTTCGACCAGTTCTGGCTGCACGGCGTGCCCTGGGAGGAGGAGATCCCCTACAGTCCCTCCGTGGACGGCATAGGGGGCGTCCAGCGCTCCATCGCCAAGCTCCTCGTCGAGGGCCATGTCGACGAGGCCATCGCCCGCCGCCTCGGCATGAACGTGCGCACCTGCCGGGCCCACATCGCCAAACTCGCCGCCACCCTCGGCAGCGGCAGCCGGGCCCAACTCGGCTACCTCATCGCCCGGTCGGGCATCCTCGAAGGGGACGACCGGCCGGCGCGCCACCTGACCGGCATCGAACGGAACGCCTGACCACCGTGTACGTACAGATCGACCTCGACGGCCCCGCCGGGACCCTGCGGGTCTCCGGGTACCAGCTGCCCACCGTGGAGCTCGTACGGGCCGCCGGGACCCGCCCCGACGCCCACACCCCCATCGGGACCCGCAGGGCCGCCCTCCTCGCGCTCACCGTGGACGGGGAGCCCGCCACCGTCCGGCCCGCCCGCGGACGGCTCCTGCGGCGCTCCTACCGGGTCGACGTACGGACCGGGGGCACGCGCTACCGGCTGATCCCCTGCGGGTACACCGAGAGCCGCCTCACCCGCGGCCGGCGACGGATCGGCACCCTCCTCAGCACGGGCGACGGCCGGGTCGTCGACACCTGGGAGCCCGGTGCGACCCCCCGCGACATCGCCCTCGGCACCGCCCTCGCCGCGGCCTTCGGGACGGGCGCCGCACCCTGGTTCGAGACCGTCGGCGACATCGTCTCCGAACTGATCCCCTGACCCCCGTGACACGACGAGGCCCCCTCCGCCGGAACGGAAGGGGCCTCACCCACGGGGGGATACGCGCGCGCCTACTCGCCGCGCTTGGGGCGCCACACCACCAGGGCGCTCGCCTGCTGCACGTCCTGGTACGGCACCAGATCGCGCCGGTACGAGGCGTGCACCTGCGCCTCGCGCTGCCGCATCGCCGCCGCCGCGCCGTCGACCGCGGCCGACAGCTCGGCGATCCGGCTCTGCAGCGCCGCGACCTGGTTCTCCAGCTCGATGATCCGCTTGATTCCGGCCAGGTTGATGCCCTCGTCCTGCGACAGCTGCTGCACCTGACGGAGCAGCTCGATGTCACGGGCCGAGTAGCGACGCCCCCGGCCGGCCGTACGGTCCGGGGAGACCAGACCGAGACGGTCGTACTGCCGCAGGGTCTGCGGGTGCAGACCCGAGAGCTGGGCCGCCACCGAGATGACGTACACCGGCGACTCGTCGGTCAGCTGATACGGATTGCGTCGGCGCCCGTCCACGGGTCACGCTCCCTTCGCGGCCTGGAACAGCTCCGCCCGCGGATCCTCGGAGGCGGTCGCCTCGCGGTAGGTCTCCAGGGCGTCACGTGCCTTGTCGTCCAGTTCCTTCGGCACCGCGACCTCGACCGTCACGAGGAGGTCGCCGCGGGTGCCGTCCTTGCGGACCGCGCCCTTGCCCCGGGCGCGCATGGTCCGCCCGTTCGGGGTGCCGGCGGGCAGCTTGAGGGTGACCGGGGGGCCGCCGAGGGTCGGCACCTTGATCTCGCCGCCGAGCGCCGCCTCCGTGAAGGAGACCGGCACGGTGACGGTGAGGTTGTCGTCCTTGCGGCCGAAGACCGGGTGGGCGTCGACGTGGACGACGACGTACAGATCGCCGTTCTGCCCGCCGCGCTCGCCCGGCGCTCCCTTGCCGCGCAGTCGGATCTTCTGGTTGTCGCTCACACCCGCGGGGATGCGGACCTGCATGGTGCGGGAGGACTTGGCCCGGCCGCTGCCCCTGCAGACCTCGCAGGGGTTCTCCGCGATCAGACCACGGCCCTTGCAGTCCACGCACGGGTCGGTGAGCGAGAAGCCGCCGCCGCTGCCGCGCGAGACCTGCCCGGTGCCGACGCAGGTCGGGCACACCCGGGGGGTGCCGTTCTTGTCGCCGGTGCCCGAACACGCCGTGCACGGCTGCTGGCTCGACATCCGCAGCGGCACGGTCGCGCCCTCGATGGCCTCGGTGAAGCTGAGCGTCACCTCGGACTCGATGTCCTGGCCGCGCCGCGGCTGGGTACGGGCCCCCGCACCCCCGCCGCGGTTGAACAGGCCGCCGAAGACGTCCCCGATCCCGCCGCCGCCGAAGCCGCCCGCGCCGGCGGGGCCGCCCTGGGCGCCGCCGAAGAGGTCGCCCAGGTCGAAGTTGAACGAGCCGCCACCCGGGCCGCCGGCCCGGAGGCCGCCGTTCCCGAAGAGGGCGCGGGCCTCGTCGTACTCCTTGCGCTTCTTCGGGTCACCGAGGACGTCGTTCGCCTCGGAGATCTCCTTGAAGCGTGACTCCGCCTTGCTGTCGCCCTTGTTGGCGTCCGGGTGGTTCTCGCGGGCGAGCTTCCGGTACGCCTTCTTGATCTCGGCGTCCGTGGCGTCCTTGGGGACGCCGAGGACCTTGTAGTAGTCCTTCTCGACGAAGTCCTTCGTGCTCATCGACGTCCCTCCTTCCGGACTGCTCCGGTGTGCGTCACTGGTCCGGTGACCGCCGGCGATGCGGCGGTCACCCCTGCTCCGACCGGCGCGTCACCCCTCGTCGGGGGCACCGCTCTCCTCGTCGGCCGACGTGCCGTCCTCCTTGGCCGGAGCCGCGCCCGGCTGGGGCTCGGCGACGGCCACGCGGGCGGGCCTGATGGTCCGCTCGCCGATCCGGTACCCGGGCTGCAGGATCGCCACGCAGGTCGTCTCGGTGACGTCCGGCGCGTACGAGTGCATCAGGGCCTCGTGGATCGTCGGGTCGAAGGGCTCGCCCTCCTTGCCGAACTGCTGCAGACCCATCTTGGCGACGACGGTCTCCAGCGATTCGGCCACCGACTTGAACCCGCCCACGAGTTCGCCGTGCTCACGGGCCCGGCCGACGTCGTCGAGCACCGGGAGCAGGTCGGACAGGAGGCCCGCGACGGCGATCTCCTTGACCGTGACCCGGTCCCGCTCCACACGGCGGCGGTAGTTCTGGTACTCGGCCTGGAGCCGCTGGAGGTCCGCGGTGCGCTCGTCGAGCGCGGAACGGACCTGGTCCAGCTGGGCCGTGAGCCCCGCGGCACCGGCACCGGCCGACTTCTGGCTGCTTTCGTCCCCGGCCGGGGCCGTCAGGTCCTCCTCCACGGAGGACTCGACGGTCTCGGCGGCGTCGTCAGGGGTGGCGCCGGAGGGGACGTCGGGCTTCTCCTCGAAGCCCGGGGTCTCCTCGGTCACGCCTGGCCACCCTTCTTGGGCTCGTCGTCGATGATCTCGGCGTCGACGACGTCGTCGTCGGCCTGGCCCTGCTGGCCGGCACCGGCGTCGCCGCCCGCGGCCTGCGCGCCCTGGGCGTCGGCGTACAGCGCCTGGCCGAGCTTCTGGGAGACGGCCGCGACCTTCTCGGTGGCGGTACGGATCTCCGCGGTGTCCTCGCCCTTGAGCTTCTCCTTCAGCTCGGCGAGCGCCGCCTCGACCTCGGTCTTGACGTCACCGGGGACCTTGTCCTCGTTGTCCTTGAGGAACTTCTCCGTCTGGTAGACGAGCTGCTCGCCCTGGTTGCGGGACTCGGCGGCCTCGCGGCGACGGTGGTCCTCGTCCGCGTACTGCTCGGCCTCCTGGCGCATCCGGTCGACCTCGTCCTTCGGCAGCGAGGAGCCGCCGGTGACGGTCATCTTCTGCTCCTTGCCCGTGCCCAGGTCCTTCGCGGTCACGTGCATGATGCCGTTGGCGTCGATGTCGAAGGCGACCTCGATCTGCGGGACGCCACGCGGGGCCGGCGGCAGACCGGTCAGCTCGAACATGCCGAGCTTCTTGTTGTACGCCGCGATCTCGCGCTCGCCCTGGTAGACCTGGATCTGCACGGACGGCTGGTTGTCCTCGGCCGTCGTGAAGATCTCGGACCGCTTGGTCGGGATCGTGGTGTTGCGCTCGATGAGCTTGGTCATGATGCCGCCCTTGGTCTCGATGCCGAGGGACAGCGGGGTCACGTCGAGGAGCAGGACGTCCTTGACCTCACCCTTGAGGACACCGGCCTGGAGCGCGGCGCCGATGGCGACGACCTCGTCCGGGTTGACGCCCTTGTTGGCGTCCTGACCGCCGGTCAGCTCCTTGACGAGCTCGGCGACGGCCGGCATACGGGTCGAGCCACCGACGAGGACCACGTGGTCGATCTCGGAGAGCTGGATGCCCGCGTCCTTGATGACGTTGTGGAACGGCACCTTGCAGCGGTCGAGCAGGTCCGAGGTCAGCTGCTGGAACTGGGCGCGCGTGAGCTTCTCGTCCAGGTGCAGCGGGCCCTCGGCGGACGCCGTGATGTAGGGCAGGTTGATCGAGGTCTCGGTCGAGGACGACAGCTCGATCTTCGCCTTCTCCGCGGCCTCGCGGAGACGCTGGAGAGCCATCTTGTCCTTGGCCAGGTCCACGCCGTGACCGTTCTGGAACTGCGTCACCAGGTAGTCGACGACACGCTGGTCCCAGTCGTCACCACCGAGGTGGTTGTCACCGTTGGTGGCCTTCACCTCGACGACGCCGTCACCGATCTCCAGGAGCGACACGTCGAAGGTGCCGCCACCGAGGTCGAAGACGAGGATCGTCTGGTCGTCCTTGTCCAGGCCGTACGCCAGGGCGGCGGCGGTCGGCTCGTTGACGATGCGCAGGACGTTGAGGCCCGCGATCTCACCGGCCTCCTTGGTCGCCTGACGCTCGGAGTCGTTGAAGTACGCCGGGACGGTGATGACCGCGTCGACGACCTTCTCGCCCAGGTAGGCCTCGGCGTCGCGCTTCAGCTTCTGCAGGATGAAGGCGCTCATCTGCTGCGGGTTGAAGTTCTTGCCGTCGATCTCGATCTTCCAGTCGGTGCCCATGTGGCGCTTGACCGACCGGATGGTCCTGTCGACGTTGGTGACGGCCTGACGCTTGGCCACCTCGCCGACGAGCACCTCGCCGTTCTTCGCGAAGGCGACGACGGACGGCGTGGTCCTGGCGCCCTCGGCGTTGGTGATGACGGTGGGCTCGCCGCCTTCCAGAACGCTGACGACGGAGTTAGTCGTGCCCAGGTCGATGCCGACCGCACGTGCCATTTCGGTTCCTCCAGCTGACGTACTTGAGTGGATCTGACTCAAGGATGCACGACCACCCCGTCCACGTCAACAGACCTGAGCGCAGTCGACTCAACTCTTCGCTTGCTGACGCGCTCATGCCCAGCCGCCGCGCGCGTCGATCCGGGACCGGGCGGGGTGCGCCATGAGAGAGTCCGTGTGCTCCTTGCCGGGCAAAGCAGGCATATCCCACGAATATCCCATGATTCTCGGATGCCGAGATCTCGGATACCCACGACTTCCGGTCACGCACGGTTCTCGGTTCACGCACGGTTCTCGGTTTACGCACGGTTCTCGGTCGACGCTCGAAAGGGTGTGGGGAAATGACGGCCAAGCGGATGTTCGACGTCATGGGCGGGCTCGCCCTCCTCGTACTGCTGTCCCCGCTGTTCGCCGCCGTCGCCGTCTCCGTCGCCGCCGGCTCGGCGCCCCCCGGCCACGGGGTCCTGCGCCGCCGCACGGTGGCCGGTCTCGGCGGGACCCCCTTCACGATGCTGACCTTCCGCACCCGGAGCCCGCTGGCCGCGCTGCCGCTGCTGCTGCACGTCGTCGCGGGCCAGATGTCCCTGGTCGGTCCGTGCCCGCTGACCCCCTCCCACCGCGAGTGCGCGGGCGAGGGACGCCGCCGGCTCTCCGTACGCCCCGGCCTCACCGGCCCGTGGCAGATCAGCGGACGCTCGGACCTACCGTGGGAGGAGCGGGAGCTGCTCGACCTCCACTATGTGGACCACCACTGGCTGGGAATGGATCTGGACATCCTGGCGCGTACGCTTCCAGCAGCACGCAGGCGTCGCGCGGCAAGGTTTGCCTGAGCGACACACATCACCGCGAGCGCCGCTACAGCGCGGGGCCGCGACCGGGTAATCTCAGCAGGAACTCAATAAGTTACCGCTTAGTAGGCCCGCCCGAGGAGCCCTTCATGCAACTCGCAGCGATCATCGTGTCGATCGCCATCACGGTGGTGGCCGTCGCGCTGTTCGGCCGCGCCACCGTGCAGATCTACCGCTTCGTGCGGCTCGGTCAGCCGGTGCCCGCCGGCACGCGTACCGGTGACCCCACACAGCGCACCATCACGCTGGTCAAGGAATTCCTCGGCCACACACGGATGAACCGCTGGGGCATCGTCGGCTTCGCGCACTGGTTCGTCGCGGTGGGCTTCTTCTCCCTGCTCCTGACGATCGTCAACGCCTTCGGCCAGCTCTTCCAGGCCGACTGGCTGATCCCGATCATCGGCGACTGGCTGCCGTACGAGATCTTCACCGAGTTCCTCGGCCTGATGACGGTCCTCGGCATCGTGACCCTCATCGTGATCCGGCAGCTCAACAGGCCGACCAAGGCGGGCCGCAAGTCCCGCTTCACCGGCTCCAAGACCGGCCAGGCCTACTTCGTCGAGGCCGTCATCCTCATCGTCGGCGCCTGCATCATGACGCTGCGCGCCCTCGAAGGCGTCCAGCACCACGTGACGAGCTGGGAGCCCGGCTTCTTCGCCTCGTACCCGCTGATCGCGCTGCTCGACGGCCTGAGCCTGAGCACCATCCAGCACCTCACCTACTTCGTCGCCGCGCTGAAGATCGTCACGTCCTTCACCTGGATGATCACGGTCTCGCTCAACACGAACATGGGCGTCGCCTGGCACCGCTTCCTCGGCTTCCCGAACATCTGGTTCAAGCGCGAGGCCGACGGCTCCACCGCCCTCGGCGCGCTCCAGCCGATGAGCACCGGCGGTAAGGAGATCGACTGGGAGGACCCGGCCGAGGACGCCGTCTTCGGTGTCTCCCAGGTCGAGCAGTTCTCCTGGAAGGGCATCCTCGACTTCTCCACCTGCACCGAGTGCGGCCGCTGCCAGTCGCAGTGCCCCGCCTGGAACACCGGCAAGCCGCTCTCCCCCAAGCTCCTCATCATGTCGCTGCGCGACCACGCGCACGCCAAGGCGCCGTACCTGCTCGCGGGCGGCGGCAAGGACATGGAGGGCAACGAGAAGGCCACGGCCGAGCAGCTCAAGGACGTCCCCGCCTCCGCCATCGCCGAGGCCGAGCGCCCCCTCATCGGCACCGCCGAGGAGAACGGCGTCATCGACCCCGACGTGCTGTGGTCCTGCACCACCTGCGGCGCCTGCGTCGAGCAGTGCCCGGTCGACATCGAGCACATCGACCACATCGTCGACATGCGCCGCTACCAGGTGATGATCGAGTCCGCGTTCCCGTCCGAGGCGGGCACGATGCTCAAGAACCTGGAGAAGAAGGGCAACCCCTGGGGCCTGGCGAAGAAGCAGCGCGTCGAGTGGACCAAGGAGGTCGACTTCGAGGTCCCGATCATCGGGAAGGACGCGGAGGACCTCTCGGAGTTCGACTACCTGTACTGGGTCGGCTGCGCGGGCGCCCTGGAGGACCGGGCCAAGAAGACCACGAAGGCCTTCGCGGAACTGCTCCACATGGCGGGTGTCAAGTTCGCGATCATGGGCGGCGACGAGAAGTGCACCGGTGACTCCCCGCGCCGCCTGGGCAACGAGCCGCTGTTCCAGCAGCTCGCCCAGGAGAACGTCGCGATGCTGAACATGGCGTTCGGCGAGGACGACGAGGACCCGGAGACGAAGAAGCCGAAGTCGGCCAAGCGGATCGTCTCGACCTGCCCGCACTGCTTCAACACCATCGCCAACGAGTACCCGCAGCTCGGCGGCGAGTACGAGGTCATCCACCACACCCAGCTGCTCCAGCACCTCATCGACGAGGGCAAGCTGGTCCCGGTGACCCCGGTCGACGGCCTCATCACCTACCACGACCCCTGCTACCTGGGCCGTCACAACAAGGTCTACACGCCGCCGCGCGAGATCATGTCCGCCGTCCCCGGCCTGCGCCAGCAGGAGATGCACCGCCACAAGGAGCGCGGCTTCTGCTGCGGCGCCGGTGGTGCCCGGATGTGGATGGAGGAGCGGATCGGCAAGCGCATCAACAACGAGCGCGTCGACGAGGCCCTGTCCCTGAACCCGGACATCGTCTCCACCGCCTGCCCGTTCTGCCTCGTCATGCTGACCGACTCGGTCAACGGCAAGAAGAACGACGGCAAGGCGAAGGAGTCCGTCCAGGTCGTGGACGTGGCCCAGCTGCTCCTCGAATCGGTGAAGACCCCGGCGGACCCGGAGCCGGAGCCGGCCGCCGAGGAGCCGGAGCCGGCGGTCTGAGCCGGAGAGCCTGACGGTGGAGGGGCCGCCCCGCGTGATCGCGGGGCGGCCCTTTTCCGTACGGGCCGCCCCCTAGGGGATGTCACAGCTCAGTGGCAAGGAGCGGCCCGAGGAGCGCTCGCACTGCTGAAGCGGGTACGTTCGACGACGTGGCTGGATTCAGGAACGGACGCGGCCGGGACAACCGCCCCCCGCAACAACAACCGCAGCAGGCGCCGCACGGGTACGACGCGGCCCCGCCGCCGTACCCGCAGCAGCAGTGGCAGCAGGGCCAGGGCCCCGCGCCGTACGGACAGCAGGGTCAGCAGCAGCCCTACGGACAGCAGGGCGGGCAGAGGCAGCAGCCGTACGGTCGGCAGGGGCAGCAGCAGTCGTACGGACAGCAGGGGCAGCAGGGCCGGCAGCAGCCGTACGAGGAGCCGGAGTACTTCGGGGAGCCGTACGGCCAGCCGCAGCACCCCCACGCGGCCACGGCGAACAACCCGGGCCACACCCAGATGTTCAGCGTCGACGACCCGTACGGCCACGGCGCGGGCCACCAGGCCCCGCCGCCCGTCCCCGTCGGCCCCCGGCTCCCCTGGAAGGGCCTCCTGAGCGGCATCGTGCTGCGCCCGGCGGACACGTTCCTGCGGATGCGGGACCACGCCGTCTGGGGCCCGGCCCTGGTCGTGACCTTCCTCTACGGGCTGCTCGCGATCTTCGGCTTCGACAAGGCGCGCGAAGAGGCGATCAACGCGACCCTGTCGACGGCGATCCCGTACGTCCTGATGACCGCCCTCGGCTTCGTCGTCGGCGGACTCATCCTGGGCGCGGTCACGCACACCCTGGCGCGGCAGCTGGGCGGTGACGGGGCCTGGCAGCCGACCGTGGGCCTCTCCATGCTGATCATGTCGATCACGGACGCGCCCCGGCTGGTCTTCGCGCTGTTCCTGGGCGGCGAGAACGGCCTCGTCCAGGTGGTCGGCTGGCTGACCTGGCTGGCGGCCGGAGCGCTCTTCACCCTGATGGTGAGCCGCTCGCACGACCTGCCGTGGCCGAAGGCGCTGGGAGCTTCGGCGATCCAGCTGGTGGCGCTGCTGAGCCTGATCAAGCTGGGCACGCTGTAGGCGTCCTCGCACGGCGTACGAGAAGGCCCCCACCGCGCGAGGTGGGGGCCTTCTCCGTGCAGCGCGCGGGTCAGGCGTCGAGGACCTGGCCCTCGCGCCTGACGACGGGGGGCTCGACGGACCAGGGGAAGTTGATCCACTCGTCGGTCTTCTTCCACACGTACTCGCACTTCACCAGGGAGTGCGACTTCTCGTAGATGACGGCCGAGCGGACCTCGGCGACGTGGTCGACGCAGAAGTCGTGGACGAGCTTGAGGGTCTTGCCGGTGTCGGCGACGTCGTCGGCGATCAGCACCTTCTTGTCGCTGAAGTCGATCGCGTTGGGCACGGGCGCGAGCATGACCGGCATCTCGAGCGTGGTCCCGACCCCGGTGTAGAACTCGACGTTCACCAGGTGGATGTTCTTGCAGTCCAGGGCGTAGGCCAGGCCGCCGGCGACGAAGACACCGCCGCGGGCGATGGACAGGACGACGTCGGGCTCGTAACCGTCGTCGGCGATGGTCTGCGCCAGCTCGCGCACCGCGCGCCCGAAGCCCTCGTACGTCAGGTTCTCGCGTACTTCACTCATGCCTGCGACCGCCTCACACCTGGGTCCGATGGAAGTTCATGAACGAACGGGAGGCCGTCGGTCCCCGCTGGCCCTGGTACCGGGAGCCGTACCGCTCGCTGCCGTACGGGAACTCGGCGGGCGAGCTGAGCCGGAACATGCAGAGCTGCCCGATCTTCATGCCCGGCCAGAGCTTGATCGGCAGGGTGGCGAGGTTCGACAGCTCCAGGGTGACGTGTCCGGAGAACCCGGGGTCGATGAAGCCGGCGGTCGAGTGGGTGACGAGCCCGAGCCGCCCGAGGGAACTCTTCCCCTCGAGACGCGACGCGATGTCGTCCGGGAGGGTGATGACCTCGTAGGTCGAGGCGAGCACGAACTCGCCGGGGTGGAGGATGAACGCCTCGTCACCCTCGGGCTCGACCTCGCGCGTCAGGTCGAACTGCTCGACGGCGGGGTCGATGTGGGGGTAGCGGTGGTTCTCGAACACCCGGAAGAAGCGGTCAAGCCTCACGTCGATGCTCGAGGGCTGCACCATGGATTCGTCGAACGGGTCGATGCGCACGCGTCCGGCATCGATCTCGGCCCGGATGTCCTTGTCTGAGAGAAGCACGCCCCCACGATACGCAGAGGGCGCGGACCTGCCCCAATCGGCAGGCACCCGCGCCCCGGCACCCGGTCAGCGGCGCTCGAGCTCCACCGGCACCGCATGCCGCAGCCGCGCACACCGCGGACACCGAATGAGCCGCCCGGGCCCGATCCGCCCGGCCCCGAGCTGCTGCAACGGGAACGAGGCGGTACTGAACACATGCCCTTCGGCACAACGGACGACGGTGCGCTCCATCGAACCCATCACGTCCCTTCCCCTCCACACGAGCTGGACGAGCAGCCACATTAGGGGATGAAGGGGACGCCCTCCAGGCGGCACTCCGCACCCGAAACGGGAGCAGCTTCGCCTCAAGTGGCGCATGGGGTACAGTGTGCAACGATGCGGCACGGATCACCCGGCCGCTGTGCGGATGTAGTTTAATGGTAGAACATGAGCTTCCCAAGCTTATAGCGCGGGTTCGATTCCCGTCATCCGCTCTTGAACGAAGCCCCAGGTCAGCGACCTGGGGCTTCTTTGTTGGCAGGCCAGTCTCGCCGTTCGTACACCCTGCAGCCCCGCGAGATGGGGCACGCGGAGGGCATGGGCACTGCCCCCTGGCCGCAGTGTCGGTAACGCCGTCGTAAGGGCAGGTCAGAGTACTCATGCGACACCTCCGGCGAGACAGAAGCTCTGAGCCGGGTGTTACCTGTACCGGAATCACGGGGCCACCTCGCCTCTTGCGGAATAATCAAGGCATGGCAGCCACGCCCAGCGTTCCCGAGCTCCGCCGCACCAAATTCACCAGGCGGCTTCCCGCCAAGCTCTCGGAGCTCGGCGGCCCCGCCCACGGCCACGTCGACCTTCCGCTGCACCTCGCGTGGTCCGGCCTGTCTCGGTTCGACCTGGACCAGCCCCGATTGCGGATGAGCTGCTATCGGATCGTGCTGGCCGAGGGGCAGCACGATGACCTGGTCCATTACCTGAACCGGGAACTGCTCGTCGCCATGTGGCCCGTCCTGCGCACACTGATCAGCCGGGACATCCGCGATGTCTGGGAGGACGCCTTCAACGAACTGACGCCCGACGCTCAGGCTGCTGCGTGAATCTCACGGAACTGCACCGGCGGCTCCTCGCGGATGTCCTCGCCGTGGGCGATGTCTACCCGCTCGTGCTCACGGGTGGCTACGCCGTCCAGGCACATGGCCTGGTCGACCGGCTCAGCAAGGACCTCGATGTTGCCACCGAGAACCCGGAACCGATGGAGAAGATCGCCGCCGCCGTGCGCGCCGGGCTGGAACAACGCGGCTGGCAGGTACGAGCGTTGGAAACCGACCCGCTGTCCGCGCGGCTGATCGTCACCGACACCTCCACCGGCGAGGAGTGCGAGGTCGATGTCCTCAAGGAAGCACTCTGGCGTCCGCCTGTGAGGACTCAGCACGGCTTGGTGCTTTCCCTGGAGGACGTGGTCGGCACGAAGGTCCGCGCGCTGGCAGACCGGGGCCTGGCGCGTGACCTGATCGACGTCCGAGCGGCAACGGATCGCTGGAGTCACATCGAGCTCGAAGAGCTCGGCCGCCGCCACGCCCGTGACAGCTTCGACCTCTCCGACCTTCAGGCCCGGCTCGCCGGCGCGGACTGGATCGATGACACCGAATTCGAGGCCTACGGACTCGACGACCAGCAGACCATCGAGCTGCGCCGGTGGGCTCAGGAGTGGGCCGATGACATCGCCGACAGACTCCAGGAAGCGGAAAGCCCACCCGACGACTGATCACCGGGCATCCGGCACGCGGAGGAAGCGCCGTATCTCCGAGAAAGCTGGTCGTGCCCCATCCGTGCCCTTCGAGGCGGTGAACAGCGGTCACCACGGGTATCGCCGAGCCAGCGAGAAGCGCCCCGAAAGGAGCCGTTTCCGCAGGTCAGGCAAGGGGTAACCAAGCTGGGCCTCGGTGATTCCCAAGCTTATAGCGCGGGTTCGATTCCCGTCATCCGCTCTTGAACGAAGCCCCAGGTCAGCGACCTGGGGCTTGTTGCTTTTCGACGAGACCCTTGTCAGCCATACTGGCAGCAATGACAAAGCCCAGTGCACCGAAGCGCTTTCTGCCCACCAGCCCCTTCAAAGCCCCGGCCACGCCGCCTCCCAAGCAGTTCGCCGTGGGCGACCAGGTCACCCACGACGTGTACGGCCTCGGCCGGGTCATCGGCATAGAGGAGGGGATCGCGGCGGTCGTGGATTTCAGCTCGACGCAGCAGCGGATCCCGAGCCCGTACGCCAAGATGAGCAAGCTGTAGGACCGCCGTGCCCGGTCACGGCACACGAGACCCGTTCATGGCCCCCCAACGAAGAGGACCCCTGTCATCGACCTGACCTCGCCCTTCTCCGCTCCGGAAGGGGCGCCCCCCTGTGCCGCCGCGACATCACCGCAGCCCACCACGAACCCCTTCCAGGCGCCCGACTTCGGGGAGATCGAAGCCTTCCTGCTCGACGAGGACGCACCGGCGTCCGTCGCCGACACGAGTGCGGCTCGACGCGAGGCTGGCTAGCTCCCGCTCGTGACGATGGCTTCGGCATCGGGCCACGAGGCGTATCCGTTTTCGTCCCCCTCCACGGCGTGCGCCGACGAGCTCCGGGTGGGTGCGACGGACTCCGGTCGCTTCGTAACGGACGGCACGGGCGTCAAGCTGGCCGGCCTCACCGGCGGACACCTGTCGGAGCGGCCACTTCCCCGTCCGCCCGGAACGCGGCGCCCGGAACGGGCCCGAACCCCCTGACGATCAGCCACCCGGCCAGCCCCAGCTCCCAGGCGAACACCGGGAGCGCGGCGGACGCCCCCGCCACGGAGAGCTGCTCGTAGGCCCCGAACATCACGGCGACGGCCGATGCGCAGATCAACGGTCCGCCGACCAGCCCGAGCACGGCGATGAAGCGCGGGACGAGCCGTGCTCGGTACGCCAGGTAGGCGAGCAGGACGGCGTTCAGGCCGAGGGCGATGTTGGGCCCGAGCAGGAACGTCCAGTCGTGCACGGCCACCAGCGCGGCATCGGCGCCGTCCGCCCCTCCCCCGTCCCGCCGCAGGGTGACGAGCGCCAGGACCGCGACGATCCCGACGGCGATGACGGCCGCCTCCAGCAGCCGCCCGAAGGCGTACCCGAGCGCGAGCCCTTCACCGTGGCGCCGCAGGACGGGGAACAGTGCCGCCCCGGTACCGGCCACCGCCACCACCAGCACCACCTCGCAGAGCACCCCGAGCAGCGCCCGCGTGTCGGCGCCCTGCGCGAGCCGGCCGTCCGCCGCGCCCAGCAGGGGGCGGTACAGGACCGCCCCGGCTATCGCGGCGGCCTCGGTCAGCAGGAACAGCGACCCGGCGGCCACCGCGGTTCTCCGGTCCGGACTCATCTTCTCTGTACCCCTCACTCGGTCGTGGTGTACGCCGTACACCTTTCAGTGACCATAGGTGTACGTCGTACACTCGTCAAGGAGAGGGCTGTCGACGAAGGAAGAGGGCGGAACCGGTATGACCCGGCAGGAAGCCACGCGCACGCAACGGACCCCCCTCAACAGGGAGCGCGTCCTGCGCGCCGCCGTCGCGCTCGCCGACGCCACCGGCATCGACACGCTCAGCATGCGCAAGCTCGCGCAGGAGCTGGACGTCGTACCGATGGCCCTCTACAAGCACGTGGCCAACAAGGAGGAGCTGCTCGACGGCATGGCCGACGCCGTCGTCCGCGAGATCGACCCGCCGACCGCGGGTCCCGACTGGCGGCGCGTGGTCCGCACGCGGATCCTCTCGGCCCGGCAGGTCCTGCTGCGCCACCCCTGGGCGGTCCGGGTCATCGAGTCGCGGACGGGCCCCACCCCGGCCGTGCTCGCGTACGTGGACTCGATGGCCGGGATCCTCCGGGACGGCGGCCTCTCCGCCGACCTCACGCACCACGTCATGCACGCGATGGGCAGCCGCCTCCTCGGCTTCAGCCAGGAACTGTTCGACACCTCGGGCCCCTCCGGACCACCGGACCCCGGGCTGGCGGCGCGCTACCCGAACATCGCGGAACTGGCCGCGACGGCCGCACACGACGGGGCCTCCACGGTCGGTGGCGGCTGCGACGACCAGTTCGAGTTCGAATTCGCCCTGGACCTCCTCCTGGACGGCTTCGAAAACCTCCGCCGCCAGGGGTGGACGTCCATGCGGGAGGCGTAGCGGGCACGGGGGCATCAAGAACGGCAGCGCCCTGCAGGTGTGTGTTGCCGGAGGCTGCCCGCACACCCGGTCGTCCCGCGAGAGGGGGCACGCGGAGGGCACGAACCCCCGCGTGGTCTCGCAAGAGGTCCCGCATGAGCCCTCTGGCGTGCATCCCCTCCGTCACCGAGGTCAGTGACCTGGGGCTTCGTCGTCGTGCCGATCTTCGGGGCCCGCGTGTCGGGGATGGCCGTATGCACGGCTGCCCCGGTGTGCTGCCGTCCTGCGGCGGTGGGGCGTCAGCTCTGGGCGGTGTCGTCGCCCGTCTGGCCGGTGTCCTCGGCCGCGCCCGCCTTCTCGCGCATCTTGCGCACCAGCTCCGCCTTCTGGTCGGCGGCACCCTGGCGGTCGAGGTTGCGGTGCGGGCCGTTGTTCTGCCGCTCGGCGCGGGACAGCCTCTTGCGCTGGCCGCCGCCCTGGCCCACGGGGTTGTTGATGTTCTTGCTGACGGTCATGGGTTCTCCCGGTAACGAGGTGGAGTGATCTGCGGATTCATCGATGGGGGACGGGCGCGGCGACGGCTGAGGGCGTCAGCAGGGCCCCGTCACGCTCTCACTCGTGAATCGGCGCCTGGAAGAACATGACAAAGACGTTACCCGGTCCCGCAGGCCCCGCACACCACACCCGTCCACGGTCGTGACGCCGATGCCCCGCAGGCTCCAGGACCCGTCCGAGAAAGGCCGGTCCTCCCTGTCCGTCGGCCGGCACTCCCGGGACGCCGTCGTACGCCAGCCCGAGTCCGGGCCGTCACAGCCCGCCCGCCCGCAGGAGCGTCATCAGGGCGCGGGCGGCCGGGCTGGTGGTTTCCGGGGGTGGGAGCAGGGCCACCGTCTCGTAGACCGCCGGGCCGGTGCCCTTCAGGGGGGTCGCGGTCAGCGCCTCGCGCTTGTGGCGGAAGTGGTGGGGGACGGCGGCGACGCCGAGGTTCTCGTCGACCAGGTCCAGGAGGCTGTGCACGTCGTTCACCTCCAGGGCGACCGTGCGGCGTACCCCCGCCGCGGCGAACGCCGTGTCCGTGGCCTGACGCGGCCCCCAGTCGGGGTGGAAGTCGACGAACACCTCCCCGGCGACGTCCTCGGGCGAGAGGGCCGGCCCGGCCGTGGCGAGCCGGTGCTCGGGGTGGCACAGCAGGGTCATCGGTTCGGCCGCCAGCGACACCGACCGCAGCTGGTCCGTGTCCGCGCGCGTGCGGTACGCGAACGCCAGGTCGAGGCGACCGGCCGCGACCTCCTCGGCCAGGTCGGGCGAGCCCGACTGCCTCAGCCGGATCTCCACGTCCGGGTGCCGCCGCCGGAACGCGGCAAGGAGACCCGGCGTACGCACCCCCGCGATGCACTGCTCCGTACCGAGCGCGAGCGTGCCGCGCAGCACGCCCTGCACGGCGGCGACCGCCTCGTGCGCCGCCCGCACCTGCGCCAGGATCCGCTCCGCCTCGACGAGCAGCGCCCGCCCGGCCTCCGTCAGCGTCACCCGGCGCGTGGTCCGTACGAACAGCGGCGCCCGCAGCTCCCGCTCCAGGGCCCTGATCGACGCCGACAGGCCCGACTGGGACACGAGGAGCCGTTCGGCTGCCCGGGTGAAGTGCCGGTCCTCGGCGACGGCGACGAAATGCTGGAGGTGTCGGAGTTCCACGATTCAGAAGCCTAGACGCTGAATTCCATCGGATTCTCCTGTTGGACGCATGGCCGCGGAGCGGAGGAGATTGGAGCCACCTCCCCCTCCGTCCCTGGAGTCACGTTGTACACCGCACACCCCGACCGTTACACCGCCATGCCCTACCGGCGCACCGGGCGCAGTGGGCTGAAGCTCCCCGCCCTCTCCCTCGGCCTGTGGCACAACTTCGGCCCCGACCGCCCCGCCGAGACCCAGCTCGCCATCCTGCGCCGCGCCTTCGACCTCGGCATCACCCACTTCGACCTGGCCAACAACTACGGGCCGCCGCCCGGCGCCGCCGAGTCCGCCCTCGGCGACGCCCTGCGGACCGACCTGGCCCCCTACCGCGACGAGCTGATCATCTCCACCAAGGCCGGCTACCTGATGTGGCCAGGACCGTACGGCGAATGGGGCTCGCGCAAGTACCTGCTCGCCTCGCTCGACCAGAGCCTGACCCGCCTCGGGCTCGACCACGTCGACGTCTTCTACTCGCACCGCTTCGACCCGGAGACTCCGCTGGAGGAGACGATGGGCGCCCTGCACTCCGCCGTCCGGCAGGGCAAGGCCCTCTACGTCGGCGTCTCCAACTATTCCGCCGAGCAGACCCGCGAGGCCGCCCGCATCCTCGGGGAACTCGGCACCCCGCTCCTCATCCACCAGCCCCGCTACTCGATGCTCGACCGGCGCCCCGAGGACGAGGGCCTGCTCGACGCCCTCGACGAGCTCCAGGTCGGCTCCATCGCCTACTCGCCGCTGGAGCAGGGCCTGCTCACCGGCCGCTACCTGGACGGCATCCCCGAGGACTCGCGGGCCGCGAGCGACAGCCCCTTCCTGAACCGGGACGCCGTCACCGAGGACCTCGTGGCCCGGCTGCGCACCCTGAACGACATCGCCGCCGCCCGCGGCCAGACCCTGGCCCAGCTGGCCCTCGCCTGGGTGCTCCGCGGCGGCCGCGTGACCTCCGCCCTCGTCGGCGCGAGCAGCACACGCCAGCTCGAGGACAGCGTGGCCGCCATCGGCAACCTCGACTTCGCCGAGGAGGAGCTGGACCGCATCGACGCGGTGGTCCGCCCCTGATCCGTTTCGTCCCGGGAGCGGTGGTCCGCCCCTCAGCCGCCCCCGCGGCCGGCCAACACGGCGGCCACCGCGGACCGTGGGAAAATGGGCCATGATCTACCACGTCGTGACCGCCGACGAGTGGAACGCCCACCCCGACGCCCCGTACGCGCCCGCCTCCCTCGCGGAGGAGGGGTTCGTCCACTGCTCCCCGGACGTGGGGACCACCCTCGCCGTCGTCAACGCCTTCTACCGCGACACGCCGAAGCCACTCCTCGCGCTGCTCCTGGCCGAGGACCGGCTCACCTCCCGGGTGGAGTTCGAGGCGGCGGCTCCGGTCCCGCCGCCCGGGGTCGACGCGGACGTCCTGTTCCCCCACGTGTTCGGGCCGGTCGACCGTGACGCCGTCATCCAGGTCCTGGAGGTCCGCCGGGACGGGGACGGGCGTGCCACGGGCCTCGGCGACCCCGCCTGAACCTCAGGGCGGCGGCGGCGCGTCCCCCCTGCCCCGGCGGCCGCCTCCGCGCGGCGGGGGTTCACTCGCCGGACGTCTGACCGCGATGCACTCGACGTCGATCTGGTCGGCCAGGTCGCTCAGCTGCCGCGCGAGGGCAAGAGCGGTCGTGGTGTCGAGTTCCGTGTCGCCCGCCCGGGCCGACCGCAGCCAGCCCGCGGCGACCCGCCGCAGGAGGCCGGTCACCTTCGTCGCGGGGATCAGCAGCTCTCCGCGCGAGGCGTACACCAGGGGTATCGACGCGTTCGAGGCGTTCACGTGAACCGACCTCCGCCGCAGCAGGGACGTACGGGACGAGGGTGCCGTGGTCCGGCCCTCGGGGGGGCGGTTGCCCGCGACCGTCGGCGCTACACACGGGCCCGCCCGTGGATCAGGAATCGAGAAGCGCGGGGGGTCGCCCGCCACTAGCTTGTGGCCATGGACCTCACCATTCACACCACCGTCCTTCCGCACGACGACCCGGACGCGTCCCTCGTCTTCTACCGCGACGCCCTCGGCTTCGAGGTGCGCAGTGACGTCGGGCAGGGCAGGACCCGCTGGATCACCGTCGGACCCGTCGGGCAGCCCGGCACGTCAATCCTGCTCGCGCCGCCCGGCGCCGATCCGGGGATCACCGAGGCCGAACGGCGCACCATCGCCGAGATGATGGCAAAGGGCACGTACGGCTGGATCCTGCTCGCCACCCCGGACCTCGACGGCACCTTCGAGAAGGTCCAGGCGGCGGACGTCGAGGTCGTCCAGGAGCCGACCGAGCAGCCGTACGGCATCCGCGACTGCGCCTTCCGCGACCCCGCCGGCAACCTCGTCCGCATCCAGGAACTCCGCTGACGGGAGCCGCGTCCGGAGCTCGGAACCGGTGGTCCGTCGATCCGCTGAAAGGGTTCTCCTCATGTGTCATCCTGCGTGGATGAGCGCACTGAACGAGGCGCAGCGCCTGAGTGATCTCGCCCGGTTGCGACGTGTCCGCGACCGGATGGACCGGGAGTACGCGCAGCCGCTGGACGTCGAGGCGCTCGCACGCGGCGTGAACATGTCGGCCGGGCACCTCAGCCGGCAGTTCCGCCAGGCCTACGGCGAGTCGCCGTACTCCTACCTCATGACGCGCCGCATCGAGCGCGCCATGGCCCTGCTGCACCGTGACGACCTCAGCGTCACCGACGTCTGCTTCACGGTCGGCTGCTCCTCGCTCGGCACCTTCAGCACCCGGTTCACCGAACTCGTCGGCGTGCCGCCCAGCGTCTACCGGCGCCGGGTCGCGGACGGCGAGGCCGGGCTGCCGTCGTGTGTGGCCAAGCAGGTGACGCGACCCGTCAGGAATCGAGAAGCACCGGCGGGCACCCCCCGCCTAGCGTGAATCCCATGAACGCCATCGCATCCGTCACCCTCGAGGTGGCCGACCTCCAGGCCGCCGACCGCTTCTACACCGCCTCCGGTCTGGGCACCCATGTGCGCCTGCGGGCCTCGGACGCGCCGACCACCGGCTTCCGCGGGTTCACGCTCTCGCTCACGGTGTCCCGGCCCGGCGACGTCCGGCTCCTCGTCGAGGCCGCTCTCGACGCCGGCGCCACCGTCCTCAAGCCCGTCTCGAAGTCCTTCTGGGGCTACGGCGGGGTCTTCCGGGCCCCGGACGGCACCGTCTGGAAGGTCGCCACCTCGGCGAAGAAGGACACCGGCCCGGCCACCGGCCGCGTCGACCAGGTCGTCCTCCTCCTCGGGGCCACGGACGTGGCGGCGAGCAGGAAGTTCTACGTCGAGCACGGCCTCACCGTCGCGAAGAGCTTCGGCAGGAAGTACGTCGAGTTCGGCGCCGCCGCTGACAGCCCCGTCAAGCTCGCCCTGTACGGGCGCCGCGCCCTCGCCAAGGACGCCGGTGTCCCGGTCGACGGCGAGGGATCCCACCGGGTCGTCCTCGGCGGCGACGGCACCGCCGCCTTCACCGACCCGGACGGGTTCGCGTGGGAGGCCGCCGCCGTGGCCGCCACCTCCTGACCGTCATCCGACCATCCGGCCGACCACCCGGCCGGCCTTCCGAGAGGACCCGTCATGCCGAACACCAGCTCGTCCACCAGCAACAGCAGCGCCGGCAAGAGAGGCGGCGAGAAGTACGACGGTTTCACCGAGGAGGAGCGCGAGGCGATGAAGGAGCGCGCCAAGGAGCTCAAGGCGAGCGCGCGCCGCGACGCGCGGTCGGCCAAGGCCAGGGCAGACGGGGACGCCGAGGTGCGCGCGAAGATCGCCGAGATGCCCGACGCCGACCGTGTCCTCGCCGAACGGATCCACGAGATCGTCGCCGCGAGCGCCCCGGACCTGGCGCCGAAGCTCTGGTACGGGATGCCCGCGTACGCCAGGGACGGCAAGGTCGTCTGCTTCTTCCAGAGTGCGGAGAAGTTCAAGACGCGGTACGCCACGCTCGGCTTCAGCGACCTGGCGCGGCTCGACGAGGGGTCCCTGTGGGCGACCAGCTTCGCCCTGACGGAACTGGGCGCCCCCGACGAGGCCCGGATCGCCGCGCTGGTCGAGAAGGCCGTCAGCTGACACCGGCGGCGCGCAGGCGGGCCGTGGCGGCCGACAGCCAGCACAGGCCCACAGCCGCGCCGGCCGTGAAGGCCGTGACCGTGGCACCGGAGGCCGCGAAGCCGGCGAGTACCGCTGCCGGGGCGAGGCGGGAGCCGAGGGCCCAGGCCCGGTCGCCCCGGGCGGTGAAGACGCGGGCCAGGAGCAGGAACACGGCGCACAGGGCGAGGTAGCCGACCATGCCGCTGAGCATGTGGACGGCGCCGTGCGCGCTGAGCGTGGGCGTCTCGGGCGCGCCGGCGGGGAATCCGGCCCCCGCGTCGGCGGGGAACACGGCGGCGGCCGCGAACGACGCGCCGAACACCCCGGCCAGTACGGGGGCCCAGGTCCCGCCGGGGCCCGCGTGCAGCGTCCGGCGCAGACCGACCGCCCCGGTGACGAGCAGGGCGGCGGCGAGCACGAAGTTCACCGTCTGGATCCAGCCCGGGTCCCCCAGGGCGAGCTGGCTGATCGCGTTGCGGGTGAAGGAGAAACCGTCCCGCGTGACGCCCTGGACGAGGCCCACGACGAGGAACAGCGGCCCTCCGACGACCCCGCCGAGCAGCAGCCGACGCGCCGGGGGACCGGCCGTGGGCGCGGGAGCGGTGGCGGCGGCCGTGGCGGAAGTGGGGACGGTGGGGGTGGCCGGTCCGGGGGCGGTGGCGGGCGGGGCGTCGAGCGTCGGGGCGGGCGGGGTGTCGAGCGTCGGGGCGGGCGTGGTGGTCATGGCGGTCGGGCCTTCCTCGTCGGGTCAGGAACGCGGCCGGCGTGGGGAGTTGACCGCGTTCTCGTCCTGTTGACCTGCCTCCGGGAGCCGGGTCATCGACAAGGGAGTGTGACCTGTGTCACCAGTCCCGGTGGCCCCGGGCGGCGGCTCCGGGGCGGGCGAATAGGGCGGGATCGCCCGGCGTGAATTCGCGGCGACTCGGGGTGGAAATTTGTCATGTAAACACACGGGATGCGGGTGGTCGCATTCTTCGCCGGGCGCACTCCGCGCCACCGTGCTAGTGTCGATATCAGTTGCAGTTGTGGGTCCCGAACGTACGAGTGCCCCTTCCGGTTCTTCCGGCGCTGGGCACCCTTTTTCATTTCCGGGCTTTTTCCGGGCGGGGCGATCATCGCAGCGACAGGAGCACACAGGGTGTGGGCTCCGAGCACTGCCCCGAAGGAGAAATGACATGGCTACTGGCACCGTGAAGTGGTTCAACTCGGAAAAGGGCTTCGGCTTCATCGAGCAGGACGGTGGCGGCCCCGACGTCTTCGCCCACTACTCGAACATCGCCGCCCAGGGCTTCCGTGAGCTGCAGGAAGGCCAGAAGGTGAGCTTCGACATCGCGCAGGGCCAGAAGGGCCCGACCGCCGAGAACATCGTCCCCGCCTGAGGCCAGGCGCTGACGCGTAGCACGAGCTGACGAGCTGAGGCCCGCACCTTTGGGGTGCGGGCCTCAGCTCTTTGCACCTCTCGCCGGGCTGCGGGAATTTCCTGCCCGGCCCCCTTCAGTACCGTATCTGGACCACTTCTCCGCAGGAGTCACCATGCGCTGTGTCATCGCACGCTTCCCCTTCGAGCTGACCAAAGCCGGCGTGCTCGAATCGATGAAGGGCGTCAAGCCCGAGCCGGCCGTCGGCGACGTCGTCATCATCGGCCGCCGTCAGTTCCCCGTGAAGCAGGTGGGCGAGGTCGTCACCCGCCAGGACCGCCGCGATTTCAGCGCGGGCGAGGTCGTGCGCGCGATGACCAAGCTCGGCTTCACCTGCCTCACCGTCCCCGCCGAGCAGCCCGCCGCGCCGTCGGACACCACTGACGCCTTCTGACCGCCTTCCGACGTCTACGGACACCCGGCGATGTGTGGCTGGGTACCTGTGGACGTCTTCTGGCGTCTCCTGACGTCTTCTGACGCCTGCTGAGAGCGGGCGGCGCCGGCCGCGTGAGTACGCCGCCCGCCCGCCGCCGCCCGCCGTCGCACCCGGGCGGGGCTCAGTGGTCGGAGTAGCGGAAGTCGCCCACCGTCCAGGCGCTGACGTCCGAGAGGGCGACCCGGTACATCCCGCCGGTCTCCGGGATGCCCACCGTCCCCTGGAGGATCCGGGCGAGGTGGAAGTGCAGATGGGTCGGTGGCCCTTCCGCGCGGGCGGAGGGGCTGAAGACATGGGAGAACTCGCCAAGGCGGGCCGAGTCCGTCAGGACCTCCGAGACGCGCTGTCTCCAGAGGGCTTCCGGGGCCAGCCGACCGGTGAGGACCGCACCCCCCACGACCACGGTCAGGGACATCTGATTGCTCTGCGTGGACTCCACCGTGGCGGCGATGTCAACGAGCAGCTCGTCAGGCTTCGACATGGAAGCCGATTCTAGAGGTGTCCAGGCGCCGCCACCGGCCTCGGGGGGAACACCCGTGCCCCCGGACCCGCTAGCGAGGTGCCGAGTCGTCCGCCGGGAACGCCGGACCATGGCCCGGGACGATCACGTCGGCCGTGGCGAGGACGCGGAGGCGCGAGTCCCTCAGGACGGTGTGGTCCGGGGCCACCGGGTCCGCCACGGGGCCGTCGGGGCGCCACCAGAGGTCGCCCACGAAGGCGATGACACCGGCGTCGGTGCCCGCGAGAAGGGTGATGTCCTCGGGGCTGTGGCCGGGGGTACGGATCAGCCGCAGCGACGGGGCCAGCTCGTGACCCTCGGCGTCGCGGTCGGTCCACCGGTCGTTCTCGTAGACCGCCTGGTGGTCGTGGACCCGGGCCCGGCCGAAGAGTCCGACGTTCATGGTGTTGTCGGGGTGGTGGTGGCTCAGCACGACGTCGGTGATGTCGTCGGGCCCGAGCCCGAGTGCGGCGAGCGGGCCGAGGATCCGGTCGCGGCTCGCCACCATGCCGGGGTCGACGATCACGTGCCGGTCGCCGTCCCGTACGTAGGAGACGGTGGCGGCGACGCCGGGGCCGGTGGAGAGCGTGTAACCGGTGGTCAGGATCGTGTACGCGGCGGTGCGGGCGTGCGGCGCGTCGTCGTGGTGTGTCATGCCCCCGAGTCTTCCGCCGGGCGCGGATCGGCACGAGTGGCCGCACTGCCACCCATCGCGGGAATCGTGCCAGGTATTCCGGCTGCGGTGGGGGGCGGGCTTACGGGCTTACGGACGGGCCGGCGTGTCAGACTCGCCCCCATGCCGTCGCCCTTCGTGACCGTCGCCGCCTACGCCCCGCACGGGGTCGGGATGCTCGGGGCCGGCATCGTCTCCGAGGTCTTCGACGCGCGCGGTGGGGACCTGCCCCGTTTCGACTTCGCGCTCTGCACCGACCGTCCGGGGACCGTCCGCACCGACGTCGGCCTGCCGCTGGTCGTCGAGCACGGTCTGGAACGGCTTGCGACGGCCGACCTGGTGATCGCCCTGCCCTGGGCGGAGTTCCGTACGCCCCCGGCATCCGCCGTACGGGACGCGCTGACCGCCGCGCACGCGCGCGGGGCCCTGGTCGCCGCCCACTGCGTCGGCGCGTTCGCGCTCGCCGCGGCCGGGCTGCTCGACGGGCGGCGGGCCACCACCCACTGGCGGTTCGCCGGGCTCCTGGCCGAGCGCCACCCCGACGTCACCGTCGAACCCGACGCGCTCTACGTCGACCAGGGCCCGATCGTCACGGGCGCGGGCGCCGCCGCCGGCTTCGACCTGTGCCTGCACCTGCTGCGGAGGGAGTACGGGGCCACCACCGCCAACGCCATCGCCCGGGACCTGGTGCTCCCCTCCCACCGCGACGGCGGCCAGGCCCAGTACCTGGCCACGCCCGTCCCCGAGGACAGCCGGGACGAGCGGCTCGCCGACGTCCTCGCCTGGGCCCGGAAGAACCTGCACGAGCCGCTCCCCGTGGCCGAGTTGGCCCGGCGGGCCCTGATGAGCCGGCGCTCCTTCGCGCGACGGTTCACCGCCTCGACCGGCACCACCCCGCACGCGTGGCTGCTGTCCCTGCGCCTCGGCCGCGCGGAGGAGCTCCTGGAGACCACGGACCTCCCGGTCGAGGAGGTCGCCCGTGCGGTCGGCTTCGGCAGCGCGGCGGTGCTGCGCGCCCAGTTCGTACGGCGCCGGGGGGTCCCGCCCCGCTCCTACCGCCGTTCCTTCACCCGTACGCCGACCGCCTGAGGCCGCGCCGGTCCCCCGAAGTCCTCGTCCGTCGGGCCATGGCCACGCGCCCGTCAGTCCCGGTCGTCGTTCAGGACCGCGCGCAGCGTTTCGGCGAACTCCGCCGGGGCTCCGTGCTGGCCGAACTCGCCGCCCAGGAAGCCTCCGTGGTGGCTCGGGAAGACGGCGAGCGTGGTGCCGAGGCCCTCGGCGACGGCGGCCGCCGCGCGGGCGGCGAACTCGCCCTCTGACTCCTTGCCCGCGGCGACGACGATCCGTGTCGGCGCGGCGCGCAGGGCGGCCAGGTCGGGGCGGTAGGAGGTGCAGCCACGGATGTTCCGCCCGAGCAGGGGGTCGTCGCGCGAGCCGTCGTCCTCGGTCGGCAGGCCGAACGCGGCCGGGGAGGGGGCGGGCTCATCGGCCCAGTCCGCCGGGAACGGGCCCTTGCGGCTCGTCACGGCGAGGAACGCGGCCATCCCGGGCCCCCAGCCCTCCCGCAGATAGGTCGCGTGGACGCCCGCGCAGGCTTCGAGCGCCGCCTCCCGGTCCGGGAGGAGCTGCGCGGTCGGCGGCTCGTGCGCGACGAGGGTGTGGACGAGGTCCCCGCGCCGGGCCACCAGGGCGAGGGCGTTGACGGCGCCGCCGCTGCTGGCGAAGAGGTCCACGGGGCCGGAGCCGAGCGCCTCGATCAGCCGGGCCAGGTCGTCGGCGTGCTCCTCGGGGAGCGACTCCGCCGCGCCGTCGGTGCGCTCGCTGCGGCCCACCCCGCGCGGGTCGTAGGTGACGACGGTCCGGTCGGGGAAGTGGGAGGCGAGCGTGGTGAAGCCGGTCGCGTCCATGGGGGAGCCGATGAGCAGGAGGGGGCGGTCGTCGGTCCCGGTGCCGGGGCGCACGTCGTAGCGCAGGGTCGCGCCCGTGGTGTCCAGGGTCCGGGTGTGGGTCTCGGCCATGGGTGTCTCCTCGGTGGTGGGACGGTCATGGGGTAGACCCCCGCCCCCGCCGGAACTCATCGGTGACGCGCCCTCGGCGACGTGACGAGACGAAACGTCTTGCGGAGGGTCCGCAGCTGCCGTACTTTCGAGAACGCAACGAGACGAGACGTCTCGTCGCCCTCCGTTCCCCGACGTACAGGAGACAGCCCTTGTTCCATGTCCGACTCACCGATGTCAGCAGGCGCCACGACCACCGGACCGTGCTCGACCGGGTCTCCCTCACCGTCCGCCCCGGCGAGCGCGTCGGCGTCGTCGGCGACAACGGCTCCGGGAAGTCCACCCTCCTCCGGCTCCTCGCCGGGCAGGAGGCCCCCGACAACGGCACGGTGACCGTCGACGCCCCCGGTGGCCTCGGCCACCTCGCGCAGACCCTGGACCTGCCCCCCACCGCCACCGTCGGGGACGCCGTCGACCACGCCCTCGCGGACCTACGGGAGCTGGAACGGGCGATCCGCGCCGCCGAGGACACCCTCGCCGTGACCGGTGACCTCACCGGATACGCGGAGCTGCTCGCCGCTCACGAGGCCCGGGGCGGCGACGGGGTCGACCGGCGGGTCGAGGCCACGCTCCGGCGGCTCGGGGAAACCCGACCGCTCGACCGCGACCGGACCCTCGGCAGCCTCTCCGGCGGGCAGCGCTCCCGGCTGGCCCTGGCCGCCGTGCTCGCCGCCGAGCCCGAACTGCTGCTGCTCGACGAGCCGACCAACGACCTCGACGACGAGGCCGTCGCCTGGCTGGAGGAGCGGCTGCTCACCCACCGGGGCACGGTCGTCGCCGTCTCCCACGACCGGGCCTTCCTCGACCGGGTCACCACCGCCGTACTGGAGGTCGACGAGGACCGCCGCACCCTGCGCCGCTACGGCAACGGCTACTCCGGCTACCTCGCCGGCCGCGCCGCCGAGCGGGCCCGCAGGCAGTGGGAGCACGAGGAGTGGAAGGAGGAACTCGCCCGGTACCGGGCGCTCGCGGACACGCACATCGACCGGTTCTCCGCCATCCCCCGCAAGGCCCCCGCCTCGTTCAGCGGGGCGGGCGCCTTCCGGGCCCGGTCACGGGCGCACGGCGCCATGAGCCGTATCCGGGCCGCCCGCGAGAAGCTCGCCCGGCTCACCACCGCCCCGGTGCCCGCGCCCCCCGAGCCCCTCCGCTTCCGGGCGGACCTCGCGGGCGAGGGCGCTCCCGTCGACCTCGCCGGCGTACGGGTCGACGGCCGGCTGCGGCTCGACGCGCTCCACCTGGACGCGGGCGAGCGGCTCCTGGTCACCGGGCCGAACGGCGCCGGGAAGACCACCCTCCTGAAGGTCCTGGCGGGTGAACTCGCGCCGGACGCCGGCACGGTCAGCGCCCCGGTCCGGGTCGGACTGCTGCGTCAGGAGACGGCCCCGCCCGCCGACCCCCGTACGGTGGGCGAGGCCTTCGGAGCGGACCGCGCGGACGAACTGCTCGCGCTCGGTCTCTTCTCCGCCGGGGACCTGACGACCCCGGTCCGGTACCTGTCGACGGGACAGCGCCGGAAACTGGAACTGGCACGGCTCGTCACCGAGCCCGCCGATCTGCTCCTCCTCGACGAGCCGACCAACCATCTGGCCCCGGCGCTCGTGGAGGAGATCGAGGCCGCGCTCGCGCTGTACCGGGGCACGCTGGTCGTGGTCAGCCACGACCGGCGGCTCCGGGCGGGTTTCCGGGGCCGCCGTCTCGAACTGGCCCCGGAATCCCTGGCCCTGAGCTGACGCCGCCCAGGGAATCCCGCCACGCCCGCACGGGTCTAGTCGTCGTCGCCTTCGAGGTCGCCCTCGGTCTCCAGGAACACCTGGCGCAGGGCGGCCAGCGTCTCCGGGTCCGGCTTCTCCCACATGCCGCGCGACTCGGCTTCGAGGAGCCGCTCCGCGATGCCGTGCAGCGCCCACGGGTTGGCCTCCTTCAGGAAGGCCTGGTTCTCCGGGTCGAGGACGTACTCCTGCGTCAGCTTGTCGTACATCCAGTCGGCGACCACGCCGGTCGTGGCGTCGTACCCGAAGAGGTAGTCGACCGTCGCCGCCAGCTCGAACGCGCCCTTGTAGCCGTGGCGGCGCATCGCCTCGATCCAGCGCGGGTTGACGACACGCGCGCGGAAGACCCGGGAGGTCTCCTCGACGAGCGTGCGGGTGCGGACGGTCTCCGGGCGGGTCGAGTCCCCGATGTACGCCTCGGGGGCCGTGCCCTTCAGGGCGCGGACCGTGGCCACCATGCCGCCGTGGTACTGGAAGTAGTCGTCCGAGTCCGCGATGTCGTGCTCGCGGGTGTCGGTGTTCTTCGCGGCGACCGCGATCCGCTTGTACGCCGTCTCCATCTCGGCCCGCGCCGGGCGCCCTTCGAGCCCGCGCCCGTACGCGTACCCGCCCCACACCGTGTACACCTCGGCGAGGTCCGCGTCCGTCCGCCAGTCGCGCGAGTCGATCAGCTGGAGGATGCCCGCGCCGTACGTGCCGGGCCGGGAGCCGAAGATACGGGTGGTGGCGCGCCGCTCGTCGCCGTGCTCGGCGAGATCGGCCTGCGCGTGCGCCCGTACGAAGTTCTCCGAAGCGGGCTCGTCCAGGGCCGCCACGAGCCGTACGGCGTCGTCCAGGAGGCCGATGACGTGCGGGAACGCGTCCCGGAAGAAGCCCGAGATGCGCAGCGTGACGTCGACGCGCGGGCGGCCCAGCTCCTCCAGGGGGATGGGTTCGAGGCCGTTCACCCGGCGCGAGGCCTCGTCCCACAGCGGGCGGACGCCGAGCAGCGCGAGCGCCTCCGCCACGTCGTCGCCCGCGGTGCGCATGGCGCTGGTGCCCCACAGGGAGAGGCCCACGGACGTCGGCCACTCCCCGTTGTCGGTGCGGTAGCGCTCCAGGAGGGAGTCGGCGAGCGCCTGCCCGGTCTCCCAGGCCAGCCGGGACGGCACGGCCTTCGGGTCGACCGAGTAGAAGTTCCGGCCGGTCGGCAGGACGTTGACCAGACCGCGCAGCGGCGAGCCGGACGGGCCCGCCGGGACGAAGCCGCCGTTCAGGGCGTGCACGGCGTGCGTCAGCTCGTCGGTGGTGGCGGCCAGGCGCGGCACGACCTGCTCACAGGCGAAGCGGAGCACGGCGTGCACCTCGGCGCCGTAGGCGGCGGCCACGGTCGGGACGGCGTCCACGGACCACTGCGCCGCCTCCATCGCCTCGACCAGCTCGCGGGCCTTCGCCTCCGCCTCGTCGGCGGTCGTGCGGGTCGCGGCCGACTCGTCCAGGCCGAGCGCCTCGCGCAGGCCCGGGAGCGCCTGCGTACCGCCCCAGATCTGGCGGGCGCGCAGGATGGAGAGGACCAGGTTGACGCGGCCCTCACCCTCCGGGGCGCCGCCGAGGACGTGCAGACCGTCGCGGATCTGGGCGTCCTTGACCTCGCACAGCCAGCCGTCGACGTGCAGCAGGAAGTCGTCGAAGCCGTCGTCCTCCGGGCGCTCCTGGAGGCCGAGGTCGTGGTCGAGCTTGGCGGCCTGGATCAGCGTCCAGATCTGGGCGCGGATCGCGGGCAGCTTCGCCGGGTCCATGGAGGAGATCTGCGCGTACTCGTCGAGCAGCTGCTCCAGGCGCGCGATGTCGCCGTACGAGTCGGCGCGGGCCATCGGCGGCACCAGGTGGTCGACGAGGGTCGCGTGGACGCGCCGCTTGGCCTGGGTGCCCTCGCCCGGGTCGTTGACGAGGAACGGGTAGATCAGCGGGATGTCGCCGAGGGCCGCGTCGGGGCCGCAGGCGGCGGACAGGCCGGCGTTCTTGCCGGGCAGCCACTCCAGGTTGCCGTGCTTGCCCAGGTGGACCATGGCGTCGGCGCCGAAACCGCCGTCCTCGGTGCGGGCGGCGATCCAGCGGTAGGCGGCCAGGTAGTGGTGGGACGGCGGGAGATCGGGGTCGTGGTAGATCGCGATCGGGTTCTCGCCGAAGCCGCGCGGCGGCTGGATCAGGATGAGGAGGTTCCTGCGCCGCAGCGCCGCCAGGACGATGTCGCCCTCCGGGTTGCGGGAGCGGTCGAGGAACATCTCGCCGGGCGGCGGGCCCCAGTGCTCCTCGACGTGCGTCCGCAGCTCCTCGGGGAGCGTCGCGTACCAGCGCTTGTAGTCGGCGGCCGGGATGCGGACCGGGTTGCGGGCGAGCTGCTCCTCCGTCAGCCAGTCCTGGTCGTGGCCGCCGGCCTCGATCAGGGCGTAGATGAGCTCGTCGCCGTCGCCGGAGACGAGGCCGGGAAGCTCCTCGGCGGGCCCGAAGTCGTACCCCTCGGCGATCAGTCGGCGCAGGAGGGAGACGGCGGAGGCGGGGGTGTCGAGGCCGACGGCGTTGCCGATGCGGGAGTGCTTCGTCGGGTACGCGGAGAGGACGAGGGCCAGCTTCTTCCCGGCGTTCGGGATGTGCCGGAGCCGGGCGTGCCGGACGGCGATCCCGGCGACGCGGGCGGCGCGTTCGGCGTCGGCCACGTACGCGGGCAGACCGTCCTCGTCGATCTCCTTGAAGGAGAACGGGACGGTGATCAGGCGGCCGTCGAACTCGGGCACGGCGACCTGGCTGGCGGCGTCCAGCGGCGAGAGGCCCTCGTCGTTCTCCTCCCACGCGGACCGCGAACCGGTCAGGCACAGCGCCTGGAGGATCGGCACGTCGAGCGCGGCGAGCGCCCCCGCGTCCCAGGCCTCCTCGTCGCCGCCGGCCTGCGCCTGCGCCGGCTTGGTGCCGCCCGCCGCGAGGACGGTCGTGACGATGGCGTCGGCGCCACGGAGGGTGTCGAGCAGCTCCGGCTCGGGGGCGCGCAGGGACGCGACGTACAGCGGGAGCGGCCGCGCGCCGGCGTCCTCGATCGCGTCGCACAGGGTGCCGATGAAGCCGGTGTTGCCGCTCATGTGGTGGGCGCGGTAGTAGAGCACGGCGATGGCCGGGCCGCTCTCGTTCCGCGCGGTCCGGTCGAGCGGGCCCCAGGTGGGGGCGGCGGCCGGGGCCTCGAAGCCGTGGCCGGTGAGCAGGACGGTGTCCGAGAGGAAGCGGGCCAGCTGCTCCAGGTTCCCCGGGCCGCCGTGCGCGAGGTAGGCGTGGGCCTCGGTGGCGACGCCGATGGGGACGGTGGAGGCCTCCATCAGCTGTGCGTCGGGGGCCTGTTCGCCGCTGAGGACGACCACGGGCCTTCCGGCGGCGCGGACCGCGTCCAGCCCCTCCTCCCAGGAACGCAGACCGCCGAGGAGCCGGACGACGACGAGGTCGACGCCGTCCAGGAGGGCGGGCAGGTCGGAGAGGGGGAGACGGGCGGGGTTGGCGAAGCGGTACTCCACCGGGCCGCCGGCCGAGGCAGCGTTCGCCGCGCGGGCGCTGAGCAGGTCGGTGTCGGAGTGCGACAGCAGCAGAAGCATGGCGAGCGCAGGCCTTCCTCGGGGTTGTCCGCGCCCCGGGTGGTCGTATGGGTCGGGGCCTCCCCTGCTCGGGCGAAGCCGAGACCTCGGGGAAGGGAGTTCCTGACTCACCGTCCCCGAAGTGCGTCGCTGCGCACAGCCGGACCGGCTCACAGTGGCGGGACCGCGCCGGAGTCTCACCGGGCTTCCTCCCCGGGGTCCGGGGACCCCATGCCGATCTGCATCCTAGATCGTGCGGTGGAGGGGCGGGACGGGCCACCGAGTCGACCTGATCACACCCGGTGGCCGCCCGGTTCCCCGTATGTATGCTCGCCGCCATGCCGCCCACCCCAGCCACGACGCCCGATCCGGGCGAAGCTCGTATACGGGACCGTGGCGACGCCTGCCCGGGGGCGCTGCGCCTGCATCCCGCCGAGGACGGCCGCCTGGCCCGACTGCGGCTTCCCGCAGGTTTCCTGACGGCTCATCAGGTCACGACGCTCGCGACCGCGGCGGAGACCCTGGGCGACGGCCGGATCAGCATCACCTCGCGCGGCAACGCGGAGCTGCGGGGCCTCGCGGACGACTGCGGGGCGGCGCTCGCGGCGCTCCTCGCGGACGCGGGCCTGCTGCCCTCCCCCACCCACGAGCGCGTCCGCAACATCGTCGCCTCGCCCACCGCGGGACTCGACGGACTCGGCTACGCGGACGTGCAGTTGTGGGCGCGCGGACTGGACGCCGCACTGTGCGCCGAGCCCCGGGCGGCGTCCCTCTCGGGACGGTTCCTGTTCGTCCTGGACGACGGTCGCGGCGACGTGGCCCCGCTCGGCGGGGATGTGAGCTTGGTCGCAGACGAGGGCGGATCCGTCCTGCTGCACCTGGGGCCGCAGGTCTTCCGGCTCGCCGCCGCCGACGCCGTCCGCGCCGCCCTCGCCACCGCCCTCGCGTTCCTCGACGCGGCCGAGGCGGCCGGGAACGGGGCCTGGCGACCCCGCGAACTGCCCGACGCGCACGTGCCGGACTGGGCCCGCGCCCTGGCCGCCGCCGGGATCGCGGCCGAACCCGTACCCGTACCCGCACCACCGCTGCCCGTGTCCCGGCCGCCGGCACCCGGGGTGCTCGGCGCCGACGCGCTGTACGTCCTCGCGCCGCTCGGCCGGCTGACCGCCGCTCAGCTACGGGCCCTGCTGCCGGCCGACGAGGTGCGGCTGACGCCTTGGCGCGGCGCGGTCGTCGTCGGCCCCACGGGCCCTGCGGAAGCCGGCCCCACCGGGGCGGCGGAAGCGGGCCCCACCAGGCCGGCGGAAGCGGCCCGCACCGGGTCGGCCGTCGACGGACCCGCCGACCGGCTCGCCCGCCTCGCGGCGTACGGGCTGATCACCCGGTCCGACGACCCCGGCGCCGGGGTCACCGTCTGTACCGGCCGGCACGGGTGCGCCAAGTCCCTCGCCGACGTACGGGCGGACGCCCGCGCCGTGCCCGCGGGGCCGGTGCCCGTGCACTTCTCCGGATGCGCACGCGGCTGCGGACACCCGTACGGCGACTGGATCGAGGTCCTCGCCACCGGCGACGACACCTACCGGGTGGACGGCGTCCCCACCCCCCGCGCCTCCCTGCCCGCAGCGGTCGGAGCGGCCCGTACCCCTGTCGACCACACGCCCCCCACGTCCCACACGAGATGAGCGAGAGCGACACCATGTTCGACTACGAGAAGGACGGGGCGGAGATCTACCGCCGGTCCTTTGCCACGATCCGCGCCGAGGCGGATCTCGCGGGCCTGCCCGCCGACGTCGCCCAGGTGGCGGTCCGGATGATCCATGCCTGCGGCATGACCGACCTCGTGCGGGACATCGCCTACTCCCCCGGCGTGGTCGCCAGCGCCCGCGCCGCCCTCCGGGCCGGCGCGCCGATCCTGTGCGACGCCCAGATGGTCGCGAGCGGCGTCACCCGCAGGCGGCTGCCCGCCGACAACGAGGTGGTCTGCACGCTCTCGGACCCGTCCGTGCCGGACCTGGCCGCCGAGCTCGGCACCACCCGCTCCGCCGCCGCCCTCGAACTGTGGCGGGACCGCCTCGAAGGCTCCGTCGTCGCCATCGGCAACGCGCCCACCGCCCTCTTCCACCTCCTGCAGATGATCGCCGAGGGCGCGGGGAAGCCCGCCGCCGTCCTCGGCATACCGGTCGGCTTCATCGGCGCCGCCGAGTCCAAGGACGCCCTCGCCGCCCAGGACCTCGGCCTCGAACACCTCGTCGTGCGGGGCCGGCGCGGCGGCAGCGCGATGACGGCCGCCGCGATCAACGCGATCGCCCACGAAGCGGAGATCCAGCAGTGACCGCCACCGGAAAGCTCTACGGCGTCGGCCTCGGCCCCGGCGACCCGGACCTCATGACGGTGGCGGCCGTGAAGGCCATCGCCGCCGCCGACGTGATCGCGTACCACTCGGCCCGCCACGGCCGCTCCATCGCCCGCTCGATCGCCGCCGAGCACCTCCGCGCGGACCACATCGAGGAGCGGCTGATGTATCCGCTCACGGTGGAGACCACGGACCACCCCGGCGGCTACCGGGGCGCCCTGGACGACTTCTACGAGGAGGCGTCGGCCCGCCTCGCCGCGCACCTCGACGCGGGGCGCACGGTCGCCGTCCTCGCCGAGGGCGACCCGCTGTTCTACGGCTCGTACCAGCACATGCACAAGCGGCTCGCGCACCGCTACGACACGACCGTCATCCCCGGCGTCACGTCCGTCAGCGCCGCCGCCGCCCGCCTCGGCGAACCGTTGTGCGAGGCGGAGGAGGTCCTCACGATCATCCCCGGCACCCTGCCGGAGGACGAGCTGACGGCCCGGCTCGCGGGCACCGACTCGGCGGTCGTGATGAAGCTCGGCCGCACCTTCCCCACCGTGCGACGGGCCCTGGAGCGGGCCGGGCGGCTCGACGACGCCCGGTACGTGGAGCGGGCGTTCATGGCGGGTGAGCGGACCGGCGACCTCGCCGACGTCGACCCGGACTCCGTCCCCTACTTCTCCGTCGCCGTCCTGCCCTCCCGCATCGACCAGGAGCCACCCGTACGGGACCGGGGCGAGGTCGTCGTCGTCGGCACCGGCCCGGCCGGCGCGCCCTGGCTCACCCCCGAGTCGCGCGGCGCGCTGGTGAACGCCGACGTCCTCGTCGGCTACACCACCTACCTGGACCGGGTGCCTGTCCTGCGCGCCGGACAGATCCGCCACGGCTCCGACAACAAGGTGGAGTCCGAGCGGGCCGAGTTCGCGCTCGACCTGGCCCGGCGCGGCCACCGGGTCGCGGTCGTCTCCGGCGGCGACCCGGGCGTCTTCGCGATGGCGACGGCGGTCCTCGAAGTGGCCTGCGAACCGGCGTACGCCGACGTACCCGTACGGGTCCTCCCGGGGGTGACCGCGGCCAACGCGGCCGCCGCCGCCGCCGGAGCCCCCCTGGGCCACGACTACGCGACGATCTCGCTGTCCGACCGGCTCAAGCCCTGGGACGTCATCGAGGCCCGGCTGCGGGCCGCGGCCTCGGCCGACCTGGTCCTCGCCCTCTACAACCCGGGGTCGAAGTCCCGTACCCACCAGGTGGCCGCCGCCCGCGACCTCCTGCTCGAACTCCGCCCGCCCGAGACCCCGGTGGTCGTCGCCCGAGACGTGGGCGGCCCCGAACAGTCGGTGCGCGTGGTGACCCTGAAGACCCTGGAACCGTCCGAGGTCGACATGCGCACCCTGCTCCTCATCGGCTCGTCCCAGACCCGCGCGGTGCGGCGGGCCGACGGCCGGACGATCACCTGGACGCCCCGCCGGTACGGGTGAGCCGGCCTGCCGGAGCGGCTACGAGCCGCTCCGGGTGAACGTCCCCAGGCCCTCCTGGTCCAGGTACTCGACGCGGACGGTCCTCCCGTCCGGGGAGAAGGTGACGCCGGTGGGGCCGACGGCGTTCTCCCCGCGCGTCGGGAAGCTGAACGTGTTCCCGTCGTAGTGCGTGAGCCGGTACGACTGGGGCTCCGGTCCCAGTCGCAGGACCAGGCCGCCGCCCTCCTCTGCGACCGTGAGCGGGCCGAAGTAGTCGTTGGCGTACGTGCCGGTGTAGGCGTCGGCGGCCTTCGCGGGGGCGGGATCGGCGGGCCGCTTCGTGTAGTCCGTCTCGGACCGGTCCGCGTCCGCCTGCTGCTGGTAGACGCCGTCGAGGAGCGGCACCCAGTCCCGGCTGGGCTTCCCGTTCTGCACGGTGTCGAAGAAGTCGAGGGCGACGGCGTCCGCGACGCCGACCGGCGCCCCGTTGGTGAGGACGACGATCCCCAGCTGCTCGCCCGGCAGCATCGTGACGTTGGTGTGGGCGCCGAGCGCGAACGCGCCGGTGTGCGAGAGCCGCAGCCGGCCCTCGTCGTCGTACGCCACGTTCCAGCCGAGGCCGTAGAAGCCGGTCCGGCCCGCCGGGGCGTGCGGGGGCGAGGCGACGCTCTCGGGGTGGTGGGTGAGGTCGAGGGCCTCGGCGTCGACGATCTTCTTCCCGTCCAGCGTGCCGTTCGCGAGCTGGAGCCGCAGCCAGGTCGCCATGTCACGGGCGGAGGAGCTGACGCCGCCCGCCGGGGACTGGGCGTCCGGGTCGCGTACGGACGCCTTCCAGGTGCCGTCGGACTCCTTCACATGGCCGACGGCCCGGTCGGCGTTCGAGGCGAAGTCCTGGAAGCGGGAGCTGGTGTCGTTCATGCCGGCGGGCTTGTAGAGGGTGTCCTCGGAGAGCTTCTCCCACGGCACGCCCTTCTCCGCGGCGACGGCCTCGGCGGCCGCCGTCAGCCCGAAGTTCGTGTACGCGTAGCTCGCGCGGAACGGCGCCAGGGCCTCGTACCGCAGGTGGGACAGGATGTACTCCTGGTCGTAGCCGAGGTCCTCCAGGAGGTCGCCCGCGTGGTCGGGCAGACCGCTGCGGTGCGAGAACAGGTCGGCGACCGTCACATGGGAGCTGACCCACGGGTCCTTCAGGCGGAACTCGGGCAGCTCGGGGGCGACGGGCCGCTGCCAGCCCTCGACGCCGACGGCTCCCGCGACGACGGTCGAGGCGATCGGTTTCGACACGGAGGCCAGCTGGAAGACGGTGTCGGCGTCGACGCGGGCCGTCTTGCCCACCTCGCGCACCCCGTACCCCTTGAGGTGGACGACCTCGTCCTCGTACACGACGGCGACGGACACCCCGGGCAGCCCGGTGCGTTTCATCATCGCCGCGACGTCGGCGTCGATCCGCCCGACGGCCCGGTCCACGTCCGCCCGGTCGAGCACGGGCGGCGGCTGCGCGGGCGGCGGTTCGGGTGTCGGGGAGGGGGAGGGGCTCGGCGCGGCACCCAGAAGCGCCACGAGCCCCGCCGTGGCAAGCCATCGGACGGTACCCATCACTCCATTGAACGCCGGGCGGGATCGGCTGTCGCGCGGAAGGAACCGGTCGGTAGAGTGCGCCTCCGGCGGAACATGGGGCACCGCCGGCACGGACGGTGTCCTGGAGTGGGACGCCAACACGGAGCCCGACCTCGAACGGTACGACCTGTTCAAGGGCGAGTTCTGGGCGGACGAGGAGGAGCCCGGCGGCGGCGTGTGGGTCTTCCACCACGTCGACTACATTCCGGCGGCGGCCACCTCGCACCTCATCGCGTCCACGCCGGACGGCGACCGGTACCGCTTCGGCGTCGTCGCAGTCGACAAGTGGGGCAACACGCTCGCCACCGACCTCGAGGACGTGTCCTGGGTCGAGGTCGAGGAACTCCCCGCCGGCTGACCCTCAGCCACGCCGCACCCACCCGGCGGCCTCCGCCGGGGTCGTCGCCACCGGGACGTCCGGCGGGACCGGGGGGCGGCGGACCAGGACGACCGGGATGCCGGCCTCACGGGCCGCCCGGAGCTTCGGGGCCGTCGCCGCGCCGCCGCTGTCCTTCGTCACCAGGACGTCGATCCGGTGGCGGCGCAGCAGCTCCCGCTCGCCGTCCAGGGCGAACGGCCCCCGGTCGAGCAGGATCTCGGCGCGGACCGGCACGGGGGCCTCCGGGGCGTCCACCGAGCGGACCAGGAACCATTCCGGGCGGTCCGCGAAGGCCGCGAGGCCCATGCGGCCCGTCGTCAGGAAGACGCGGTCGCCGAGGCCGTCCAGGGCGCGGGCCGCGTCGTCCAGGGACGGCACCTCGTGCCAGTCGTCGCCCTCCACCGGGACCCAGCCTGGGCGGCGCAGCGCGAGCAGGGGAACATGGGCGGTGGCGGCCGCCCCGGCCGCGTTGAAGCTGATCCGCTCGGCGAAGGGATGCGTGGCGTCGATGACCGCGTCCACCGCGTGCTCCCGCAGCCACTCCGCCAGTCCTTCGGCCCCGCCGAAACCGCCGATCCTGACCTCCCCGGCCGGCAGCCGGGGGCTCGCCACCCGCCCCGCGAGGGAGCTGGTGACCCGGGCCTCGCCGTGCAGCAGGCCCGCGAGGGCGCGGGCCTCGGCGGTCCCCCCGAGAATGAGTACGTGCACCACAGGAGCCCTTTCGTGACGTCAGGCGGGCGTGAGGCCCAACTCAAGCACACCGGCCTCCGCCCCGGCTGGACGACGGGTGCCTGCGCGACGGCGGCGACGACGGCCGCGTACACGGCGCTCCTGACCGGTGATTTCCCCGACCCGGTGACGATCACGCTGCCGAAGGGCCAGAGGCCGTCGTTCGCGCTGACGGCGGAGTCCCTCCGCTCGGGCACGGCCATGGCGGCCGTGGTCAAGGACGCGGGCGACGACCCGGACGTCACGCACGGGGCGGTGATCCGGGCGACGGTACGGCTCCTGCCGCCGGGCTCGGGTGTGGTCTTCCGGGCGGGCGAGGGCGTCGGCACGGTCACCCTGCCGGGCCTGCCCCTGGACGTGGGCGAGCCGGCGATCAATCCGGTGCCCCGGCAGCTGATGCGGGAGCACGTCGCCGAGGTCGCGGCCCGGCACGGCGGCACCGGGGACGTCGAGATCACCGTGTCCGTCGACCACGGCGCCGAGATCGCCCGCTCCACCTGGAACCCCCGGATCGGCATCCTCGGCGGCCTGTCGATCCTCGGCACGACGGGCGTCGTCGTCCCGTACTCGTGCTCGGCGTGGATCGACTCCATCCGCCGGGGCGTGGACGTGGCCCGCGCGGGCGGCCTCACCCATGTGGCGGGCTGTACGGGCTCCACCTCCGAGCGCACGGTCAGCGGGCTGTACGAGCTGCCGGAGATCGCCCTGCTCGACATGGGCGACTTCGCGGGCGCGGTCCTCAAGTACATCCGCCGCCATCCGGTCGACCGCCTCACGATCTGCGGCGGCTTCGCGAAGCTGTCCAAGCTGGCCGCGGGCCATCTGGACCTCCACTCGGCCCGCTCCCAGGTCGACAAGGCCTTCCTCGCGGACCTGGCCCGCACGGGAGGCGCGTCGGAGGCCCTGGCGGCGGAGATCACCGGGGCGAACACGGGCCTCGCCGCCCTCCGCCTCTGTGAGTCCGCCGGCGTGCCCCTCGGCGACCTGGTCGCCGCCCGAGCCCGCGACGAGTCCCTGGCGGTCCTGCGCGGCGCCCCGGTCGCGGTCGACGTCATCTGCGTCGACCGCGCGGGGACGGTGGTGGGCCGGTCGGAGACGGCGGGACCGGGACCGGGCGCGGGGGCAGGGGCGGACGCCTAGCCGGGTCTTTCGTTCGGATCACCTCGAACCGGCGGGCGGCCGTGTAGCGCTCGATGAAACGGGCCGCCGCCGGCGCCCTGCGCGCCCCGGCACGCGCCGATCGAATTTCCCGAGCCGTGGTCTCCGGGTACTACGTGCTGCTGCCCGGGTACCCGATCTCGTCGGCGTCCTCGGCGAGGTCCGCGAGCGTCAGCTCCGGGTCGAGCGCCGCGACGATCTCGGGCGTGAGCGGGCGCAGGGCGAGGACGTGGCGTACGGCTACGAGGTCGACCGGGCGCTCGTAGTGGTCCGCGGCCCACTCCGCGTACGCCTCCGCCGTGCGGTTCGTGAGCAGGTGGAGGAAGCGGCCCGCGCCGTCCGGGTCCTCGTGGTCCTCCACGCCGGTGAACTCGACCGGGCCCGTGTGCCAGGCCGTGTCCCCGGTCTCGCGCCACAGGCAGGCGGTGGTCACGTGGATCCCGTCCTCGTCCGTGAACGCGGGTTCGGTGAGGTACTCCCGGAAGGCCTCCGGGACCCCGTCGAGCACCCCGGGCCAGGTCCGGCCGTCGGCGAGCGGCCCGAACGGGCTCAGCGGCGACTCGTGGTCGAAGACGCGCGCGAACACCCCCGCGGGGGAGAGGACGATCGTGTACTCGCCGCCCTGGCCGTCCTTCATCGACGCCAGCTGTTCGGTCTCGGACCAGTGCGCGTCGAAGGAGTAGTACCGGCGCTCCCACTCCGGGCTCAGCACGGCCTCCAGCATGGCGAGCCCCCGGCTGTGGTCGCGCAGTTCCTCGATGCCCGGCAGCGCCCGGGCCACGTCGTAGACGGTCATGGGTCCATTCAAGGCCACGGCACCGACATGCGGCCCCCGGCTCCCGAACCTAGGCTGGCGAGGGCACAGCCCCGAGCGAGAGGGAGTCCCATGGCGAAGCGTGGCAACAAGCGTCGGGCCCGGAAGAAGAAGAGCGCGAACCACGGCAAGCGGCCGAACGCCTGACGCCGAGAACCTCCGGTCTCACGTCGAACGCCTGACGGCGAAGACCCGGTGATGTGCGGCGGGGCCCCGGGATCGGACTTCCCGGGGCCCCGCCGCATGCCCCCGCATGCCCCGCACGCCCCACGCCCCCGCGCGCCCCGTCGCGATCAGCAGGCGTGGCGGTCGCGGGACGGGTCGTACAGGTGGCTGTCGCGGAATTCCGAGGCCGCGAGGGTGCGGCCGACGAGGATGACGGCCGTCTTCGTGATGCCGGCCGCCTTCAGCCGGCCGGCGATGTCGTCGAGGGTGCCCCGCAGGACGAGTTCGTCGGGGCGGCTGGCCATGGCCACGACCGCGGCCGGGCAGTCGGCGCCGTAGTGGGGGAGGAGTTCGGCGACGACCCGGTCGACGTAGCGGGCGGCCAGGTGGAGGACGAGCAGGGCGCCGCTGCGGCCGAGGGTGGCGAGGTCCTCGCCCTCGGGCATGGGTGTGGCCTGCTGTGCGACACGGGTGAGGATGACCGTCTGGCCGACCGTGGGGACGGTCAGTTCCCGCTTCAGCGCGGCCGCAGCCGCCGCGAACGCGGGGACGCCCGGCACGACCTCGTACGGGATGCCGAGCGCGTCGAGCCGCCGCATCTGCTCGGCCATCGCGCTGAAGACGGACGGGTCGCCGGAGTGGAGGCGGGCCACGTCCTGGCCCGCGTCGTGCGCGGCGGCGATCTCGGCGACGATCCGGTCGAGGTCGAGGTCGGCCGTGTCGACGAGGCGCGTGTCGGGCCCGCACTCGGCGAGCAGTTCGGTGGGGACGAGCGAACCGGCGTACAGGCAGACCCCGCAGGACGCGAGCGTCCGCGCGCCGCGCAGGGTGATGAGGTCGGCCGCGCCGGGGCCCGCGCCGATGAAGTAGACGGTCATGCTCGTTCTCCTGGTTTGGTGACGGACCACTGCGTGACCGGCATCGCCTGGCGCCAGCCGGTGAAGCCGCCGACGGGGACGGCGGAGGCGACGGCGAGCCGGACCAGTTCGCCGCCGTGGCGGCGGTAGCGGTCGGCGAGCAGCGCCTCGGACTCGAGCGTCACGGTGTTGGCGACGAGCCGGCCGCCGGCGGGGAGCGCGTCCCAGCAGGCGTCGAGGAGGCCGGGGGCGGTGAGGCCGCCGCCGATGAAGATCGCGTCGGGGGAGGCGAGTCCGGAGAGCGCCTCGGGGGCCGGGCCGGTGATCACGCGCAGGCCGGGGACGCCGAGGGCGTCGGCGTTGCGTCCGATGCGTTCCGCCCGCTGCGGGGACTTCTCGACGGTGATCGCCCGGCAGGAGCGGTGGGCTCGCATCCATTCGACGCCGATGGAGCCGGAGCCGCCGCCGATGTCCCAGAGGAGTTCGCCGGGGGCGGGGGCGAGGGCGGCGAGGGTGGCGGCGCGGACGTACCGCTTGGTGAGCTGCCCGTCGTGCTCGTACGCCTCGTCCGGCAGGCCGGGGACGGCGCCGAGCCGGAGGGTGCCGGGGTCGCGTACGCAGTCGAGGGCGAGGACGTGGAGGGCGTCGGTCCGCTCGTGGGGCCAGTCGGCGGCGGTCGCGTCGAGGATCCGCTCGCGGTCGCCGCCGAGCTGTTCCAGGACCCGGATCCGGGTGCCGCCCCAGCCGGTGTCCCGGAGGCGCGCCGCGACCTGCGCGGGAGTCGCGGGTCCTTCGCCGAGGACGAGGAGCCGGCGGCCGGGGTGGAGGGCGGCCGAGAGCGCGGCGAGGGGCCGGGCGACGAGGGAGAGGGTCTCGGTGTCCTCCAGGGGCCAGCCGAGCCGGGCGCAGGCGTACGAGACGGAGGACGGGTGCGGGTGGATCCGGAGGCGGTCGGCGCCGACGGCCTCGGCGAGGGTGCGGCCGATGCCGTAGAAGGACGGGTCGCCGCTGGCGAGGACGGCGACGGCGCGGTCCTGGTGGGTTGCGAGCAGTCCGGGGACGGCGGGGCGGAGCGGGGACGGCCAGGTGATCCGTTCGCCGGGGCAGGCGTCGCGGGGGAGCAGGTCGAGCTGGCGGGGGGCGCCGATGAGGACCTCGGCGGTGCCGAGGGCGCGGCGGGAGGCCGCGGGGAGCCCGTCCCAGCCGTCCGCGCCGATTCCGACGACCGCTATCGCACCGTTCACGTCGGGGACTCTACGGGAGGCCTCCGGACCGCTCGGAGGAGAGGATCGGAATAGAGGAGGGGGGCGCGCCGTTGGACGTGGTAGTTTAACCTTCAACCAAGAGGGTTTAAGGTTCAACCAACGCCGCGAGGCGCGAAACACCGCGAGAGGTGAGCACGATGCAGTTCGGGATCTTCACCGTCGGCGACGTGACGACCGACCCCACCACCGGCCGCACCCCCACCGAGCACGAGCGGATCAAGAACACCGTCGCCATCGCGCTCAAGGCCGAGGAGGTCGGGCTCGACGTCTTCGCGACCGGCGAGCACCACAACCCGCCGTTCGTACCGTCCTCCCCCACCACCCTCCTCGGGCACATCGCGGCCCGCACCGAGCACCTGATCCTGTCCACCTCCACGACCCTCATCACCACCAACGACCCGGTGAAGATCGCCGAGGACTACGCGACCCTCCAGCACCTCGCCGACGGCCGCGTGGACCTGATGATGGGCCGCGGCAACACCGGCCCGGTCTACCCGTGGTTCGGACAGGACATCCGCCAGGGCATCCCGCTCGCCATCGAGCACTACGCGCTCCTCCACAGGCTGTGGAGGGAGGACGTCGTCGACTGGGAGGGCACGTTCCGCAGCGCCCTCCAGGGCTTCACCTCCACCCCGCGCCCGCTCGACGGCGTCCCGCCCTTCGTGTGGCACGGCTCCATCCGCTCCCCCGAGATCGCCGAGCAGGCCGCCTACTACGGTGACGGCTTCTTCGCGAACCACATCTTCTGGCCCAAGCAGCACACCGAGAAGATGGTCCGCCTCTACCGCCAGCGGTACGCGCACTACGGCCACGGCACCCCCGAGCAGGCGATCGTCGGCCTCGGCGGCCAGGTGTTCATGCGCAAGAACTCGCAGGACGCGGTACGGGACTTCCGCCCGTACTTCGACAACGCGCCCGTCTACGGCCACGGCCCGACCCTGGAGGAGTTCTCCCGGGAGACCCCGCTGACCGTCGGCTCGCCGCAGGAGGTCATCGAACGCACCCTGTCCTTCCGCGACTACGTGGGCGACTACCAGCGCCAGCTGTTCCTCGTCGACCACGCGGGACTGCCCCTCAAGACGGTCCTGGAGCAGCTCGACATCCTCGGCGAGGAGGTCGTCCCCGTGCTGCGCAAGGAGTTCGAGAGCCTGCGCCCCGCCGGCGTCCCCACCACCGCCCCGCTCCACCCCGCCGTACTCTCCCAGGAGGTCTGACACCATGCAGACGCTGAAGCTGGTCGCCGTCTCCGCCGGACTCAGCTCCCCCTCCTCCACCCGGCTGCTCACCGACCGGCTCCTCCAGGCCGCCCGGTACCGGCTCGCCGAGCAGGAGTACGCGGTCGACGTCCAGGTCGTCGAACTGCGCGACCTGGCCGTCGACATCGCGAAGAACCTCGTGACCGGCTTCCCCTCCGGGCGGCTCCAGGAGGCGATCGACGCGGTGACCGGCGCCGACGGGGTCATCGCCGTGACCCCGGTGTTCACGGCCTCGTACAGCGGACTGTTCAAGTCGTTCTTCGACCTGATCGACCCGGCCGCGCTCACCGGGACCCCGGTCCTCATCGGGGCGACCGGCGGCACCGCCCGCCACTCCCTGGTCCTGGACCACGCCCTGCGACCGCTCTTCGCCTACCTTCGGGCCCTCGTCGCGCCGACCGCCGTCTACGCGGCCTCGGAGGACTGGGGCTCGGGCGGGGACGACTACACGGACGGGCTGCCGTCCCGCGTCAACCGGGCAGGACGCGAGTTCGCGGACATGGTCGCGGCCCGGCCGGGCCGACGGGACGACGAGGACGAGATCGTCCCCTTCGAACGCCAACTGGCCGACCTGCGCCTCGACTGACCGGAACGCACGGCGGAAGGCCCCCTTCCCCACCGGACACCATGCGCCCGGCCGCCACCGGGCGCAGAATGCCCCCATGGACATCAAGCTGGAGCTCATCGGCGTGCCCGTCAGCGACATCGACCGGGCCAAGGCCTTCTACGAGCGGGTGGGGTTCCACACCGACCACGACATCCCGGTCAGCGACACCATCCGCTTCGTGCAGATGACCCCGCCCGGCTCGGCCTGCTCGATCGCCTTCGGCAAGGGCATCACCGAGATGGCCCCGGGCTCCCTCGACAACATGCAGGTCGTCGTCACGGACGTCGAGGAGGCCCACCGCGACCTCACCGCCCGGGGGATCGAGGTCAGCGGCATCGACGACCAGCCGTGGGGGTCGTTCGTCTACTTCGCCGACCCGGACGGCAACCGGTGGGCGGTCCAGCAGACCACCCCACGAGACCGGTGAGCGGGAGCCCACGCGGTCGACGACGGCGTGCGGGCGGAGCCTACTTGCGGTTGTAGAGCCTCATCGTCACCGCGCCGAAGACGATGACGAGCACCGCCGACCACCCCAGCGACCAGGCGATGTCCGCCGCGGGCCAGTTCCCGGCCATCAACTCGCGCACGGCCGTCGCCAGATGGGTCACCGGGCTGTTGTTGACGAAGGCCTGGAGCCAGCCCGGCATGGTCCTCGGGTCGACGAAGACGTTGGACAGGAACGTCAGCGGGAAGATCACCATCATGCTGACGCCCATGACGGACTTCTCGCTGCGCAGCATCAGCCCGAACATGGTCCAGATCCACGAGAACGCGAAGGAGAACACCAGCAGCAGCGCCACCCCGAGCAGCACGCCGACGACCCCGCCGTCCGGCCGGTAGCCGATGATCATGCCGACCGTCAGCATCACGGCCGAGGCGATCAGATAGCGCACCACGTCGCCGAGGAGATAGCCGACCATCGGCGCGGGCCGCCAGATCGGCAGGGTGCGGAAGCGGTCGAAGACACCCTTCTCGATGTCCGTGTTGACCGAGATCCCCGTGTACATCGTGATCATCACGACGCTCATCACGAGGATGCCCGGCAGCAGGAACTGGATGTACTCCGAGACCGAGCCGGCCAGCGCGCCCCCGAAGAGGTACGTGTACATCAGCACCATCATGATCGGGAACGCCGTCACGTCGAACAGCTGCTCCGGCACGTGCTTGATCTTCAGCATGGCCCGCCAGCCGAAGGTCAGCGAAGCGGACAGCGCGCTGGGGCGCGGCGGCCGGGACTGCCCGACGAGCAGCGCCGCGAGTTCGTCCGCCTTCGGGGCGACGAAGTCGAGCGCGTCGGTCGGCTGCGTGTCCTTGCCGGTGGTGACGGTGGTCATGCCGTCGGTCCCTTCCGGTCGGTGCGGGTTCCCTCGTCCGGGCCGTCCGTGAGCCTCTCCGCCGGCCGGTCCGTCAGGGCCAGGAACACCTCGTCGAGGCTGGGCTGGCCGAGCGCGAAGTTGTCGACGGTGATCCCGGCCCGCGTCAGCTCCGCCAGGGCCCGCGCGGCCTGTTCGGCGGCGCCGAGGTCCGTGCCGTGGCCGTTGACGGTGGCGGTGAGCGCGACCGGGTCCGGTTCGAGCGTGACGGCCGTCTTCAGCGCGCCCTGGAGGACCCTCTCGGCCTCGGGGCGCTGCTCGGGGTCCCGGAGGCGTACGTGCACGGAGCCCGAACCGACGGAGGCCTTCAGTTCGCCCTTGGTGCCCTCCGCGATCACCTTGCCGTGGTCGATGACGGCGATACGGGAGGCCAGCTGGTCCGCCTCGTCCAGGTACTGGGTGGTCAGCAGGACGGTGGTGCCCTGGGCGACCACGGCGCGGACGATGTCCCAGACCTGGTTGCGGCTGCGCGGGTCGAGGCCCGTCGTCGGCTCGTCGAGGAAGAGCAGGTCGGGGGTGTTGAGGATGGACGCGGCGATGTCGATGCGGCGCCGCATGCCACCCGAGTAGTTCTTGATCTGCCGGTCGGCGGCGTCGGCGAGCCCGAACGCGGCGAGCAGCTGCGCGGAGCGCTCGCGGGCGGCGACCCGCGTGTGGCCGAGCAGCCGGCCCAGCAGGACCAGGTTCTCGGTGCCGGTCAGGTCCTCGTCGACGGAGGCGTACTGGCCGGTGAGGCTCACCCGGCCGCGCACGGTGTCGGCGTCCTCGACGACGTCCTTCCCGAAGACACGGGCCCGGCCGCCGTCGGGGCGGAGGAGCGTCGCGAGCACCTTGACGGCGGTGGTCTTGCCGGCGCCGTTGGGCCCGAGGACGCCGTAGACGGTCCCGGCGGGCACGCGCAGGTCGACGCCGTCGACGGCGCGGTTCGTGCCGAAGACCTTGACCAGGCCCTCGGTCTCGATGGCGAGGTCGGTCATACCGTTCCCCTCCGGGATCGGGGAGTACCTGCCTGCCAGTCTCCGTCACCCGCGCACGGATCGCCAGAGCGGAGAACGGGGCGGGGGGCGGGGGCAGCACCACGCCTCGGCCCGCGCGGATCGCCCGAGCCGGAGAGCCGGCCGCGGGGCGGGGGCGTCGCCCTGTCGGTGGGGCCGGGCGACGGCGGTGACGCCGTGTCGGTGCGTGGGCCGCAGGAGGGGAGAGCCGGGCATACGGCGGGCTGGACCCCGGCCTACGGCGGTGGCTCGCCGTGGCGGTGGACCCCGGCCTACGGCGGTGGGTCGCCGTGGCGGTGGGCCCCGTCCTACGGCGGTGGCCTCGCCGTGGGGGTGGACCCGGGCTCCCCCGGGCGGCGGAGACGGACCGGCCGCCGGGGCGACGTCCCGGGCCGGGTCCCGGCGGGACGCTGGGCGCATGACACGCATCAAGGCCCTTCCCGGCGTGCCCCGCTGGGCCGTCCTCGCCGCTCACGCCGTCCCCCTGGTCACCCTCCCGTCGGGCCTGTGGCGCCTCGCGCTCGTCGCGGGCCTCCCCGTCACCCAGGACGCCGAGCTGGGCGCGATGAGCGCGGGCGAGTCCGTGTACGTCGTGGCCCTCAGCGTCGTGTCCGAGCTGCTCGCCCTCCTCACCCTGGGGCTCGTGCGCTCCTGGGGCGAGGTCTTCCCCCGGTGGACGCCGTTCCTCGGCGGCCGCCGGGTGAACCCGGCCGCCGCGACGGGCGCGGCCCTCGCCGGGGTCGCGGGACTGTGCGCCCTCGCGGGCTGGGGCGCGTACGCCTCGTACGCGGACCTCGGCCCCGCCGTCCCCGCCACCGGGGCCCAGGACGCCCTGCTGATCGCCTGCTACGCGCCCCTGGCCGCCTGGCCGGTGCTGCTCGCCGCCGTGGCGGTCGCCTACCACCGGCGTCGCCGTCACGCCGGGGGGCGGAGCGGGAGCCGGGGCGGTCAGTACGGCGCGGGCCGCCCCTCGGCGTCCTCGTGGGTGTAGAAGACGTAGAAGGCGGCGACCGCGTTGAGCCCGGCGGCGGCGAGTCCGAGGCCGCTCGACGACAGGACGCTGGCGCCGGACAGGCTGAAGAGGAAGCCGACCGCGATGCCGGTCAGAGCGCCCCAGGCGGCCGCCCGCAGCTCGCGGGGCAGGGCGCGGCCGTGGCGGTGGAGGGTGTGGATCCCGACGGCGAGGACGACGGCCGAGACGAGGCCGAGCCACAGCTGCCCCAGGGTGGTGGGGCCGCCGTGGCGCGCCACGGTCGACGCGTAGAGGCCGTACAGGACGCCGATGGTGACCGGGGCGCCCCAGCCGCGCGTGTCGAACCGGCGCCGGGGGCGTACCGCTGCGTGTGCGGCCATGGCGGGAGCTCCTTCGGGTCTCGCCCCCCTGCTGCTTTCCGCACCCTCCAGGGCACACCCGCGCCCGGTGCCCCGCAAGTGGATCAGGCGGCGGGCCGTACGGCGACGGCGTCGCTCCCGGAGGGCATCCCGGGCAGGGCGAGTGCCGCGACCCCGCCGAGGGTCCGGGCGGTCATGGCCGAACGTTCCCTCAGGAGGCTCCGAAGGGTCCGGAACGTGCGGAGGGTCCGGAACCTGCGGAGGGTCCGGACCGTGCGGGGAGACCGGAACGCACGGAGCCTGTGTCCGCCGCGAGCGCGGCCAGGCGGGCGAGGGCCTCGTCGAGGACGGGGTGCGGCGGGGAGGCGAGGCCGATCCGGATCGCGTCCGGGGCCGTGCCCGCCCCCGCGGCGAAGGCGCCGCCCGGGGTGACCGCCACGCCCGCGCGTGCGGCGGCGGCGGCCGTGAAGGTCTCCGCCCGCCAGGACGCGGGCAGTTCCCACCAGCAGTAGTAGGCGTACGGGGAGGTCCGCAGGGCCTGTCCTGCGAGCCGCCGCCGGACCAGGGCGTGCCGGGCCTCCGCGTCCGCCCGTTTCGCCGCGACCGCCTCGGCGACCGTGCCGTCCCCGGCCCAGCGGGTGGCGGCGGCGAGCGCGAGGCCGCCGACCGTCCAGGCGCCGGACCGCAGGGCCTCCGCGACCGTCGCCCGCAGCCGTCCGGGCACCACGAGGTAGCCGACGGTCAGGCCGGGGGCGAGCCGTTTGGAGAGGCTGTCGACGAGGAGGACCCGCTCCGGTGCGTGCGCGGCGAGCGGGGCGGGTGCGTCCGGCACGAGGAAGGCCCAGGTGGTGTCCTCGACGGCCGTGAGGTCCAGGCTCCGCAGCAGCTCGGCCAGTTCGGCCCTGCGGCCCTCCCCGGCGGTGGCGCAGAGCGGGTTGTGGAGGGTCGGCTGGAGGTAGACGGCGGTCAGCGGCGCCGCCCGGTGGGCGGCCGCGAGCGCCCCGGGCCGTACCCCTTCGGCGTCGAGTGCGAGTGGTACGAGCCGGATGCCGAGGCGCTCGGCCACCGCCTTCACCAGGGGGTACGTGAGTGCCTCGACGCCCAGGCGGCCACCGGGCGGGACGAGTGCGCTGAGCGCGGCGGCGATGGCCTGGCGCCCGTTCCCGGCGAAGAGGACGCTCGCGGGGTCCGGTGCCCAGCCGGGGCGGGCGAGGACGGCGGCCGCCGCCTCGCGGGCCTCCGGGGTGCCGGTCGCGGCGGCGGGCCGGGAGACGGCCTCGGTCAGGACGTCGGGGCGGCCAAGGGCGGCGAGGGCGCGGGCCATCAGTTCCGACTGGCCTTCGAAGCCCGGGTAGTTGAGCTGGAGGTCGACGGGCGCGGTCCCGGTGGCCTCGGCGAGCGCGGGTCCCGGCGGCGGGGGTGCGGCCCGGACGAAGGTGCCGCGTCCGACCTCGCCGACGACCAGGCCCCGGCGCGCGAGTTCCCCGTACACGCGGATCGCCGTCGAGTTCGCGATGCCGTGGCGCCGGGCGAAGACCCGCTGCGGCGGCAGCCGGTCGCCGGGGCGCAGCCGGCCGTCGCGTACGGCGGCCTCGACGCGGTCCGCGATCCTGCGGTACTCCTCCACGGCCACCCTCCCCGCATTGCACCGAGAGCAAAGATCTTATTGCACCGAGCAGTTGCGGCTGCCTAGCCTGCGGCCATGCCCGTCTCCACGACAGCCCACGCCGAGACCTTCTACGAGGACCGGGGCACCGGCCCCGTGCTCCTCCTCGTCCACGGCCACCCCTTCGACCACACCATGTGGCGGCCGCAGATCGACCGTTTCTCCCGGACGCACCGGGTGATCGCCCCGGACCTGCGCGGCTACGGCGCCACACCCCTCGGCGCGCACCCCGGAGCCACCCGCCCGGACTCCGCCTACCCCCACTCCGCCCTTCCCGACGCCCCCGCCCGCCGCTCCACCCCCCTCGGCGTCTTCGCGGAGGACCTCGTCGCGCTCCTGGACGACCTGGACGTCGACGACTGCGTCCTCGCCGGGCTCTCCATGGGCGGCCAGATCGCCATGGAGCTCTACCGCCGCCATCCCGGACGCGTCCGGGGTCTCGTCCTCGCCGACACCTTCCCCGCCGCCGAGACCGACGAGGGCAGGGCCGCCCGGAACGCCATGGCCGACCGGCTCCTGCGGGAAGGCATGCGCGGATACGCCGACGAGGTACTGGACCGGATGGTCGCCCCGTACAACACCCACGCGGCACCCCACGTCCACCGCATGATGTGCGCCACCGACCCCGTCGCCGCGGCCGCCGCCCTGCGCGGACGGGCCGAGCGCCCCGACTACCGGGAGACGCTCACCAGCGTGTCCGTGCCCGCGCTCGTCGTCGTCGGCCGGGACGACACGTACACCCCGGTCGCCGACGCGGAGGAGATGCGCGCACTCCTGCCCCACGCCACGCTCACCGTCGTCGAACGGGCGGCCCACCTGCCCAACCTGGAGCGGCCCGAGGAGTTCGACACCGCACTGGAGAACTACCTCCGCTCACTCGTACGGCCCAACTGAAGGTTCGCCGACGCGCGAACGCTCCGACGATGGGGCCATGACCCAGAACACGGCACCACACCGCAAGCAGCACTCCTCCTCCGCCGCCTGGGCGGCCGGCGGCACGCTCTTCGCCGGTGTCCTGATGCTGATCACCGGCATCATGGACATCCTCCAGGGCATCGCCGGCATCGCCAAGGACGACGTCTACGCCCGCGTCGGCGACTACGTCTTCAAGTTCAACCTGACCACCTGGGGCTGGATCCACCTCATCCTCGGCGTCGTCCTCGTCATCGTCGGCTACGGCATCCTCAAGGGCGCCGAATGGGGCCGGGTCACCGGCATCGCGCTCGCCTCCCTCAACGTGCTCCTCCACTTCCTCTTCCTGCCGTACCAGCCGTGGTGGGCACTCTTCTCCATGGCCGTCTCGATCTTCGTGATCTGGGCGCTGGCCACCAACGACGACTACGGCCGCGACGCGAGAATGTGAGGAACGGCCGGTCATGAGACACCCCACGGCCACCGCCCTGGCCCTCGCCGCGAGCACGGCACTCGCCCTCACCGGCTGCGACACCGTCGCGGACAAGGCGGGGGAGGTCGTCTCCTCCGCCACCGCGGCCGCCGCATCCGCCGCCCAGGACCGGATGAACGAGGTCAAGGACGGGGTGAACGCCACCGGCGACGTCACCGCCGGACCGACGAGGACCGACGGCGACCGCACGATCGCCGAGATCACCGCGACCAACCCGAAGGGGAAGGACGCCGACTACACGGTCATGGTCACCTTCCGCGACGGCGAGGGGAACTTCCTCGACACGGTCGTCCTCAGCATCGACGGCGTCCCGCCCGGGGCGCCCAAGACCGGCACCGCACGCAGCAACCGGACCCTGTCGGGCGAGACCACGGCGGAGATCGGCCAGGCACTGCGACACTGAGGGGCGTGGACCGAGCCCCTGCCGTCGCGCCCGAAGAACACCCGCCCGTGACCATGGCGGCCCCCGCGCCGCCACCCCCGCGGCCCAGGCACCTCCTCGGCGTCTGGGCCGCGGGGCTGCTCCTGGTGGGACCGGCCCTGCTCGTCGGCTGCCGCGTCCTCGACAAGGACGGGATCACCCCCGTACCGCAGCTGCTCTCCCTGCTGCCCTGGTTCGCCGTGCCCGCCGCCCTCGCCGTGCTCCTCGCCGCCGCCGCCCGGCACCGCGCCCTCACCTTCACCGCCGTCGTCGTCCTCACGGCCACCGGCTGGGCGTCCCTGCCCCACACGCCGCAGTTCGTCACCGCCCACGGGCTGCCGCTGGCCCAGGTCCGCGTGCTCGCCGCCAACGTCGAGTTCGGCCAGGCCACCGGGGCCCTGACCGAGACGGTCCGGCGCGAGCGGCCCCAGCTGGTCTTCGTCTCCGAATGCGACCGGGCCTGCGGGCGCGCCCTCACCGCCGCCCTCGCGACCGAACTGCCCCACCGGGCCTCCGTCGACGCCGAGGGCTCCGTCGGCTCCGTCCTGCTGAGCGCCTACCCGCTCCGCGACCACCGGGTGATCCCCGCGGTCATGGGCATGCCGGGCGCCACGGCGACGATCGCCGGTGTCCCCGTACGCCTGCAACTCGCCCACCCGCTGCCGCCGATGCCGGACCAGGTGCGGCTGTGGAAGGCGGAACTCCGCCGGATCGAGAACGCCGCCGCCGACCACACCGGCCCGCTCCTCGTCGCCGGGGACTTCAACGCCTCCCAGGACCACGCGGCCTTCCGCTCGATCCTGGAGACCGGGCACCTCCAGGACGCCGCCCGCCTCGCGGAGGAGAGCCGCACGCCGACCTGGCCCATGGAAGGGCCCCTGCCGCCGTTCGTCCAGATCGACCACGTCCTGGTCAGCGAGGACTTCGGCGTCCGGGGCGTCCGCTTCCTCGACCTCCCGGGCTCCGACCACCGGGCCGTCCTCACCGACCTCGACCTGCGCGGCGAGCGCTGATCGGCCACGCTGGAAGACATGGACAACGAGGAGATCCTGGACGACATCGGCGCCCTCGTCGAGGAGGAACGCGCCCTGCGGCAGCGCACGGGCGGTCTCCTCCCCGAGGAACGCACCCGCCTGGCCGAGGTCGAGGTACGCCTCGACCAGTGCTGGGACCTGCTGCGGCAGCGCCGCGCGAAGGAGGAGTTCGGCGAGGACCCGGACACGGCCGCCCTCCGCCCGGCCGCGGAAGTGGAGTCCTACCGCAACTGACCCGCCCACGGGCCGCCGCGCGGGGACAGTACGTTGGGGCCATGGCTCGACCCGCAGGATCCGTACGGCTCTCCCCGCCCGCCTGGCTCACCGCCGGCCTCAAGCCCGCCCCCGCGCCGATCCCCTGGGCCGCCGCCCTCCGCGCCGCCGTCGCCCTCGCCGCGCCGCTCGCCGTCGGGCTGGCCGCCGGGCACCCGGCGTACGGGGCGCTCGTGTCGATGGGCGCGCTGTCCGGCGTCATCGGCGACACCGCCGACGCCTACCGGATGCGGGTCTTCAACATCGCCGTGCCGCAGCTCTTCGGCGCCGTCGGCGTCACCCTCGGCACCCTCGTCTTCGGGCACGGCTGGCTCGCGGTCGCCGCCCTCACCCTCGTCGCGCTCGTCTCCGGGATGATCTCCTCGATCGGCGCGGTCGCCTCCGTCTCCGGGCTGCTCCTGCTCCTCAACGCCGTCGTCGGCGCCGGCCTGCCCATGCCCGACCCCTGGTGGACGGCGCCGCTCCTCCTCACCCTCGGCGGGCTCTTCGTCCTCGTCCTCACCCTCCTCGGCTGGCCGCTGCGCCGCGCCGCCCCCGAGCGCGCCGCCGTCGCCGCGACCTACCGGGCCGTCGCCGAGCTGTACGAGGCGACCGGCACGACCGCGTACGACGACAAGCGGCACGCCGTCACCGCGTCCCTCAACCACGCCTACGACCTGATCCTGGCCCGCCGCGCCCGTCAGCACGGCCGCTCGCCCTCGCTGGTGCGGCTGCTCGCCCAGCTGAACGTCGTCATCCCGCTGGCCGAGGCGGCGCCCGCCGGACATCTGCGCGCCCGGTTGTACGGCCCGCTGTCGCCCACGATCCCGGCGACCGTACGGGAACTCGCCGACGCCGTCGAGGAGAGCCTCACGGGGACGCCCGTACTCGATCTGCCGACCCCGGAGCGGCCCGCCGAGAAGGCCGTCGACCACGCCCTGCGGCACGCGGCCGCCGTCGTCCACAAGGCGGAGCCCGACGTCCACAACGTGGACGACCGGCTCGGGAAACCCGCCGCGCTCCGGGTCCGGGCCCGCCGCGCCACCCGCTCCGTGCTGCTCTCCGGGGCGTCCTGGCGGTACGGGCTGCGCCTCGCGCTCTGCATCGGACTCGCCCAGGCCCTCGTCTCGCTGATCGCCGTACCCCGCTCGTACTGGGTCGCGCTCACCGTCACCTTCGTCCTGAAGCCCGACTTCGGCTCGGTGTTCTCCCGGGCCGTGCTCCGGGCCCTCGGCACCGCCGCCGGACTCCTCCTCGCCGCCCTCGTCCTCGCGGAGGTGCCCCGCGGCTTCTGGGACGTCCCCGTCATGTGCGCCCTAGCGGCCCTCATCCCGGCCTTCTCCGCGAAGGGGTACGCCTTCCAGACCGCGGCCATCACCCCGGTGATCCTGCTGCTCTCCGACACCCTCAACCAGCAGGGCTTCGGCCTGGTCATGCCCCGCCTGTACGACTCGCTCATCGGCTGCGGGATCACCCTGATCGCCGGCTACCTCCTCTGGCCCGAGTCCTGGCACACCCGGATCGGGGACCGGCTCGCGGACGCCGTCGCCGACACCGCCGCCTACGTGGCCCTCGCCTTCGCCGACGGCACGGACGGCCAGGGCGGGCGGCTGCGGGCCCGGCGGAAGCTGTACCGGGACCTGTCGACCGTCCGCTCCGAGTTCCAGCGCGCCCTGACCGAGCCCCCGCCCACCGGTGCCCGTGCCGCGGCCTGGTGGCCGCTGGTCGTCGCCGTCGAGCGGATCGTGGACGCGACGACGGCCGCCCGGCTCCGCGTCGACCACGGCGCCCCCGACCCCGACCGGGACGAGGTCACGGCCGTGGAGGGGGAACTGCGCGAACTCGCGGACGCGCTGCGGGACACGGACACCCTGGTGGAGGTCCGCACGGAGCTCCTCGGCGACGAGACCGGAGTCCTGGAACCGCTCCGCCAGGAGGTCCGCGCGGCCCGCGCCATCGCCGGTCCCGACCTGCGGTAAACCCTTTCCCCGGGGCGCACGGGGGGACTTACCGGCGGTCACCGAACGGAACCCTCCCCACCGCCGTTACCGGAAGCCACCCGGGCGACTACGATGCGCTCGATCTCACCGTGATCCGCGCCCGCCGCCGTCGGCAACCGGCCCGGCGGACGGGCCACTTCGACCTGCCTCACCCCCCGCGCCCCGAGGACACCGCCATGCGCACCACCACCAACAGAGGGCTCCAGCCCAATGTCCTCGGCACCTTCGACACGATCGTGATGGCCGTCGCCGGCAGCGCCCCCGCCTACTCGCTGGCCGCGACCACCGCCGTGCTCTTCGGCGCCGTCGGCTTCGCCGGTCCCGCGGCCCTGCTGTACTGCGCGATACCGATGCTCGGCATCGTCCTCGCGTACGCCCGCCTCGGCCGGATCGACGTCAACGCCGGCGCGGGCTACTCCTGGGTGGGCCGCACCCTGCACCCCTTCCTCGGCTTCCTCTCCGGCTGGGCACTGGTCTTCGCCGCGACCGTCTTCATGGTGGCCGGTTCGCTGCCCGCGGGCTCCCTCACGCTCTCCCTGATCGACCCCGGCCTCGCGGACCACACGCCGCTCGCCGCCGCCGTCGGCGCAGGCTGGTTCCTGATGATGCTCCTCGTCGTCCTGGGCGGCGCCCGGCTCACCGTCCGCGCCCAACTGATCATGTCGGGCGTCGAGATGCTGATCCTGGTCGGGTTCGTCCTGGCGGCGGTCGCGCACCGGGGGCGGGCGACCGCCTTCGACTGGTCCTGGTTCGGGCTCGGCCAGTTCGAGGGCCCGCAGGGCTTCGCCGCGGGCGCCCTGATCGCCGCGTTCTACTACTGGGGCTGGGACGTCACCAGCAACCTCAGCGAGGAGACCCGGAACAGCCGCCGCACCGCAGGGCTCGCCGCGCTCGTCGGCGTCGGTTTCGTCTTCGTCCTCTTCGAGGCCTTCACCGTCGCCGTGAACGTCCTGCTGAGCGCCGAGGAGATCCGCACCGCGGGCCCCAACGTCCTCGCCGTCCTCGGCCAGGAGATCTGGCCGGGCGTCGGCGGCAAACTCCTCGTCGTGGCCGTCGTCCTGTCGACCGTCGCCACCCTGGAGACCACGCTCCTCCAGGTCACCCGCTCGCTCTTCGCGATGGGCCGCGACCGGACCCTGCCCGCCGCGCTCGGCACCGTGCACCCCCGCTGGAACACCCCCTGGGTCGCCGTCGCCGCCGTCGGAGGCGCCGCCCTGCTGATGTTCGCCGCCGCCGCGGCCGCCGGCTCCGTCCAGCAGATCCTCAGCGACGCGGTCTCCGCGATCGGCCTGCAGATCGCCTTCTACTACGGCCTCGCGGGCATCGCCGCGGTCGTCGCCTACAAGTCGGTCCTCTTCCGCTCCGCACGGAACCTGGTCCTCGGCGGTCTCTGGCCGCTGCTCGGCTCCGCGTTCATGCTGTGGGCCTTCGTCGAATCGCTCGGCGAACTCTCCACGACCGCCCTCACGATCGGCCTCGGCGGCCTGCTCCTCGGTGTGGTCCCGCTGCTCGTCTACTGGCGGAAGGGCAGCGACTACTACCGCCCGGCCCGCCTGGACGCGGCCCGCGCGATGGCCGCGACGGAGGAGTGGGGCCCGGCCACGCGTGCGCGTACGGGCACGAGGGACAAGAGCTACGCGACGGACTTCTGAACACCCACCGCCTCTCAGCACCCACGACTTCTGACGGCAGCCGAACCCGAAGGAGGCCCCCGATGGCCGTACGCCGTCGTTCCACGCGCGCCGCGCGTGCGGAGCGCTTCGCGCCCGACTTCGACCCGGACTTCGGGGACCGCGCGCTGACCGAGGCGCGCCACGACATCGTCATCGGCCGCTGGCAGGGCGTACGCGACCTGCTCGCCGCCACGGGCGACCACTGGGCGCGCCGCACCCACCGGCTGCGGCTCCTCTCGCACGCCGCCGCCGGCAGCTCCACCGTGGAGACCTGGCGGGCCGCCGAACCGGGCAACCCCGACGCGGCCGTGCTGCGGGCCGCGACCGAGGTGGTACGGGTCTTCGACGCGGCCATCGCGGCCGGCCGGGGCGCCGCCGTGGAGCGGGGCCGCGTCGACGCCGCCGTCGACGCCTGCCGCGGCGCTGCGGAGGCGGCGCCCGCCGACCCGATGCCGTGGGTGGCACTGCTCTCGGTGGCACGACTGTACGAGGGCGGGGTGCCGCGCCGGGAACTGCGGCACTGGTTCGACGAGTTGCGGCGCCGTGACCCGTACAACACGGAGGGGCACATCCAGGTGCTGCGCTACTGGTCGGCGCGGTGGCACGGGACGCACGGCAGCATGTACGACTTCGCCCGCGACGCGGCGGGCGTGGCACCGCCCGGCTCCCCGCTCCCCGTCCTGGTGCAGGTGGCGCGGGTCGAGGAGTACCGGTACATCGCGGACGGGGCGCTGGGGCGGGGCCCGGTGCGCGGCTTCGACCAGCACTGGAAGCACGAGCTCGCGGTCACCGAACTGCGGCGCACCCACGCCCGCTGGATCGGCGGCCGGGACCCGGAGGCACCGGTGGCTCCTGAGGAGGTCGGGGACCTCAACTTCCTGGCGCACGCCGCCTGCTACGCGGGCCAGGTGGACATCGCCCGGGAGCTGCTCGGGATGCTGGGCACGCGGGCGGCGTGGGTGCCGTGGGCGTACACGGGGGAGCCGAAGGAGCAGTTCGTACGTTTCAGGGAGGGCCTGGGGGTGGAGTGAGGCCGGAGTGAGGCCTCCTCTCCGCCCCCGGGCTGGTTCCCCCGGTCAGGCGCCGATGTCGCGGCCGTCCGTACGCCAGACGGCGACGACCGACGGACGGACGATCCTGCCGGGTCCGTCGGGCCAGGCGGAGGCGGGCTTCTCGACGGAGGCGCCGTCGATCTCGCCCGGGTGCTGCACGGCCACCAGGACGCGGCGGTCCTGGATGATCGGGCCGCAGGTCTCGGCGCCCTTCGGCACGGTCAGGAACTGCTTGAGCTCACCGCGCCGCTCGCCGCGGGTGGCGACGCCGAACAGGCCGTCGTGGGAGCCCAGCTGGTTGCCGTCGGTGGAGATCCACAGGTTGCCGTGCGGGTCGAAGGCGAGGTTGTCGGGGCAGGAGATCGGGGAGACCTTCTCCTTGGGGTAGCCGGCGTAGTAGGTGGCCGGGTCGTTCGGGTCGCCCGCGACGAGGAAGAGACGCCAGGCGAAGCCGTCGGCGGCGGGGTCGTCCCAGTGCTCGGCCAGTTCGAGGACCTGGCCGTGCTTGTTGAGGTTGCGCGGGTTGGCCTCGTCGGCGCCCGGGTTGGTGCCCTTGCCGCGGTTGGTGTTGTTGGTGAGGGCGACGTAGACGCGGCCGCTGCGCGGGGACGGCTCGACGTCCTCGGGGCGGTCCATCTTCGTCGCGCCGACCTTGTCCCCGGCGAGACGGGTGAAGACGTACACCTCCTCGGCGGTCATGCCGGGGACGTGGGAGACGTCGCCGGTGGCGAGCGGGATCCACACGCCGGAACCGTCGAACTCGCCGTCGTTCGGGAGCTTGCCGGTGCCGTCGATCTCGGCGGCCGGGGAGTCGCCGGTCAGCCTGGCGACGTAGAGGGTGCCCTCGTCGAGCAGGGTGAGGTTGTGCTCACGGGCGGCTCGCGAGCCGCCCTTCTTCATCCGCTTGGCGGAGACGAACTTGTAGAAGTAGTCGAAGCGCTCGTCGTCGCCCATGTAGACGACCGGACGGCCGTCCGCGGTGAGGCGGGGCTGCGCGGCCTCGTGCTTGAAGCGGCCGAGGGCGGTGCGCTTGCGGGGCGTGGAGTCGGGGTCGTACGGGTCGAGCTCGACGACCCAGCCCTGGCGGTGCACCTCGTTGGGCTCCTGGCGCAGGTCGAAGCGCTTGTCGAACCGCTCCCACTTGCGCTCGGTGGCACCGGTGCCGACGCCGTACCGCTTGTCGGTCGGGGACGATCCGTACGCGAAGTACTGGTTGAAGTTCTCCTCGCCGGACAGGATCGTGCCCCACGGAGTGGTGCCGCCGGCGCAGTTGTTGAGGGTGCCGAGGACGGTACGGCCCTCGGGGTCGGCGGACGTCTTCAGCAGGTCGCTGCCGGCGGCGGGCCCGGTCAGCTCGAACTCGCTCGTCGTGTGCAGCCGCCGGTTGAGGTGGTGGCGGGTGACCGGGGTGAGCTTGCCGGTGCGGTGCTCCTCCTGGACGACGACGACCGACAGGCCGTGCGCGGCCCAGGCGGTCTCGACCTGCTCGCGGGTCGGGTTCTCGGAGTCGTAGCCGCGGAACATGAGCACCTCGTCGGTGTACTCGTGGTTGGCGACGAGGACCTGACGGTGGTGCTCCCCGCGCAGCGGCAGCAGGGAGAGGAAGTCGTTGTTGTAACCGAACTGGCCGGCCTGGGCCTTCGCCGACTGCTTCTCGGAGTCGAAGGCGGGGGCGCCGCGGAGGATCGGCTCGCCCCAGCGGATGACGACGTTCTGCGCGTAGCCGGCGGGGACGGTGACCTGGTCGGCGGTGTTGGGGGCGACGGGGGCGAAGCGGAGGCCGCGGGCGCCGTCGGTGGGTACGGGCTTACCGGGCTTGGCGGGCTTCTCCGGGTGGGCGACCGCTTCCGGGGCGTTCCCGAGGACAACGGCGCCGCCCGCGGCCGAGGCGACGGTCACGACGGCGGCGGCGCGGAGGGCGGAACGGCGCGAGAGCGCACCGGCTATGACGTCACCGACGTACTCGTTGTCGCTGGTGTTGGGCACCTCGTGGAAGCAGGCGTCACCGCAGCGGAAGCGGCAGGTGAGAGCGGAACGGCCGCCTCCGTGGGGGTTCATGCTCAGCAGCGGCAGCAGTTTGCGCACTTCGTCCTCCTCCGGCGCAGCACTGCGCCGACATGGTGTCGGGGGTCCTTCGGCGGCCGACGCTATGGGCGTAGATCTGCACGGGGGCGGCGACGGAGTGAACACGGAATGAATGCACGACAACCGGAGGCGACCGGGTCGCGGAGGAGGGAGGGGGTGGCCGCTAACCTTACGTGTCCGCCCTGGCCAGGGATGAACGTCCCGAAACGCCCAGTACGGACATTCCCACTGCACCCCACTCATGCGAAAGGGTTCGCCCATGGGTATTCGGAGCATGCTGCGCAAGGTATTCGGTCGGGACCGCGAGGAATCCCCGGCAACCTCCGTCCCGCCCCAGTCGCGTGAGACCCCGACCCCCGACACCCCGGAGGCCGCGGCCCGCCGAGCGGCGGACGACCTGGTGGCGGCGTCCTTCGACAACCCGCAGATCCCCAGGGCCCGAGCGAAGACGCCCGCGGCGGGCACGAAGGCGGCTGCGGCGGGCGCGGGTACGGAGTCGGACACCGCGAAGACGGCGGCCCCCGCCGAGACCACCCCGGAGCCGACGGAGCCCGAGGGTTCGGATTCGGCCACCGCGGAGTCGACGGAGCCCGAGCGATCGGATTCGGCCACCGCGTCGGCGGCCCCGGAGGGATCGGATTCGGCGGCCGCGTCGACGGAGGCGGAGACGGAGACCGCGACGGACGAGGCGCCGGTTGCCGCCGCCGAGCCGGCTGCGGAGACGCAGGACACGGCGGAGGCCGAGGAGCCGGTTGAGGCCGACACGGCGACGGCAGAGGCCGACACGGCTGCGGAGACGCCGGACACGGCGAAGGCCGAGGAACCGGTTGAGGCCGACACGGCGACGGCTGAGGCCGACACGGCGACGGCTGAGGCCGAGACGGCTGCGGAGACGCCGGACACGGCGAAGGCCGAGGAGCCGGTTGAGGCCGACACGGCGACGGCTGAGGCCGAGGCCGACGCTGCCGAGCCGGCTGAGGCGAAGACGGCGACGGCAGAGGTTGCGGCTGACGAGTCGGGCGAGCCGACCGAGCCCGTCACCGACGAGTCGGCCACCGCGACGGAGGCCGCCGACACGGACGCCGAGGCGGCCGACACGACGGAGCCGTCTGCCGAAGCGGACGCCGACGCGACCGTGGAGCCGGAGGCCGAGGCCTCCGAGGCGGACGTCGCCCCTGAGCCGGAGGCCGACGGCGCCGTCGAGCCCGAGGCCCAGGCCGACACCACCCCCGAGCCGGAGGCCGACACCGCCGTCGAGCCCGAGGCCCAGGCCGACGCCGACGCGGACGCCCCGCAGGGGTCCGTTCTCGCACTTCCCGCCGTCAAGGCCGCCGCCCCGCACCTCGCGGACGCGTACAAGGCCGCCGGGGCGCAGCTCAAGAAGCAGGGGCTCGTGGGGGCACGGGCGGCCGTGTATCTCGTGGTGGACCGGTCCGGTTCGATGCGCGGGTACTTCAAGGACGGTTCCGTGCAGCGACTCGCCGAGCAGGTCACCGCGCTCGCGGCGCACCTGGACGAGGACGCCACCGTGACGACCGTGTTCTTCTCCACGGACATCGACGGCACCGTCGACCTGACGCCCGGCGACCTCACCCCCACCCGGGTGGAGGAGATCAACGGCACTCTCGGCCGCCTGGGCCGTACCAACTACCACCGCGCCGTGGAGGAGGTCCTGGCCCACCACGGGAAGGCGGACCCGTCCCGGCCCGCCCTGGTCGTGTTCCAGACCGACGGCGCGCCGGAGTCGAAGACGGCCGCGACGCAGGCCCTGTCCGAGGCCGAAGGCCGCCCGCTGCACTGGCGGTTCGTGGCCTGGGGCGAGGAGGACAACAAGGCGTTCGACTTCCTCAGGAAGCTGGACGGCACGCCCCGTACGGCCACGTACTTCCCCGGCGCGACCCCGGTGGAGACCTCGCACGCCGCGTTCTACGGCGGAGTGCTCGCCGGCCTGGAGCTCTAGGAGCGTGCGGTGGTGGGGGGGGGGGGCCGGGGGGGCCCCCCCCCCCCCCCCCCCCCCCCCCCCCCCCCCGCCCCCCCCCCCCCCCCCCCCCCCCCCCCCCCCCCCCCCCCGCCCCCCCCCCCCCCCCCCCCCCCCCCCCCCCCCCCCCCCCCCCCCCCCCCCCCCCCCCCACG
>NZ_JBHXSA010000001.1:107921-232370 GCF_042716475.1 Streptomyces sp. NPDC058671 | reverse complement strand
TTAACCCCCGCGCGGTGGGTGCTCCCCCGCCCGGGGGTGTGGGGGGGGGTGGGGGCGGCGGGGGTGTCTGTGTGGGGGGGGGGGGGGGGGGGGGGGCCGGCCCGCCCCCCCCCCACCACCAGCCCGCCGCCCTCGGCCGCACTCCGCGCGATCGCCGTCGCACCGCCCCCGTGGGCGACGGCGATCGACCGCACGATGGAGAGGCCGAGTCCGGCGCCGGGGCCCATCCGGTCCCGCCCCTCACCCCGCCGGAAGGGTTCGAAGAGCCCCTCGGCGTCCGCCTCCGGGACCACGGGTCCCGTGTTGACCACGGTCAGGACGCCGCCCTCGGCCCGTACCTCCACCACGCCCCCCGGCACGTTGTACGCGACCGCGTTCGCGACGAGGTTCCGTACGAGCTGCCCGAGCAGGACCCGGCTGCCCGGTACGACTCCGCCGTCCCCGACCACGGTCGCCGCCCCGTACTCCTCCCGGACGACCTCGCCCAGCGGCACGTCCTCCCGTTCCGCGAGGCCCCGCTCGCTGCGGGCGAGGAGGAGCAGCCCGTCGATGAGGCGTTCGCTGCGCCGGTTGGCGTCGAGCAGCACCTGCCGGACGTCGCAGTCGTCGTCGAGCCCGACCTGGATGGCGGCGCGCTGGGTGGCGAGCGGGGTGCGCAGTTCGTGGGAGGCGTTGGCGATGAACCGGCGCTGGCTGTCGAAGGCGGTCTCCAGGCGTCCGAGGAGCGCGTCGATCGTGTCGCCGAGTTCCTTGAGTTCGTCGTCGGGTCCGCCGACGGCGATCCGGTCGTGCAGGGTGCGTTCGGAGAGGCGCCGCGCGCGGGCGGTCATCTCGTGCACGGGCCGCAGGACGCGTCCGGCGGTCCACCAGCCGACGACCACCGCGCAGCAGGTGATCGCGATCAGCGCCATGGACGACCACATGAGCATCTGCTCGCCCGCCGCGCGGCTGATGTCGTCACCGAGCCGGTACGCCTCGACCACGGCGATGTCGTCGGCGCGCGCCACGATCGCCTCGGCTTCCCCGTCCGTACCGGCTCTGACCAGCAGGTTCACCACGAGGAGCAGAGCCGCGCCGAGGACGAGGAAGACACCTCCGTAGACGATCGCGATCCGGGCCCGGATGGTGGATCCGGCCCCGAGGTAGCCGTGGCGGGGCGGGCTCACACCACGTACCCCACGCCCTGCACGGTCCGGATGAGCCCCGGTTCGCCGATCTTCGCGCGCAGCTTGCTCATGCAGACGCGGACGGCTCCGGTGAAGGGGTCGGCGTGGGCGTCCCAGGCGCGTTCGAGGAGTTCCTCGGCGGAGACGGGCGCGCCGTCGGCCTCCAGGAGGATCTGGAGGACGGAGAACTCTTTGGGCGAGAGGTCGAGGTCCCGTCCTTCGCGTTCGGCGGTCCGCCGGACGGTGTCCATGACCAGGCCGTACCGCTCCAGGAGAGGCGGCAGCGCGGGCCGGGCGGATCGTCGCCGCAGCGCCCGGACGCGGGAGACCAGCTCGGGGAACTCGAAGGGTTTGCCGAGGTAGTCGTCGGCGCCCAGGTCGAGTCCTTCGACACGGTCGTCGACGGCGGTGGCGGCGGTCAGCATGAGGATCCGGGTGCGGGAACCGGCGGCGACGAGCCGCCGCGCCACGTCGTCACCGTGGACGCGGGGCAGGTCGCGATCGAGGACGAGCACGTCATACGGACACACCCCTTCCATCCCACCGCCCCCGTGGAGCGAGGCCCCCTCCATCCCACCGCCCCCGTGGAGCGAGGCCCGCTCCAGCCCACCGCCCCCGTACAGCCCGAACCGCTCCAGGGCCTCCTCCCCGTCGTGGACGGTGTCGACGGCGAAGCCGGCCCGTCGCAGGCCGGTGGCGACGAGCGCGGCGAGGTCCCGTTCGTCCTCGGCTACGAGTACACGCATGCGTCCCATCTTCCCGAGGGCGCGCCCACGGCCGGCCCCCGGGTTTATCGATGTGAGTGGATCTTCACGCGACCGTTAGGATTTCGACCATGGCGGCCACTGGATCCGAGAAGCAGGGGGCGAAGGCGTTCTACGTCACGACCCCCATTTACTACGTCAACGACGCTCCTCACCTGGGCCACGCCTACACGACCGTCGCAGGCGACGTGCTCACGCGCTGGCACCGTCAGCGCGGCGAGAAGGTGTGGTACCTCACCGGCACGGACGAGCACGGTCAGAAGATCATGCGTACGGCCGAGGCGAACGACGTCACGCCCCAGGCCTGGTGCGACAAGCTCGTCGAGGAGGCGTGGAAGCCCCTCTGGGAGCACCTGAACATCGCGAACGACGACTTCATCCGCACCACGCAGAAGCGTCACACCGACCGCGTCCAGGAGTTCGTGCAGGACCTGTACGACAAGGACGAGATCTACAAGGGCGGGTACGAAGGCCCGTACTGCGTGGGCTGCGAGGAGTACAAGCTCCCGGGCGACCTCGTCGAGGCGGAGGACGGCACGAAGCTGTGCGCCGTCCACAAGAAGCCGGTGGAGATCCTCAAGGAGGAGAACTACTTCTTCAAGCTGAGCGAGTACGGCCCGAAGCTGCTGGAGTTCTACGAGGCGAACCCGGGCTTCATCCAGCCCGAGTCGGCGCGCAACGAGGTCGTGAACTTCGTCAAGCAGGGCCTGGAGGACCTCTCCATCTCCCGCTCGACGTTCGACTGGGGCGTCCCGGTGCCGTGGGACGAGAAGCACGTCATCTACGTGTGGATCGACGCGCTGCTGAACTACGCGACGGCCGTCGGCTACAACGAGAACCCGGCGAAGTTCGACGAGACCTTCCCTGCGAACGTGCACCTCATCGGCAAGGACATCCTCCGCTTCCACGCGGTGATCTGGCCGGCGATGCTGATGGCGCAGGGCCTGCCGGTCCCGGGCCGGGTGGCCGCGAACGGCTGGCTGATGGTCGGCGGCGAGAAGATGTCGAAGTCGAACCTGACCGGCATCAAGCCGCAGGACCTGACCTCGCACTTCGGTGTGGACGCGTACCGCTGGTACTTCCTGCGGGCGATCGCGTTCGGCCAGGACGGCTCGTTCTCGTGGGAGGACTTCTCCGCCCGCTACACGAGCGAGCTGGCGAACGACTACGGCAACCTGGCGTCCCGCGTCGCGGCGATGGTCGGCAAGTACTTCGGCGGCGCGCTGCCGGCCTCCGCGGCCGACGGCGAGGCCGAGAAAGCGGTCCACGAGGGCCTGGCCAAGGCCGTCGCGGTGGCCGACGCGAAGATCGGCGAGGAGCTGGACTTCCAGGGCGGCATCCTGGCGATCTTCGACTTCGTGAAGCAGGTCAACGGCTACATCACGGAGCAGGAGCCGTGGAAGGTCGCGAAGGACGAGTCGGAGGAGGGCCGGGCCCGCCTGGCGACGATCCTCTACACGGCCGCCGAGTCCCTCCGCGCCGTCGCGGTCCTGCTCAACCCGATCATGCCGGAGACCTCGCAGGCCCTGTGGGACTCGCTGGGCGCCGAGGCGTCCCTGGGCGCGCTGGCCTCGCAGCCGGTGCAGTCCTCCGCCACGTGGGGACAGCTCCCGGCGGGCGCGGCGGTGACGAAGGGCGCGGTGCTGTTCCCGCGCCTGGAGGAGCCGAAGAAGGACTGACGCCACGGCGTACGTACGACGAAGGCCGCCGCCCCCGTGATCGTCGGGGACGGCGGCCTTCGCCGTGTCAGACGAGAGCGAGGACGGCGACGGCGGGCGCCATGTACATGAGCGGGAAGGCCACGTGCCCGTAGGAGCGGGCGCGCAGCACGGTGATCACGGCCCCGGCGAAGTACAGGACGAGCCCGGTGGCGGCGAGGGTCCCGACGACGGGCAGGAAGAACCCGGCGAGAAGCCCGACGGCCCCGGCTACCTTGGCGGCCCCCAGCCGGTTCCACCACGCCCGGGGCACCCCGTAGGCGGCGAGCGGCTCGACGACGAACGCGGCCCTGGCCAGGACCGACACCCCGGAGAACCCGGCCATGAAGGCGGCGACGAGGGTGACGACGACAGCGGTGGTGGACATCTCGGCGAACATGTCGGCTCCTTGTCCCTCTCCGGGCGCCCGCCCCGACCGGGCCGGACACCGCACTGACGGAGCGCGCGAGGAAGGTGTGACAGCCGAAGGCCGGTGCCTCAGTGCACCCAGCTCTTCAGCGGCTCCGTGGCCAGCTCCACCCTCACCGGCTCCGGCAGCGTCACGCTCTTCCCGAAGGGAACCGTCACGACCATCTCGTACCGCTCTCCGTCCGGCCGGGAGTGGACCTTGACCTCGCCGGCGGTCCTGTCGATCAGGAGGGAGGGCCGGATCGTCCTGCGCCGGAAAACCCGCCTCTCGCGGAAGCCGGACACATGGCGCTACGAGTGGGACGCGGAGGACCGGCTGACCTCGGTGACGACACCGGACGGCACGGTCTGGCGGTACGCGTACGACCCCCTGGGCCGCCGCATCTCCAAACAATCCCCGCTGGAGACGGTCCACTTCACCTGGGACGGCTCGACCCTCTGCGAGCAGACGACCGAGGACTTCACCCTCACCTGGGACCACGCGGGCCTACGCCCCCTGGCCCAGACGGAACGCCGCACGGGCCCGGACGCGGACTCCACGGACGAGCGCTTCTTCGCGATCGTCACCGACCTGATCGGCACCCCGACGGAACTCGTCGACGAGTCGGGCGACTTGGCGTGGCGCACCCGCACGACCCTCTGGGGCACGACCACCTGGAACAGGTCGGCCACCGCCTACACCCCCCTGCGCTTCCCCGGTCAGTACTTCGACCCCGAGTCGGGCCTCCACTACAACCACTTCCGCTACTACGACCCGGAAAGCGCCCGCTACCTCTCCCCGGACCCCCTGGGCCTCGCCCCGGCCCCGAACCCGGCGACGTACGTCCACAACCCGCACACGTGGAGCGACCCGAGAGGGCTCTCACCGTGCCTCTTTCCCAATCGAATGCCGGACGAACTTGCCGGCGAATTGGCCGACGCCGAACGTCTCGGTGTGAAGCCCATACGTGTCGGCGATGAGGGCTTCGACGACGTCATCAACTCCGGCACGGTGAAGTGGGCGGTAACGCAGGAAGGAGAGCTCGTGTTCATCCCGAAGCACGTTCAAGGAACCGAACTGAAGCACCCCGTGCTCACGGACGGAGCACCCGTTCGCGCGGCGGGCGAAGCGGAGATCGCCGGCGGCGGAGGCAATTACTTCGGAATGGAGATCAACAACCAGAGTGGACATTACTGGCCGTCGCAGGAGAGTCTGGAGATCGGAAGGGAGGCGTTCGAGCGTGCCGGAATCCCCATTCTCTGACGTTCCGCCGGACGCACATGGCTGCGAGCCGGACCAGGTTGGTTTCCCTGATGCGTCTTTGGAGGCTTTGGAGAAATTCCTACAGAAGGCCGGCGTGGGCTCCTGTTCGCCGGAGGGCCAGGAGCAGGTACGTGACCTGGCTGTCGGCCGTATGCAACGCACTGAGCTACCCGACGAGGACAGGCTCCGATGGGGCAGACTCGCCTTGGCCGCGATCTCGGGGAAGTACGCCGACGGACTGAACCAGCAGGCCATGGCCGAGGCCGCCCACGTGCGCATCTACATGATCAGGGAGTTCGGGGCCGGTGACGCGGACACGGTCCGTGATCTCTCCGCTCTCTGCGCGGACATCCTGCGGCACATGGAGGTGTCGTACGAGGTGGCCGTGGAGCTGTCCGGTGAATGGCGGGCAGCACCACGAGAGCAGATGTTGCACCTGCGCCGAATCAAGAACATGCTGACCGCGTTGTTGCCCGTCCAGACACTCCTGGACGGTGATGACCCCGTCATGCGGGAGGCGCTGGTCTGGCTCGATCTCGTCCCCAGGCTTCCTTGAGCACAGCGCAAGCTCGGTGCCGGTCTCGTAACCCTGCCGCGAGAGGAACCTCATGTCGGTTTCCGCGTCCCGACTTCTCGCATTCGTGCGGGACATCGCGGCCCCCGACCCGAAGGTCCGAGAATCAGCGGCGGATCAGGTGACGGATCTGGTGTCCGGCTGCTCCTTGGCCGACGGGCGGGTCCTTGCCGGTGTGCTCGCCGCAGCCGCCGAGTGCGAGACGGACGCGGCCGCCCTGGAGGCCCAGTTGAACGCGATCATCCAGCTCGGCTCCCTGGCCGAGCCGGAGATGGTCGGGAGGTTGCTGGCCCTCGACATCGAGGAACTCCCTGGAGAGCTCGGCGACTACATCGAGGACCTCCTCGAAGGCTGAGCACTTAGGCGCCCGTCAGTTCCTCGGGCCGCTTCGCGCGGGCAACTGACGAGGGCCCGGAATCCTTACGGATTCCGGGCCCTCGTCGCGTAGCAGCCGGGACTACTGCTCCGGCTGTTCCGCCGCCTTCGCGACCGGCTTGCGGAGCTGGATGTTCAGTTCGCGCAGGCGGGACTCGTCGAGTTCCGTCGGGGCGCCCATCAGGAGGTCCTGGGCGTTGCCGTTCAGCGGGAAGGCGATGGTCTCGCGGATGTTCGGCTCGTCGGCGAGGAGCATCACGATGCGGTCGACGCCCGGGGCGATGCCGCCGTGCGGCGGGGCGCCGTACTCGAAGGCGCGGAGCATGCCGGCGAACTCGTGCTCGACGGTCTCCTTCGAGTAGCCCGCGATCTCGAACGCCTTGAACATGATCTCGGGCTCGTGGTTCCGGATGGCGCCGGAGGAGAGCTCGATGCCGTTGCAGACGATGTCGTACTGCCAGCCGAGGACGTCCAGCGGGTCCTGGGTCTCCAGCGCCTCAAGACCGCCCTGCGGCATCGAGAAGGGGTTGTGCGAGAAGTCGATCTTGCCGGTCTCCTCGTCCTTCTCGTACATCGGGAAGTCGACGATCCACGCGAAGCGGAAGACGTTCTCCTCGAACTGGCCGGCGCGCTTGGCGGCCTCGACCCGGACCGGGCCCATGATCTTGGAGACCTCGTCGAAGTCGCCGGCGCCGAAGAAGATCGCGTGGCCGGGCTCGAGGCCGAGGCGCTCGGTGAGGACCTTGACGTTCTCCTCGGTGAGGAACTTGGCGATGGGGCCGGTCAGGGCGTTGCCTTCACCGACGCGGACCCAGGCCAGGCCCTTCGCGCCGAGGGAGACCGCGAAGTCGCCGAGCGAGTCGAAGAACTTGCGCGGCTGGTCGCCCGTGTTCGGGACGGCGAGCGCGCGGACGTGCTTGCCGGCGAAGGCCTTGAACTCCGACGCCTCGAAGACGTCCGAGATGTCGACGAGCTCCAGGGCCGTACGCAGGTCCGGCTTGTCGTTGCCGTACTTCAGCATCGACTCGCGGAACGGGATCCGCGGGAACGGCGAGGTGACGTGACGCCCGCCGCCGAACTCCTCGAACAGCTCCGTCATGAGCTTCTCGATCGGCTGGAAGACGTCCTCCTGCTCGACGAAGCTCATCTCGACGTCGAGCTGGTAGAACTCGCCCGGCGAGCGGTCCGCGCGGGCGTCCTCGTCGCGGAAGCAGGGCGCGATCTGGAAGTACCGGTCGAAGCCGGAGATCATGAGCAGCTGCTTGAACTGCTGCGGCGCCTGCGGCAGCGCGTAGAACTTGCCCGGGTTGAGGCGGGACGGGACGACGAAGTCGCGGGCGCCCTCGGGGGAGGTCGCCGCGAGGATCGGGGTCGCCATCTCGTTGAAGCCGAGGGCCACCATCTTGGAGCGGATGGCGGCGATGACGGCGGAGCGCAGCATGATGTTGCGGTGCATGCGCTCGCGGCGCAGGTCGAGGAAGCGGTACTCCAGGCGCCGCTCCTCGTTGACGCCGTCGTCGGCGTTGATCGTGAAGGGGATCTGCTTCGCGGCGCCCAGGACCTCGACCTCGGCGGCCTCGATCTCGATCTCGCCGGTGGCGAGCTCCGGGTTGACGTTGTCCGCGCCACGCGAGACGACCTTGCCGTCGACGCGGACGACGGTCTCCTTCGTCAGCTTGTCGAGAACCTCGGCCGCGGCGGTGCCGGGGCGGGCGACGAGCTGCGTGATGCCGTAGTGATCGCGCAGATCGATGAAGAGGATGCCGCCCAGGTCGCGCCGATTGTGCAGCCAGCCGCTCAGCCGGACGTCGGTGCCGACGTCAGAGGCGCGGAGCTCGCCGCAGGTGTGGGACCTGTACCGATGCATCGTCGTTCATCCAGTCTTCGGGATTCGTGGGTCGTGGGCCGCCGCCCCGTGGGCCCTGTCACGGATGCCACCGGCCTCGCAGGGTCGGAGTCACGGATGTCACAGGACACGCGGGCAGACCCACCCAGAGTACCGGCCGGGCCGGGATCGCTTTTCGAATAGTCTCGGTGGCGACCTGCTCTCCTATATTCATAAAGTAGGGCAATGCGCACCGAGGACGTCCTGGCCGCGATCGCGACCGGCCTGTGGCGCTGGGACAACGCGTCCGGGATCGTCTCGCTCGACGCCGAGGCCGCCCGGCTGCTCGGGCTGCCCGCCGAATCCGTGCGGCTCAGCGAAGCCGCCGTGCGCTCCCGCTTTCATCCGGTCGACTGGAACGAGATCGACGGGATCGTCAACCTCGCCGTCGCCGAAGACACCCTCGCCGAGGCCCGGATGCGGATCATGGACGAGCACGGCCGGGTGATCCGTACCGTACGGAGCAGGTCCAAGCCGCTCGTCAAGGGCAACGACTACCAGCTCGTCGGCACCCTCCAGGAGGTCGCCGAACAGCAGCCGGGCACCGCCGCGCACACCCCCATCACCGGTGACTGGCGCCGCTCCCGCGAGGCGTTCCTGCTCGACGCGGGACGGGCGCTCGCCGAGGCCCGGTCGACGGCCGAGGTGCTGCGGGTGGCGGCCTCACTCTCGATGCCCGGTTTCTCGCCCGACGGGCTGGCCGTCTTCGGCGTGGCGGGCGACCGGCTGACGATCATCGGCCACCACGGGCACAGCGACGGCGACGAGGGGCCGTTCTCGTCGATGTCGCTCGACACCGACTATCCGGCCGCGGAGGTCGTACGGACGGGCCGCGCGATCTACCTGCCGTCGCCCGACGAGTACCTCCGCCGCTTCCCCATGACCTGGCCGCTCGCGCAGCGCTTCGGGCGCCGCTCCTGGGCCTTCGTGCCGCTGGTCGTCGCCGGGCGCACGATGGGGGCCTGGATGGCGGCCTTCAAGCACCCGGTGGCGTTCACTCCCGACGAGCGTTCGGTGCTCACGACGGTGGCGCGGATGCTGGCGCAGGCCCTCGCACGCGCGGGCGTGGCCGAGTCGGAGCGTGAGCTGTCCCTCGGGCTCCAGCGGACGATGATGCCGGTCCTCGGGCCGGGGATCCCCGGCATCCAGGTCGCCGCCCGGTACGTGCCGACCGGCGGCGGGCTCCAGGTCGGCGGCGACTGGTACGACATGATCCGGCTCCCCGGCGGCACCTCCCGCACCGGCGGGCGCGGCTCCGGCCGCATCGCCCTCGTCATCGGCGACGTCCAGGGCCACGACGTGCGGGCGGCGGGCCTGATGGGCCAGCTGCGGATCGCCCTGCGCGCGTACGCCTCCGAGGGCCACCGGCCGGACGCGGTCCTCTCCCGCGCCTCGCGGTTCCTGTACGGGATCACCGACGGGGACGAGGGCGACGGGGCCCCGGACGGCGACGCCGGCGGGGTAGGCGGGGGCGAGGGGTACGGCGGAAACGGGAACGGCGGCGGGAACGGTGGCGGCGGGCCGCGGTTCGCGACCTGTCTCTACCTGGAGGTCGACCTGGAGACCGGGACGGTCGACATCGCCCGCGCGGGGCATCCCGACCCGGCCGTCCGGATGAACGACGGAACGGTCCTGCTCAGGCCCACGGCCGGCGGGCTGCCCCTCGGCATCGACCCCGACACCGACTACCCCACCACCCGGCTCACCCTGGAACCCGGCGAGACCCTGATGATCTGCACCGACGGCCTCCTGGAGACCGGCGGGCACGACCTGGACACCGGCTGGGAACGGGTCAGGAAGCTCCTGGAGTCCCACGACGGCGACGACCTGGAACAGCTCGCCGACACCCTCGTGGAGGCCGTCCACGGCCCCGGCTCCCACCATACGACCGGGCCGCTCGCCGATCGCCGCGAGGACGACATCGCGGTCCTGCTGCTCTCCCGCCGCCCCGCCGACGGGCTGCCGCAGGCCCCCCGCCGCACCCTGATGACGATCGCCCAGGCGGAACCGGAACGGATCGCGGAGGCCCGGGAGCAGATACGGCAGCTGCTGCACGACTGGGCGGACGGCGACCAGCTCGACTCCGCGGTCCTCATGGTCTCCGAGATGGTGACCAACGTCCTCGTCCACACGGACGGCGACGCGCTCCTGGTCGCCGAGGTCGCCTGCTCGGAGGAGTCCCGGCGGCTGCGCGTCGAGGTCTCCGACACCAGTGACGAACTCCCGCACAAGCGCCACCCCGGCGAGATGGCGTCGAGCGGGCGCGGCCTGGTCCTGATGGAGATGCTGGCGGACGCGTGGGGCGTCGACCCGCGCGGCGAGGGCAAGGCGATCTGGTTCGAGCTGAACGAGTCCGCGACGGGGAAGGGCTGCTGCGCGTAGGGGGAAGGGGCACTGGGCGTAGGGAAAGGGGCGTTGGGGGTATCGGGAGGCCGGGAGGCGAGGCCCCCCCGGGGAGCACGGTGCACCGCCACTCCCGCGCACCCCGTCCTCACCGCGCCCGCCACGCCCGCACCCGTCTCCGCCGCGCGCCGCCGCCTCCCCCGGCGCAGACTGGTGTCGTAGTACGGCCGTCGGGGGGACCACGGAGCGTGCCATGGACATCCACAAGGTCGGGAGCGACACCACCGTCCTGGCCGACAGCCTCGATGTGCCCGGGATCGGGCACATTCCCGCCAACGCCTACGTCGTCACCGCCACCGAGCCCGTCGTCGTCGACACGGGGCTCTCCCTGTCCGACCGGAACTTCGTCGACACGCTCGGCTCGGTCGTCGACCCCGCCGACGTCCGCTGGATCTGGCTGACCCACCCCGACCGCGACCACACGGGCGGCCTCTTCGACCTGCTCGTGGCCGCGCCCCGGGCGAAGGTCGTCACCACCTTCATCGGTGCCGGGATCATGTCCACCGAGCGCCCGCTGCCGACGGACCGCGTGTACTTCCTCAACCCCGGCCAGTCCCTCGACGTCGGCGACCGCATGCTGCACGGCTTCAGGCCGCCGCTCTTCGACAACCCGGCCACCGTCGGCTTCTACGACGACAGGACGCGGATCTGCTTCAGTTCCGACTGCTTCGGCGGGCCCATGCCGACGCGGGAGCTCGCGGAGAGCGGGCACGCGAACGACCTCAAGCCGGAGGAACTGCGGCAGGCCCAACTCCTGTGGGCGTCCGTGGACAGCCCGTGGGTGCACGTCGTGGACCCGGTCAAGTACCGGGCGACGATCGACCCGCTGCGGGAGATGGCCCCGGAGATCGTGCTGTCCACGCATCTGCCGCCCGCGGTCCGGATGACGACGTCGATGATCGACACGATCTCGACGGCGCCGGACGTGGACCCGTTCGTCGGTCCCGACCAGGCGGCCCTGGAGCGGATGCTGGCGAGCTTCGAGCCGGGCGGCCAGCCCGCGGCGACCTGAGGGGCCTCACGTCACCGCCCGGCCACCGCCGGATCGGGCGGTTCCGCATCCGGCTTCCCGTACCGGGTCCGTGGGCGTGTCGTCGGGGCTCTGACTGCCCTGGCGCGCTGACTGCCGTACGGGTGACGGCTCGTCAGCATGCGCGCCGACGAGCCGCCCTGTTCGCCGCGTACTCCCCGTACCCGGCCCCGCCCCGTGCGCGGGGCTACTCCCCCATGCCGTGCACCGCCGGGACCGTCCCCAGGCGGCCGGCCTGGAAGTCCTCGAAGGCCTGGCGCAGTTCGGCCTGGGTGTTCATGACGAAGGGGCCGTAGTGGGCCATGGGCTCGCGGATCGGCTGTCCACCCAGGAGGACGACCTCCAGGTCCGGGGTGTTCCCGTCCTGCTTCTCGTCCGCGCGGACGGTCAGCGCGCCGCCCTTGCCGAAGACGGCGGTCTGGCCCATGTGGACCGGGCGGCGTTCGGCGCCGACGGTGCCGCGTCCGGCCATGACGTACGCGAGGCCGTTGAAGTCCTCGCGCCACGGCAGGGAGATCTCGGCGCCCGGCCGCAGGGTGGCGTGGATCATCGTGATCGGGGTGTGGGTGATGCCCGGGCCGTCGTGGCCGTCGAGCTCGCCGGCGATGACGCGGAGGAGCGCGCCGCCGTCGGGGGAGGTGAGGAGCTGGACCTGGCCGCCGCGGATGTCCTGGTAGCGGGGGGCCATCATCTTGTCGGCGGCGGGCAGGTTGACCCACAGCTGGAGGCCGTGGAAGAGGCCGCCGCTGACGACGAGGGACTCCGGCGGCGCCTCGATGTGGAGGAGGCCGGCACCGGCGGTCATCCACTGCGTGTCGCCATTGGTGATGGTGCCGCCGCCACCCTGACTGTCCTGGTGGTCGAAGATCCCGTCGATGATGTAGGTGACGGTCTCGAAGCCGCGGTGGGGGTGCCAGGGCGTGCCCTTGGGCTCTCCCGGCGCGTACTCCACCTCGCCCATCTGGTCCATCATGATGAACGGGTCGAGGTACTGGTAGTTGATCCCGGCGAAGGCCCGGCGCACCGGGAAGCCCTCGCCCTCGAAGCCCGTGGGGGCCGTGGTCACGGCGAGCACGGGGCGGGAGACGGCGTCCGCGGTGGCGGCGACGCGCGGCAGGGTGAGCGGGTTCTCGACGGTCACGGCGGGCATGACGACCTCCTAGGTGCGGCCTCGGCGGCCTCGATACGTCCACTTTAGTTGAACGATGAACTTCCTGCCACCCGGAACGCGGAACGCCCGGGAGGAATTCCTCCCGGGCGCCCCCGTACGTTCAGGATCGGTCAGCCGTACATCCGCCGCATCGCGAAGTCGACCATCTGCTCCACGGCCTTCGCGTCGAACACCATCCGGTGGTCGCCCTCCATGTCCAGGACGAAGCCGTAGCCCGTCGGCAGCAGGTCGATCACCTCGGCGCCGGTGATCACGAAGTACTTCGACTCCTTGCCCGCGTACCGCCGCAGCTCCTTGAGCGAGGTGAACATCGGGATGACCGGCTGCTGGGTGTTGTGCAGGGCCAGGAAGCCCGGGTTGTCACCGCGCGGGCAGTAGACCTTGGAGGTCGAGAAGATGTGCTGGAAGTCCTCGGGCGCGAGCGTGCCGGTCGTGAAGGCGCGTACGGCGTCCGCGAGGGAGGGCGGCGAGGGCTCGGGGTAGAGCGGGGCCTGCTGCTGCCCGTACCCGGCCTGCATACCGCCCTGCATGTCGGCCTGCGGGGCGTACTGCTGCTGCTGAGGCGGCGCGTACTGCTGCTGGGCACCCGGATTCTGCTCGTAGCCGTACATGGGGCCAGCCTATCGACCCGTGGGCCGTCGCATCACTGCCCGTCGGCGCCGGCCGGCCGCCGGGCAGCCCCCACCCGCTCTTCGTCAACACCCCCGCCTCTTGCTAGGTTCGCGGAAGCAATTTTCGGTCACCACGGGGGTGGAACATGGCGTTGAACGCCACTTGGGAAGAGCTGTTCGGCGGGACGCCGCCGCCGGGACAGGCCGCGGCGATGACCCTCGCGGGGGTGCCCGCCCCCGACTCCGGTGGAGGCGGCGGCGACGCGGACCTGAAGGCCGACGAAGGCCCGTGGCACCAGGCCGGGAACACCGCCGGTGAGCTGCGCACCTCCACGACCGCCTCGCTCACCGACCTCGACACCGCGAACGAGGGCGTCGGCGGCGGCACCGCCGGCTTCGACTCCTCGGCCGGCCTCACCGAGATCCTCGGCACCTGGAAGGCCCGCCTCGGCGCCGTACGCGACGAATGCGGCCGCCTCGAGGGCGCGCTGAAGGGCGCGGGCCTGCAGTTCGGCGAGCGCGAGGCCGCGACGAAACGGAAGATCGCCGCAGAGGCGCCGGCTCCCGCGCAGAAGGAAGGCTGAGCTCCGTGCCCACCTGGCAGCAACTGCGCGACGTGAAGCTGAACGAGTACACCGACGCGGCCGACGGCTGGGGCAAGGTCTCCTCCCGCTCCAACGCCGACAAGGACCGTGTCGACAACGGCATGTTCGCCAGGATCCACGACACGCAGAAGGGGGAGACCGCCACCGAGGCGACCCACGCCGTCCGGCAGCTCAGCCGCAACTACCAGTACCTGCACACCGAATGCGGACTGATCCGCACCGCGCTCAACGGGCTCGCCTCCGAACTCGCGGCCCCGCAGAGGAAGCTGAAGCAGGCCCTGGAGGACGCCGAGAACCTCAAGTTCACGGTGAAGCCCGACGGCTCGGTGGAGTACCCGACCCAGTCCTTCGTCCTCGCCCCCGGCAGCAACACCGCCGAGCACGGCGCGCCCGTGCCGCTCGCGCCCGGCAAGGGCGAAGGGGTCGGCAGCGCCGACGCCAACAAGGGCAAGGCCGAGGACATAGCCCAGCGCATCGGCGACGCCGTCCGCGAGGCCGCCGAGATCGACGGCCGCTACGCCGCCGCCCTGCGCAGGCTCAAGGCCGGCCCCGGCCTGGACGTCAGCGACGCGGACCTGGTCGACGCCGCCGCCGACACCAAGGCCCTCCAGCAGGCCGCCGGGAAGTACGCCGACGACGACAGGATCCCGCACGGGAAGTCCCCGAAGGAGAACGCCGAGTGGTGGAACGGCCTCAGCCAGGAACAGCGTGACGAGTACGCCACGCTCTACCCGGCCTCCGTCGGCGCCCTCGACGGCCTGCCCTCCTCGGTCCGCGACGACGCCAACCGGATGGTCTTCGCCGAGACCCGCGCCCAGATCCAGACGGACCTGAACAGGCCCGCGCCGAACCAGTACATCCCGAACCCGAACGGCAACTACCCGGCCGTCGTCCTCAGCCCCGAGTACAAGCAGTGGCAGAAGGACCAGGAACGCCTGAAGGAACAGCTCAGGGGCAGCGACTCGATCCAGGCGCGCTTCGACGCCACCGGCAGGGAGGGCCTGCCGGAGGCGTACCTCCTCGGCTACGACAAAGAGGGCATCGGCCGCGCGATCATCGCCAACGGCAACCCCGACACGGCCGACCACACCGCGGTCTACGTGCCGGGTACGACGACGAACCTGAAGGATTTCGACGGCGACATCACACGGATGACGGACCTGTGGAAGGAGACACAGAGCTGGGCACCGGGCCAGAACGTCTCCACCATCACCTGGTTCGGTTACGAGACTCCGCAGTCCATCGCACCCGATGCCATGCAGAAGGGCTGGGCGCACGACGGCTCCCCCAAGCTGCTCCGGTTCATGGACGGCCTGGAGACGGTGCAGGGCGGCGCCGACCGGAGCCACACCACGATCATCGGGCACAGCTACGGCTCGACCGTCGTCGGTGACGCCTCGAACAAGGGCGATCTCGCGGCCGACGACATCGTGGCGGTCGGCAGTCCCGGGATGCTCACCGGCAGGGCCGAGGACCTGGACGTCGGCAAGGACCACGTCTGGTCCGAGGCGGCGTGGAACGATGTCGTGCCGGCGGGTGGCAAGGCGGCCGGGCTCGGCGGCTACACGTGGGGCGTCGAGACCTGGAACGGCGTCCCGTTCAATGCCGGGTACGTGCAGACCGTTCCCTCCGACGAACTGTTCGGCGCCCATCGGATGGACGTGGACACCAGCGGACACAGCGACTACTGGACCCGGGACTCGGAGAGCCTCAGGAACCAGGCGAAGGTCGTGGCGGGCCGGTACGACGATGTGAACGAGGACCGATGAGCAGCAGCGACCACGACAGCACCGCAGGCCCGATGGCGATCCCACGGCCGCGCCGGGTCCGGCGCCCGGCCGTGCTCGGCGCCCTCCTCCTCTGCCTCACCACCCTGGCGACGGGATGCACCATGAACGACGCGGACGACCTCGGCTACACCCCCACGACCCTCGACGTCGCGGGCGCCAAGACGCGGACGAAGGCGATCTCCAGCGAGATCTTCGACATGATCGGGCTGCCCCGGGCCAGGACGACGGAGCCCGGCCCGAGCGCCTCCCCCTGCCCGGAGGACCGCGAGCACCTCTTCAAGACCCGTCACCCCTGGTCGGTGTACGACGTCTCCGACGACGAGCTGGAGCAGGGCTTCGAGCGGCTCCGCCAGGCGCTGCCCGGCAAGGGCTGGAAGATCGTCTCGTACGGGCCCAACAACAGCAGGGCCAAGTCCCTCGAACTCACGGCGGACTCGGAGAAGGAGCACTTCGCCGTCAACGCCGAGTTGTCGCTCGGCAGCAAGAACCCGAAGCAGAAGAACCTGATCGCCGTCACCGTCGTCTCCGGCTGCTACCGCGCCCCGGAGGGTACGGACCTCACCCACCTGTACTGACCGGGACACCACACGCCGACGCCCGCCTCCCCACGGAGGCGGGCGTCGGCGTTCCGCGGGTGGCACCGGCCAAGATCACGGCGGGCTCGATCGGGCTTTGCCGGCGGCGATCGACGTCACAGTTCCCCGTGCGGGGTTGCTCTTATTACCGGTGGGTAGCATCATCGGAGAGAGCGTGTTTGCTACTCGCTGGTACGTGTACGAGGAACCTCCCCTCCCCGAGCCTTAACGGAGCCGTCGCCATGGGGCACTACAAGTCGAATCTCCGCGACATCGAGTTCAACCTCTTCGAGGTCCTCGGCCGCGACAAGGTGTACGGCACCGGGCCGTTCGAGGAGATGGACGTCGAGACCGCCAAGAGCATCCTCGACGAGATCCGCCGCCTCGCCGAGAACGAGCTCGCGGAGTCCTTCGCCGACGCCGACCGCAACCCGCCGGTCTTCGACCCCGAGACCAACACCGCCCCGGTCCCCGCCACCTTCAAGAAGTCGTACAACGCCTTCATGGAGTCCGAGTACTGGCGCCTCGGCATCCCCGAGGAGATCGGCGGCACCGTCTCCCCCCGCTCCCTGATCTGGGCCTACGCGGAGCTGCTCCTCGGCTCGAACCCGGCCGTCTGGATGTACTCCTCCGGCCCCGCCTTCGCCGGCATCCTCTACACCGAGGGCAACGAGCAGCAGAAGAAGGCCGCGCAGATCGCCGTCGACCGCCGCTGGGGCTCCACCATGGTCCTCACCGAGCCCGACGCGGGCTCGGACGTCGGGGCCGGCCGCACCAAGGCCACCCAGCAGGAGGACGGCTCCTGGCACATCGAGGGCGTCAAGCGCTTCATCACCTCCGGTGAGCACGACATGGAGGAGAACATCCTCCACTACGTCCTCGCCCGCCCCGAAGGCGCCGGCCCCGGCACCAAGGGCCTCTCCCTCTTCCTCGTCCCCAAGTACGAGTTCGACTGGGAGACCGGCGAGCTCGGCGCGCGCAACGGCGTCTACGCGACCAACGTCGAGCACAAGATGGGCCTGAAGGCCTCCAACACGTGCGAGATGACCTTCGGCGACCAGCACCCCGCCAAGGGCTGGCTCATCGGCGACAAGCACGACGGCATCCGCCAGATGTTCCTCATCATCGAGTTCGCCCGCATGATGGTCGGCACGAAGGCGATCTCCACCCTCTCCACGGGCTACCTCAACGCCCTGGAGTACGCCAAGGAGCGCGTCCAGGGCACCGACCTGGCCAACTTCATGGACAAGGCCGCGCCCAAGGTCACCATCACCCACCACCCCGACGTCCGCCGCTCGCTCATGACGCAGAAGGCGTACGCCGAGGGCATGCGCTCCCTCGTCCTCTACACGGCCTCCGTGCAGGACGAGATCGCGATCAAGGAAGCGGCCGGCGAGGACTCCAAGGCCCTGCACGGCCTCAACGACCTGCTGCTCCCGATCGTCAAGGGATACGGCTCCGAGAAGGGCTACGAGCAGCTCGCGCAGTCGCTCCAGACCTTCGGCGGCTCCGGCTTCCTCCAGGAGTACCCGATCGAGCAGTACATCCGGGACGCCAAGATCGACACCCTGTACGAGGGCACCACCGCCATCCAGGGCCAGGACTTCTTCTTCCGGAAGATCGTCCGCGACCAGGGCGCCTCCCTGAACGCGCTGTCCGAGGAGATCAAGAAGTTCCTCGCCGTCGGCACCGGCGGCGACGACCTCGCCGACGCCCGCGACTCGCTCGCCAAGGCCGCCGTCGACCTCGAAGGCATCGTCGGCACGATGATCACCGACCTCACCGCCACCGGCGAGGACGTCAAGAACATCTACAAGGTCGGCCTCAACACCACCCGCCTGCTCCTCGCCTCCGGCGACGTCGTCGTCGGCTACCTGCTGCTGCGCGGAGCGGCCGTCGCCGCCGAGAAGCTGGCCGCCGGGGCCACCGGCAAGGATGTCGCCTTCTACCAGGGCAAGATCGCGGCCGCGAAGTTCTTCGCCGCCAACGTCCTGCCCGGCGTCACCGCCGAGCGCGCCCTCGCCGAGGCCGTCGACGGCTCGCTGATGGACCTGGACGAGGCCGCGTTCTAACCCGCGCCCACGTCCTGCAGGGAACGGCCCGTCCCCGGGGAGGGGGGCGGGCCGTTCTGTGTTTTTTGGGGCTCGGTTCGCCCCCGGGGTGCTCAGGCCGGGCTCACAGTCCCGACCGTGCTCGCCTGCCGACTTTCCGGGCTCGGTTCGCCTCCGGGGGGACGCGGGCGGACCGGGGCGGCGCGGGTCGCGCCCGCGAGGTCCCCGTCGTGTCGGCGACGGACGGCGCGGGTCCCGCTCGCGGGGTCCCCGGCCCGGTCGGACCGTCTCACGCGTGACGTGCCCGTCGAGCAGGTCCCCAGCGGCTCCGGCGCGGCCCCGCTGCGTAAGGTTGGGCCATGAGCAGCGCAGCTTCCCGTCCCGCCGCCGGCCCCTTCGACCGCGGTCACACCGACGACCTCATGGCCTTCCTGATGGCGTCCCCCTCGCCGTACCACGCGGTCGCGAGCGTCGCCTCACGCCTTGAGGCGGCCGGGTTCCGGCAGGTCGAGGAGACCGCCGCATGGGACGCTGCTACACCGACGGGCGAGCCGGCGGGGCACGGCGGGAAGTACGTCGTCCGCGGCGGGGCGATCATCGCCTGGTACGTGCCGGAGGGCGCCGCCCCCCACACCCCGTACCGCATCGTCGGCGCCCACACCGACTCCCCCAACCTGCGCGTCAAGCCGCGGCCCGACATGGGCGCGCACGGCTGGCGACAGGTCGCCGTCGAGATCTACGGCGGCGCCCTCCTCAACACCTGGCTGGACCGCGACCTCGGCCTCGCCGGACGCCTCACCCTCCGTGACGGCAGTCATCACCTCGTCGACGTCGGCCGGCCCCTGCTGCGCGTCCCGCAGCTCGCCATCCACCTCGACCGAGGGGCCAACGACGGCCTCAAGCTGGAGCGCCAGCGCCACATGCAGCCCGTCTGGGGCATCGGCGACGTCCACGAGGGCGACCTGATCTCCTTCCTCGCCGACGAGGCCGGCGTCGACGCCGAGGACGTCAGCGGCTGGGACCTGATGGTCCACCCCGTCGAAGCGCCCGCCTACCTCGGCCGCGACCGCGAGCTCCTGGCCGGACCCCGCATGGACAACCTGCTCTCCGTCCACGCGGCCGTCGCCGCGCTCGCCTCCCTCGCCGGCCGCGACGACCTCCCGTACATCCCGGTCCTCGCCGCCTTCGACCACGAGGAGAACGGTTCCGAGGCCGACACCGGCGCCCAGGGCCCCCTGCTCGGCAACGTCCTGGAACGCTCCGTCTACGCCCGCGGCGGGTCCTACGAGGACCGGGCGCGGGCCTTCGCCGGCACCGTCTGCCTGTCCTCCGACACCGGCCACGCCGTCCACCCCAACTACGGCGAGCGCCACGACCCGACGCACCACCCGCGCGTCAACGGCGGCCCGATCCTCAAGGTGAACGTCAACCAGCGGTACGCGACCGACGGCGGCGGGCGCGCCCTGTTCGCCGCCGCCTGCGAGCGCGCGGGCGTGCCCTGGCAGTCGTTCGTCTCCAACAACGACATGCCCTGCGGCACCACCATCGGCCCGATCACGGCCGCCCGTCACGGCATCAAGACCGTCGACATCGGCGTCGCGATCCTCTCCATGCACAGCGCCCGCGAACTCTGCGGCGCCGACGACCCGTACCTCCTCGCGAACGCCCTGGTCGCCTTCCTGGAGGGCTGAACCCCGACTGCCGGACGGCACCACGAGCGAAACATCCGCGAAAGGCCCCGCCTGACACCGTCACCCCATGCACCGTCATGAGGGGCCTCCCCCGCGCCAGTTCGTCCCGTACGCCGTCGGCTCCCTGCTCCTGGTCCTGACGGGGGCGGGGCTGCTCATCGACGCGTACCACGACCGGCCCCCGTGGGGCACGGACATCGCGTACGAGGGCGGCTACGTCCAGGCCTCCCGCATCCGCGGGTACGACGTGGACGGCACGCGGACGAAGGCCCTGCTCGACGGCGAGTGCGCGCTCATGGAACGGCAGGGAATGGGCGGCGACCGGGCCGTCCACGATCCCGCGGCATGGGTGGCCGGATGCCTGGACGGGGCCGCGGGGCGCCCGTCCAGGAACCAGGGGATGCTGCGCTGAGCGGCTGACCAGGGCCTTTCATGGGGATCAGGCCGGGCTCGCGGAGTCTGATCCCGACGAAAGGCGCTAGCCGTCCAGGCCCGCGAGGATCAGCGGGAGGCGGGAGACGCCCGCCTCCGTGATCTTCACGGGCACGCCCCAGTCCTGCTGGTGGACGTGACAGGCCGGGTACTCGTTGGCCGGGTCGTCGTCGCAGGACGCGGCCATCGCCGAGACGTGCAGGACGCCCTCCGTGACCTGCGGGTTCAGGTCGAGGTCCCGGAAGAGGTCCGTGCCCGTGCCGTCGCCGCCGAGCAGCAGCTCCGGCGGGGTCGAGGAGACCAGGAGCCGGGTCGAGGGGCCGTAGCGGTCGTCGAGCTTCTGGCCCGTCGGCGCCTGGAAGACGACGTCCAGGCGGAGCCGCCCGGGGGCGACCTCGGTGGCCTCCCGCCGGGTGCGGTGCGCCACGGCGGCGACCTGGACGGCCTCCTCGGGGAGCCGAAGCCGGGTCAGCCGGTGCCGGGCGGACTCGACGACCACGATGTCGCCGTCGACGAGGACCGCGCCGCTGGGCTCGCGCAGATCGGTGGCGAGGGTGGTGACCTCGTCGGTCGCCGGGTCGTAGCGGCGCAGGGCGTGGTTGTACGTGTCGCTGACGGCGACCGAGCCGTCGGGCAGGGCCGTGACGCCCAGCGGGTGCTGGAGCAGGGCCTGGCCGGCGGCGCCGTCGCGGTGCCCGAAGTCGAAGAGACCGGTGCCGACGGCGGTGTGGACGACCCCCTCGGGGTCGATCCAGCGCAGGGAGCTGGTCTCGGAGTCGGCGATCCACAGCCGGTCCTCGGTGGCCGAGAGCCCCGAGGGCTGCGCGAACCAGGCCTCGGCGGCGGGCCCGTCGACGAGCCCCTCGTTCGTCGTCCCGGCCGCGACCTCGACGGTCCCGCTCTCCGGGTCGTACGTCCACAGCTGGTGGACACCGGCCATGGCGATCCACACCTTGCCCTGCCACCAGGCCACGTCCCACGGCGAGGACAGGTCGACCTCCAGGGCGGGACCCGAGGTGGCGGATCCCTGCCACCACTGCTTTCCGGTGCCGGCGACCCGCTCGATCACGCCCGTCTCGGGGTCGAGGACGCGCAGCGAGTGGTTCACCGTGTCGGCGACGACGATCCTGCCGTCGGGCAGCTCCGCGAGGCCCTGCGGCTCCCGGAAGACACCTTCGCCGATGCGGCGCACGACGGTCTCGCCGTCGGCTTCGAGCTCCACGAGCTGGTGGCGGGTGGTGTCGGAGACCAGGAGGTTCCCCGAGGACAGCAGGATCGCCTTGCCGGGGAACCGCAGGTCGGTGGCGACGGGCTCGGGCGGCACGTACGGACCGTCGCCGCGCCGCAGCGTCCCCTTGGCCTCGTGCTCGGCCTCCAGCTCCTCGACGAGCGTCCGGATCGCGTTGGCGTGCCCCTCACCGGCGTGCTGGGCGACGACGTACCCCTCGGGGTCGATCACGACCAGCGTCGGCCAGGCGCGCACGGCGTACTGCTTCCAGGTCGCGAGCTCGGGGTCGTCCAGTACGGGGTGGTGCACCTCGTACCGCTCGACGGCGTCGACGACGGCCTGGTGCTCGGCCTCGTGCACGAACTTCGGCGAGTGCACCCCGACGATCACGAGCGTGTCGCGGTGCTTCTCCTCCAGTTCGCGGAGCTCGTCGAGGACGTGCAGGCAGTTCACGCAGCAGAAGGTCCAGAAGTCGAGGATCAATGTGCGACCTCGGAAATCGGCGAGCTTCAGGTCCTTCCCGCCGGTATTGATCCAGCCGCCCTTGCCGATCAGCTCGGGGGCACGAACACGGGCACGGCGGGGCGCGGGCGCGGGGGTGGGCGCCGGGGCAGCATCGTTCATGTTTCAAGCTTGCCATTGGCCCATGAACACCGGATCACGGCCGTACGACGCGGTTGCCCTGCGCAGCTATGGGATCCGCTCCACCACGGCGACCTCCGAGAATTCTCGGAGGTAGGTCATATGCCCGGTCCGGCCAGTGTGCTGTATGCACATGTCGGTGCACACGTCCGCGTTCCCGGTCGGTTCTGAGGTCCACCGGCAGTCCGGGTTCAGGCACCACGCGGTTGCCGTCGTCTCGGCCGATGGGTGGCGGCGCATGACGTAGCTCACGTACCGCAGCACGGCTTTCACGCTCACGTCGACTCCCCGGGGTGCGGGTGGTTGCTGAGCTCCACGTTGCAGTCACTGACCACGGAGCCGTCGCCTTCAAGGCGGGCCTCTCGGCGCTGCGCGGCCAGGGCGGCGCAGACTCCGCAGCCGGCTGCCGGTACGGGCTCCGGATCCGTTCGCAGCGGCAGCTCCACCGGGGGCTGCGCATAGGTGATCGGCTTCACGGCCCGATCTCGTGTCGTCCGCATGGTGACCACGCTAGGAACGCCGAGGTCGCACTTCCCATGAGATTGCATGAGGTTGCACGGCTATCACCGCAGGGTCTGGATGACGCTCGTGATCAGCGCTCGGGCCTTCGCTCCGTAGACCGCCATGTCAGCAAGTTCCCGGAACGTGTCCGCGTAAGCGGCAACCTCACTGGGCTGGGTCAGCGTGAGGTAGCCCGAGACCAACTCGACGTTGACCTGCGCGGTGTCGAAGATCCAGAACCCCTCCACCGGCATCCGCGATCGCTCAGTACACGTGGGGACCACGCCCAGGCTGACACTGGGCAAAGAGCCGACCGTGAGGAGGCGGCGGAGCTGTTCCTCCTGTACCTCCGCCCCTCCGAGCCCGTTCCGCAAGACCGATTCCTCAATCAGGAACGCGAACCGCCGATCACCCTTGTAGAGCACGCGCTGACGCTCCATGCGGACGGCGACCGCATCGGCAACGTCGTCGACTTCGACCCGTCTGCGCTGGACCGCGCGCAAGACGGCTTCCGTGTAGCCGTAGGTCTGGATCAGGCCCGGAACGAACCACGAGGAGTACGCGCGGAACCGGCGGGTTCGCTCGAAGAGCGGGAGACGGGCTTCTTGGGCCTGCTTGAGCCCGGCGCGCTCCATTCGCCGCCACCCGACCCACATGCCTTCGGCGGTACGCAGCGAGGCCAACAGATCTTCCGTCTGATCTTCCGAGCCACACGCCCGGCACCACGCCCGGATGTCATCAGCAGACGGAGGCGTACGGGCGTTCATGATCCGTGACGACTTGGACGGATGCCAGGAGCACAAACGGGCGATGTCCCGTCCGGTGAGGCCGGCATCCCGGCACAGCTCAGCGAGTCGATTCGCCAGAGCCTGCCGGGCCTGCTGTGCGCTTGATGAGGGTGAGACGGCCATGGTGGGTGACAGCTCAGCGCGGTCGGTACTCCTCGTGTGGAACGGCCCGTTGCCAAGCTGCCTCGAAGGCGCCGGCGCACAGCTTCACCCGCTCGGGGTCGTCCGCGTACTCCCGCCCGTCCTGGTCGAGCTGCCCGTTCCCGGTGAAGTGGTGGAAGAGCGTCTGCGCGCTGTCGAACAGCCAGAAATCGGTACCCGGCAAGGCCAAGTCCGTGGTCTGCCGCCGGGGCAGCCACCGGACCAGCTCACCCGCCGCGATGTTTGTGAACGTACAGTCGTACTCGTACCGCACGTAGTCGCTGATCGGCTCCGACACGATCCGGACCCGACGGACCACGACCCCGCGAGCCGTCGCCTCCTTCACCGCGTCGTGCCAGCCGCCCCACCACAAAGACCGGTCAGCGGGATCGAGGCGCTTCCCCCGCTGCCACGCGATGAACTCGGGGTCATCGAGCATGTAGCTGTCACGCAACTCAAGGTGCACCGCCGAGTGCTGTGCTCGTGCCAGTGCATGACGGGCGGGTGGCTGCACGTCCTACCTCTCAGTTGTCATCCGGGCAGGGGATGTACTTCAGCATCACCGCGGGCAGCCGGATGATCGTCTCGTGGTCCGGCACGTCCGTGGAATGACCCGGGATCGAACCGATCTCCTGGCACGCCCTCACTTCGTCCTCGGTCGCCTTGTACGACTGGATCAGAAGGTCGCCGGTCTCCTCGTGGAGCCAGATCGTCGGGGACTCGTCAGTCGGCGTATTGGGGATGATGCCGAGGAACTTTAGGGTCATGGTCGCTCCCGCCGTCGAGTGGGTTGCACCAGCGTGCACGAGCCTCACCGTTGAGGCTGAGCCGCGCAAGAGGGCCTTCAGGTCAGGCGCTTGGGCTGTCATCGAACGGACGAAAGCCCCCGCACCCACCGCCCCCATCAGGGCCGACGAGCACGGGGGCTCATGGTGTTCCACCGCCCGCCGGGCAGCTACGTGGGGCCTTTGGCAGGCTTTGCAGGGCGTTAACTGTGCCGCTCTCGCGCCTTCGGCGGTCGATATGCGCTGGTCAGAGCCATGATGGGCTCGAAAAACGGCGCCACACCCAGCGTGCGCGTTCCGAGCTGAGGCCGGGGCCGGGACGGTGACCACAGCGCAACTTCGCACCGACCCTTGGGCGGCCCCAGTGACGAAGTGACGGAATGACGTTTAGTTCTATTCCATCCATAGAGACTCAGAACATCTCTTAAGGAGGTAATGGACTTCGACCGTCATTCCGTCACTTCGTCACCCGCTGACTCCTCCCCAGCACCGTCTCTCGTCGCCCAGACGATCCGGCAGCGCTCGTCGCCGTCGAACCTCACGCCCACCCTGCCTCGCCGGACTTCCACTCGATCGATTGCGAGGCCGAGGCGTTCACGTCTTCCGGCCGCATCGTCGGCTTCCCAAGCTTCACGAAGCAGGCCCGCATCCAGGAGAGGAGAGATGTCCACGGAAGGGGTCGGCATCCGCAGTAGGTCCGCGCGCAGCCCCTCGATCCGGGTACGAAGTCGTCCTGCGAGCCGGTTGTACCGGTCGATCGCGTCTGCGCCGGTGAACTCGCCGCGGACGTACCTGGCCTCCTCCAGGTCCGAAAGGCGAGCCCCCTCGTCCGCGATCTCCGCCTCGATCGCGTCCCGCTTCGCGAAAATCTCAGGGTCCTCCCTCTGTACCCAGCGATCGGCGATCACGGCGAGCAGCGGGTCCTGAGGCTCCAGGGACGGCAGGCGTGAGAGGAACGCCCGAGTCACGTAGTCGTCAATGCTCTCCACACGGGCCGAGACACCGGAGCATCCCCGCCCCATGCGGTGGCTGGAGCACTGGTACGACGTGCCGGCCTTGCTCATCCGGGCCCCGCAGAGCCCACAACGTGCTATCCCGGTGAGCAGCGACTTCCCCTGCTTGTGACCGTGCCGCTTCCCCGCCAGAGGAAACGTGCGCGCTTCGAGCTGGCGGAGGATGAGCTCACGCTCCCCGACCGTGATGATCCCCTCACCGATGCTCACGGTCTCCAGCGTCTCCGGGTCTCGGTAGGGAGAGACCCGGTTCATGTACTTGCGTGTCCCGTCCGGCTGCTCCTCGTACTCGGTCTGCGGCATGAGACCGGCGAAGGCCGGTGAACGAAGGAGTTGCATGACGCTGGACGAGTTCCACTCGCCCCCACGGGCGGACTCCACCCCGTGCTCGTTCAGCAGCCGGGCGATGTGGACGAGGGCCTTCCCGGACAGCGCCTCGTCGGCGATCAGGCGGGCGTAGACGGCGGTCTCGGGGTCGTGGACGAGCTTCTTCGCCTCCGGGTCCACCAGCAGCCCGTAAGGCGGCTGTCCGCCGATCCACTGGCCCCGCTGGCGCAAATACCGCTTTGCGTTGCCGACGCGCATCCCAAGGTTGCGGGACTCATTGCGCGCCAGTTCCGCCAGCATCGCGATGGTGACCCGGGCGTTGTCGTTCTTCGTGTCGAGGCCGTCCATGACGGAGACCAGGCGTCCGCCGACCCGGCCTATGTCGTCCAGTGCCTTGCCGACCTCGCCGATGCCCTTGCGGGACAGGCGGTCGAGCTTCCAGACGATCAGAACGCCCACGACGCCGGCCGTGGCTGCTGTGATCGCCGCATCGAATCCCTTGCGGCTGACGCTCTTGTAACCGGAACGTCCACGGTCGATGTGGACCTTGCGGACGGTCAGTCCGTTGCGCTCCGCCCATGCGCGACAGTCGGCTTCCTGGCGGTCGATCGCGGTCTTGCCCTCCCGGTCCAGGGACAGGCGCAAGTACAGGTCAGCAGTGGTGTGTTGGTGCACGCGCCCAACGCTAGCGAGGAGTGCTCACATTGGTTCATGAAATCCAGAAATCGAGCAGCACGATCTTTCCTCGCAGGCCGGCGAGGGTCAGGTCGTCTCCTCCCGTGTTCAGCCAGCCGCCCTTGCCGATCAGCTCGGGGGCGCGGACACGGGCACGTCGGCGGGGCCCGGGCGCGGGCGCGGAGTCGTTCATGTCTCAAGGGTGCCGTACGGGTGGAAAGTGAGGGCCGGGTGGGGCGGGGGTGCGTGTCCGGGGGCCGGGTGGGGGCGGTGCCTGGCGAGCATGGCGGGCATGGCGGAACGTTTGGTCAGGTCATCGGATTATTACCGCCATCGGGTGAGCGGGGGGCTCCTGGTGGTGCTGCTCGTCCTGGTGCCCGTCGTACCCCTGGCCCTCCCCGCGAACCTCGCACGGGCCGGCGGCGTCGGGGACGGGGCCCTGCGGCTCACCGTGACCGTGAACGGTCGCGGCGACAGCCGGCAGCGGCCACCCGCCGTCCGGGCCGGCACGGACGCCGTGAAGCGGTACCGCCTCGTGAACCGCGGCGAGGCGCACCTGTACGGGGTACGGGTCGTCGACCCCGAGGTCCCGGCCGGGTCCGTGCGCTGCCCGGCGGGGCCGCTGCCCGCGCTCGGGGAGGTGGAGTGCGTCGCCGGATTCCGCGCGGCGCCGGGGCTGCACCGGGGCACCGTGCACGCGGAGGGCACCGTCCCGTCCCTCCGGAAGCGGCTCACCGCGACCGCGGGCGCCGGATACACCGGGATCGCCGGAAGCCTCGGTCTCACCGAGCGGGTGACGGTCGGGGGCGGGAGCACGGCGGGGCGGAGTGTGGGGAGTGGTTCGGGCCGGGGTGTGGGGAGCGGTTCGGGGCTGGCCGTGGGGCGGGGCACGGCCACCGTCACGTACACCGTGACCAACCACGGCAACCGGCCCCTCCAGGCGGTACGGGTGCGGGACACCGCCCTCGGTCTGCGCGACGGCTCCGTGGACTGCGCGGGACATCCCGGCACCGTTCCCCGGCTCGCCCCCGGCGCCTCGGCCCACTGCACGGCCACCGTACGGCGGCCCCCTGGCACCCACCGGAGTACGGGGGTCGCCTCGGGGAGCGACCGGGTGACCACCTACGGGCCGGGCGGCGCCCGGGTGGCCGCGCCGATGCTCGTCGCCCGGTCGTCGGCCGTGTTCACGGTGGTGGGACCCGGGGGGTCGGTGGGGGGATCGGGGGGTGTTTCCTCCGGCGGGACGGTAGGGGGGACGGCCCCCGGGGCGGTCGGAGGGTCCCTATGGGGGCCCGTGGGGGATTCCGTACGGGGAGCGGGTGCGGCGCCGGGTGTGCTTGGCGCGCCGGTACCCGGGGCCGGGGCGGCTCCCGGGGCCGCGGCGGCCGTACCGGGAGCTGCCGCGGCGGCCGTACCGGGAGCTCCCGCGGCGGCGGAAGCCGGGCCTGGAGCGGCGGCGGCAGCTGCGGCCGCCGCCGCTGCGGGAGCGGCCCTACCGGGGGCAGCCGCGCCCGGAGCCGGTGCGCCGGGGGCAGCCGCGCCCGGGGCAGCCCTGCCCGGAGCCGGTGCGCCCGGGGCCGCCGCACCCGGCGGGGCGGGCGTGCCTCCGGGTGCCCTCGCCGCCGCGGGCTTGCCCCCGGCGGGCGTACTCCCGGGAGCCGTTCCCCCCGCCGCCGTACCCCCGCTCCTGCCCATCGGGCCGCCCGGGAGCGGGGACGGCACCGGGACCGACCCCGGCTCCGGGGTCGGGGTCACCGCCGGCACAGGGGTCGGCGGCGTCGTCAGTCCTCCCGCCGCCCGCCGCGCCGCCGCTCTCGACTCCGAGGGGTTCCTCGGGCGGCTGCGGCGGCGGGGGCGGGAGGCCGGTGAGTTCGGCGTCGTGACGATGCTGCTGCTGCTCCTGATCCCGGCGGCCGTCGCGGCCGCCCTCCTCGGCAACCGGAGAAGCTGACCATGGCCCTGCTCGAAACGCTCGTCGTCGTCCTCGGTGTCGCGGTCGCCGCCGCCCTCGCCGTCGTCGCCAAGACCAGGCTCTTCCCCGTCGGAGAGGACGAGGAGCCGCGCGAGGACGTCGCCGAGTACATCGCCATGATGGTGTCGGTGCTCTACGCCGTCGTCCTAGGCCTCTGTCTCGTCTCCGTCTGGGACACCCGCTCCTCCGCGGCCGACCACGTCCAGGCCGAGGCGAGCGCCCTGCACCAGATGTATCTGCTCGCGGACGCGCTCCCCGCAGACCAGCGGCAGCCGCTGCGCGAGGCGGCCCGGACGTACGCCGGGCACGTCGTCGACGTCGAGTGGCCGGTGATGGCGGCCCGCGAGCCGCTTGACATGGCCGGCTGGCGGCTCCTGGAACAGGTGCGGCGGGCCGGTGAGGTGCAGGACTCCGCGAAGGTGCCGCAGCAGATCGCCGCCCAGGAGGTCCTCGCCCAGCTCGGCTACGTCGACGACGCGCGGCGCGGGCGGGAGGCGGCGGCGCAGGAGCGGCTGTCCCCGGTGCTGTGGGCGGGACTGCTCATCGGGGGCACGCTGACGCTCGCGTTCATGTTCCTCTTCGGGATCAGGAGGAGCACGACCCATGTGGTGATGGTGATGGGTCTGGCGGGGTTCATCGCGTTCACGGTGCTGCTGATCCACCAGCTCGACTCGCCGTTCGGCGCGACGCTGGGGGCGACCCCGGACGCGTTCACCCGCTACTTCAGGTGAGAACCGCCGCTCGTCCGGGCAGTCATACCGCCGTGAAATATCTCGTACGGGACAAGATCTTCGCGATCGGTGACGACTACTGGATCGAGGACGAGCAGGGTCGCCACGCCTTCCTCGTCGACGGCAAGGCGCTGCGGCTGCGCGACACGCTGGAGCTGAAGGACCCCGACGGGCAGGTCCTGATCACGCTGCGGCAGAAGATGTTCAGCCTGCGGGACACCATGACCGTCGAGCGGGACGAGCGGCCGCTGGCGACCATCCGCCGCAAGCGGCTCTCGCTGCTGCGCAACCACTTCCGGGTGACGCTGGTCGAGGGGACCGAACTGGACGTCAGCGGCCGAATCCTGGACCGGGAGTTCACCGTCGAGTACGAGGGCGAACTCCTGGCCCACGTCTCCCGGCAGTGGATCCGCGTCCGGGAGACGTACGCGGTGAACGTGGTCCGGGAGGACGCGGACGCCGCCCTCCTCGTCGCCGTGGCGGTGTGCGTGATCCGGATGGCCGAGCGCGAGCGGGAGGACTGACGTGGCATCACACGTACACCTGGGGTGACCTGTCGTCACCCGACCTTCGCCAAGGCCTGTTCCAGGTCCGTCCACAGGTCCTCGACGTGCTCGATGCCGACCGAGATCCGGACCGTGCCGGGGCCGATCCCGGCCGCCGCGAGGGCCGCCGCGTCGAGCTGGTGGTGGGAGGTGGAGGCCGGGTGCATCACCAGGGTCTTCACATCGCCGAGGGAGACGCTGAGCGAGGCCAGCCGTACCGCCTCGACGAACGTGCGGCCCGCCTCCCGGCCGCCCGCGAGGTCGACCGAGACCACTCCGCCGCCACCGCCGGGCAGCAGGCGCGCGGCGATCTCCCGGTCCGGGTGGCTCGCGAGGGCGGGGTGGCGAACGGCCGCGACGGCGGGGTGCGTCGCGAGCCGGGCCGCGAGGTCGGCGGCGCTCGCGCACTGGCGTTCCATGCGCAGCGACAGGGTCTGCATCCCGCGCAGGGTCAGCCAGGCGGCGAACGGGTCGGTGGAGGCGCCCTGTTCGACGGCGTGGTGGCGGACCCTGCCGTACAGCTCGTGGTCCTTGAAGACGGCGACGCCGCCGAGGACGTCCGCGTGCCCGGCCAGGTACTTGGTGGCCGAGTGGACGACGATGTCGGCGCCGTGGTCGAGGGGGCGGCACAGGAGCGGGGAGGCGAAGGTGTTGTCGACGGCGACCGGCACCCCGGCCCCGGCCGCGACGGCGGCGAGCGCGGGCAGGTCGGAGACGCGGGTGGTCGGGTTGGCGATGGTCTCCAGGTAGAGGAGCCGGGTCGTGGGGCGCAGCGCCGCCCGGACCTCCTCCGGGTCGGTTCCGGAGACGTAGGTGACGTCGACGCCCCAGCGGGCGGCGAGGTCGGTGAGGACCGCGTACGTACCGCCGTACAGGCAGCTCTGGGCCACGACGTGGTCGCCGCTGGAGAGCAGGCCGAGCAGGACGGCGTTGACGGCGCCCATGCCGGAGGCGAAGGAGAGGCCGGCGGCTCCGCCTTCGAGGCGGGTGACGGCGTCCTCGAGGGTGCGGACGGTGGGGTTTCCGAGGCGGCTGTAGAGGAAGGCGTCCCCCGAGGTGAAGGCGGTGGCGAGGGCGTCGGCCGAGTCGAAGGCGAAGACGTGGCCCTGGTGGAGCGGGACGCCGAGGGGCCTGCTGCCCTTGACCTCCACGTGCGGCGGGTGGACGGCGAGGGTCTCGGGGCGGACGGCCCCGGTACGGAGGGGCGTGGCTGCGGAGTCGTCGGCGTGGCTCATGCGTCCAGTCTGTGGACCCGCCGCTTGCCTTCCCAGGGCCAATCCCGGCAGATTGGTCCGGCGATGGAGCCAATCGACGCGTCCCTCGACCTGGACGACCTGGTCGCCCGCCTCGGCCGCTGGTCGGCCGGGCGCGGGCCGCTGTACCTGCTGCTCGCGGCCCGGCTGCGCCGGCTGATCGACGAGGCCGCGCTGCCGCCGGACGCGCTTCTGCCACCGGACCGGCGGCTCGCGAAGGCCCTGGCCGTGGGCCGTACGACGGTGGTCGCCGCCTACGACACGCTGCGCCAGGAGGGGCGGCTGGTACGGCGGCAGGGCAGCGGAACCCGGGTCGCGCGGGCGGCGCTGGCTCCGGAGGGGCGCGGGGGGACGGAGGCGTCCCGCCGACCGGACACCCCCCGCGTCACCGAGACGTCGAATCCGCTCTTCCTGCACCTCCTGGAGGCGCCGGACGACGTGATCCTGCTGACCTGCGCCGCCCCGTCCCAGCCGCCGCCCGAGCTGGCGGAGGCGTACCGCTCGCTCGTCCTGCCCGACGCGGACCTCGGCTACCACCCGGCCGGTCTCGCGGCGCTGCGGACGGCGGTCGCCGAGCGGTACACGGCGCGCGGGGTGCCGACCGAGCCGGCGCAGATCCTGGTCACCACCGGCGCGCAGCAGGCGCTTTCGCTGCTCACGCGGCTGCTGCTCGCGCCGGGGGACGGCGTGCTCGTGGAGGCGCCGACGTATCCGGGGGCGCTCGACCTGTTCCGGGAGGCGGCGGCCGTACCGCTGCCGGTGGCGGTCGGGCCGTACGGGACCGACGTGGCGGAGGCGGTACGGGTGATGGAACGCCACCGTCCGGCCCTGGCCTATGTGATGGCGCGGTTCCAGAACCCGACGGGGGCGGTGCTCCCGCCGCTGGCCGGGCGCCGGCTCGTGGAGGCGGCGAACGCGTTCGGCGTGCCGCTCGTGGACGACGAGGTCCTCGCGGACCTGGCGTTCGACACGGCGTCGCCGCCGGCGGCCCCGCTCGCCTCGTACGGCGAGGTGATCGCGGTCGGTTCGCTGAGCAAGACGGTGTGGGGCGGGCTGCGCATCGGCTGGCTGCGCGGCCCCGCGTCCCTGGTCGCCCGTCTCGCCCGGCTCAAGGCCCTCCACGACCTGGGCAGCGACCTGCCGTCCCAGCTCGCCGCGACCCGTCTCCTCGACGACTTCGGCCCGGTCCTCGCGGCCCGCCTGGCGTCGGTGCGGGCGGGCCACGACCACCTCAGGGCCGAACTTGTCCGCCACCTGCCCTCCTGGTCCTGCGCGCCGTCCACGGGCGGCCAGACGCTGTGGGTACGGCTCCCCCACGGCGACGGCGTCTCCTTCGCGCAGCTCGCCCTGCGCCACGGGGTGGCCGTCCTGCCGGGCTCGACGGCCGACGCGCTCGGCGGGAGCGTCCGCCACCTCCGGCTGCACCACCTCGCCCCGGCCGACGTCCTGACGGAGGCGGTGCGGAGGCTGGCGGCGGCCTGGGCGGAGTACGCCCCGGGGCCGGTAACGGAACGGGCCTCCCTGCGGGCGATCGTCGTCTGACTCCGCGTGCGACCGTCGCTGACGCCGGGGGCGATCGTCGTCCGGCCCCGGTGGGGTGGCCGACCGACCTTGCGTCCCACGCGTCTCAGCGGAAACATACGATGCACCTGCAAAGTGGTGATCATTTTTTCATGGGGGCGCTACACCATGGGTTTTGACGAGGACTGGGCCGCGATGCGCTCCGGCGCACCGGAACAAGCCCCCGCCGACACGCGATTGAACCAGGTCGCACCGGGTGGCGGCGGCGGTCCGGCGGGCGGGACGCCCCACCTCGCCACCGCACCGGCACGGAAGAAGGCCGCGGCGAACACGATCGAGGCCGAGCTGGAGCCGAACACCGGCAAGGCCGCCACGTGGGCCGACGCCGCCACCACCGCCGCCGTCGGCGGCTTCGAGGGCTGGGCGACCGCCGCCGGCCTCAAGACCGTCGACTCCACCTGGAACAACCAGGTCAAGAGCCTCCTCGCCCGGCTCGCCGCCGAGAAGACCGCCCTGCGTGACACCGCGGTCTCCTTCGGGCAGCGGGAGGCCGACAACCGCGCCCGTATCGCGGGGGTCCGGCCGACCTCCCGCATAGACCGGTACTGAGGGGGCGGACCGTGCTGACGTACTCCGAGATCATGACGACCGACCTGGGCAAGCTCGCCACCGCCGCCGACAAGTGGCAGGAGATGGCGGGGGAGCTGCACAAGGTCGAGGAGCGCTACCGGGACACCGTGCAGTCGCTGACCACGGCGCAGAGCTGGCTGGGCGAGACCGCGACCGCCGCCCACACCACCTTCGCGGCGACCCGCTACGAGTACCAGGCGGCCCAGACGCAGGCCAGGGCCACCGCGACGCTGCTGCGCAACGGCCACGAGCAGTTCACCGAACTGAAGAAGCAGTTGGAGAGCGCCCGCGCCGACGCCGTCAAGGCCGGTATGAAGGTCTCCGAGCAGGGCAGGGTCGCCTACGACTACGAGCGGCTCACCCCCGAGGAGCGCACCGCGCTGCACCACGACCCGGACGGCGCCGAGAGCGTCCGGGCGGCCGAGGCGGCCTGGGCCGAGCACCTGGACGGCTGCGTCAAGGCCTTCGACCTCGCCGACCAGGACCTGAAGAAGGACCTGGAGGCCGTGGTCAAGGACGGCCACGGCAACAAGAACGACGCGACCCTCGGCACCGGCTTCAACGGTGACGCGGGCAAGGTCGCCGCGGCCGACGACAAGGCCGAGGACGACCGGACGAACCTGGCCTGGCTGAAGATGAAGGACAACGAGACGCTCGACGACTACGTCGCGCGGCTCCAGCGCGACGGCGTCGCGAAACTCACCGGCAACGAGAAACTGGCCGAACTGGTCGCGCAGTTCACCAAGGGCACGATCACGGCGGGCGCGTTCGCGGGCGCCCTGACGTCGGTCGGCCTGTACTCGTACAAGCTGTCCCAGGCGATCCGTCCGCCGTTCGTCCACCCGACCGCGCCCGGCACCTTCCTCTCCAAGCACTTCAACATGCGGCTGGCGGGGGCAGCTCCCGGCAGCATGCTCAGCAAGGTGCCGCCGGGTCTGGCGACCGCGCTCACGGGCTCCGACGAGGCCGCCATGCTCGGCGGTCACCTGCGCAACGGCGCCTTCTTCATGCCGACCACCGCCGAGGCCAACCTGGTGAAGGTCGCGCAGAACGGCGGCCTCGCCAACGCCGCCAAGGCGGCCGGCTGGCTGCGCGGCGCGGGGGTCGTCGGCGGGGTCGCGGCCACCGCGTACGGCGTGGCCAACCTCACCACGTACAACACGGACATGATCAAGGCCGACCCGGCGAAGTTCGCCTCCGACCTCACCGGGACGGCCTTCAGCGCCTCGATGACGGCCCTCACCGTCGCCCCGAACCCGGTCACGCTCGGGCTCGCCGTCGGCACGGGCGTGGCCTACGCCGGTGCGCTGGTCTGGGACAACCACGAGGCCATCGGGAAGGGTCTGGAGAAGGCGGGCGACTGGGTGGGCGACAAGGCCTCCGACGTCGGGTCCGGGATCGCGAGCGGGGCGAAGAAGCTGGGCGGTGCGCTGAACCCGTTCGACTGACCCGTTCGCCGCGGGCCGGTCGGCGCGGGGCCGGTGGACGCGGGGCCGGTCGGCGCGGGGCCGGGGGACGAGCCTGCTGGACCGCACCGCACCCGTCGCACCGCACCCGTCGCACCGCGCCTGCCGCACCGATGAGGAGTTCCTGTCATGCACACCAACGTCACCCCGTTCGACCTCCACGCGTGGAAGGAGGGGAACCGGCACGACTACCGCGCGGGCTGGAAGGGCGTCTCGCCGGAATTCGGGGAGATCACGCTGACCTGCCCCCTGCCCCGGACCACGCCCGAGTCGATCGTCTCCGAGGTACGCGGCGGGCAACTCCCCGTCGCCTCCTACGAGTCGCGCGGGATGCACGCCGAGGGACTGAAGCTGCCGACCCTGAACCGGTCGACGCTGCGGGTCGGCGACCGGATGGTGTACGTGGAGCGGAACCGTCTCGGCGCCACCCTCGGCCGGCGCGCCCTGACGATGCGGTACGCGGGCGACCACTACCGGCTCGCCGCCCTCGACAAGCACGGTTACGTCCTGACCCGCGAGGCCGACGACGAGGACCCCGGGGTGACGATCACCGTCCGTGAGTCCGGGCGGGGCAGGAACCGCAGGCTCTCCGTCCAGGTCGCCGGGCGCGCCGAGGGCGGGGACCTGGCGCTGGCCCTGATCTTCGCGGGCGTCGACCGTTCCGCCCTGACGCACCTCGGCGCGGTGAAGGCGGGCATCTCCCGCGTGACCCACTTCTGGACCGAGTCCCAGTACTGATCCCCTGACCACCACCTCCGAACTCCACCCGCCCTACCCGAGTGAGCGACACATGCCTTCCTTCGACGTGACCCGATCCCGTTTCCGGCTGTCCGACGACGAGGTCTTCGTCCTCGCCCAGCTGGCGACCGGTCAGCCGGTCCCGGAGTCCATGGCGCCCGCGGAGGCGCGGCTGCGGGACTGCGGGCTGATGAACGGCGCCGGGGAGCTGTCCACGCTCCTGCTGCCCCTGGTGCAGACCCTCGTACAGCCGTCCGTGATCGTCTCCCTGGAGGCGGGGGGCCGGCAGGGCACCCTCCACCACGGGGTGCTGATCGGCGACGACCACGTCGTGTGCCACGAGACCTGGCCGGGCCAGGAGGAAGCCGAGTACCGGCTCGTGGAGCCGAGGACCGTGGTGTGGACGCTGGCCGACCTGGTCGGCCTGCGTCAGTCCGGCGTCGCCGAGGCCGCCGGGCAGGTCGTCGAGACGACCGTGGGCGTCCTGGAGGCGGGGCTCGCGGCGCTGGAGAAGGCCGCGTCGACGCCCGGCGCGGACGACCGGACGCTGGTCGTCGAGGCCCTGCGCGCGGCGGGGGCACCGGACGCGACCGCCGTCCTGCTCGGGGAGCTCGTCGTGGAGCTGCGCTCCAACTGGCGCATGACCGCGGCGTGGCAGGGCAGCCAGGACGGGGTACGGGGGGTGGCCGCCCGCGTGGTCGCCGCCTGGGACTGCGGCCCCCTCGGCCACTGGCTGCGGGAGCTGCCCGCCGAGCCGCTGGCGGAGGGCGGGGCGAGCGCGGACAGCCCGTTCCGGCTGCGCCGCGTCGCGCCGAAGCGGATCTGGCAGGAACTGACCGGCCTGCTCCCGGACGCCACGGAGATCACACGAGCGGAGGCGCCGGGGCAGGGCTGAGCGGGAGGGGAGCGGTGGGCCGCCGGGGCGCCGGGAGCGGAGGGCGTCGGGGGCCCGGGCCCCCGGCCCCAGGCGGCTACCCGGGCCCAGGGCCTCAGGCCGCTGCCGGGGCCCAGGGCCTCAGGGCCTCAGGGCCTCAGGCCCTCGGGCCCCCAGTTCCTCAAGGCCTCTTCGGCGGGGTGACGCCCAGGACCCGGTCCTTCAGGGCCGGGAACTGTTCGCGGGTCGTGGTGACCTTCGCCGGGTCGAGGTCGACCCGGAGGATCTCCTCTTCGGGGCCCGCCTCCGCGAGGACCTCGCCCCAGGGGTCGACGACGATCGAGTGGCCGGCCTGCTCGACACCCGCGTGGGTACCCGCCGTCCCGCAGGCCAGGACGTACGCCTGGTTCTCGACGGCACGCGCCTGGGCGAGAAGGGTCCAGTGGGCGCGGCGGCGGGCCGGCCAGCCGGCCGGGACGACGAAGGCCTGGGCGCCGGCGTCGACGAGCCCGCGGAAGAGCTCCGGGAAGCGCAGGTCGTAGCAGGTGCCGACGCCGACGGTGAGGTGCGGCAGGTCGACGGTGACGAGGTCCTCCCCGGCCGCCATCATCACCGCCTCGCCCCTGTCGAAGCCGAAGCGGTGGATCTTCCGGTAGGAGGCGGCGAGTTCGCCGTCGGGGGAGAGGACCAGCGAGGTGTTGTAGAGGGCGCCGCCCTCCGCCTCGACGAAGGAACCGGCGTGCAGCCAGACCCCCGCGTCACGCGCGGCGGCCGCCATCGCCCGGTGCGTGGGGCCGTTCAGCGGCTCGGACTCGGCGGCGAACGACTCGTAGGCGAAGGCGCCCATGGGCCACAGTTCCGGCAGGACGACGAGGTCGGCGCGGCCGGCCTCCTCCCGTACGAGGCGCGCCACGCGGGCGCGGCGGGCGTCGACCGGTTCGTCCGGGTCTACCGCGATCTGGATCAGCGAGGCGCGCACACTACCACCGTCCTGGCATTCGAGCCGTCAACACCGGCCTACGATCGTCACACGAAAGCACTGCCGGGGTGCCTTCGGGCAGCGTAACTTAGCGTCCGAGCCTCCCACCCAGTCGTGTTTTCAGCCCGCGCACCGAAGAACCGCCGAGGGGTCCCGTGACCGTCCATCCCAGCCTCCAGAACTACGCCGACGCCTGGACCCATTCCATCGAGGCGATAGCCGAGCTGGTGCAGCCGCTCGTGGAGGGCGAGTGGAACCGGCCGACACCGTGCCCGGGCTGGTCCGTCCGGGACATCGTGTCCCATGTGATCGGCATGGAGACGGAGATGCTCGGCGACCCGCGGCCGATCCACTCCCTGCCGCGCGACCTGTACCACGTACGCACCGACTTCGCGCGGTACATGGAGGTGCAGGTCGATGTGCGACGGCACCACACCGCGCCGGAGATGACCTCGGAGCTGGAGTACATCCTGATCCGCCGGGCCCGGCAGCTCCGCAACGAGAACCGCTCCCCCGAGCACCTGATCCGCGCGCCCCTGGGTGCGGAGCAGTCCCTGGAACTGGCTTACCGGATGCGTGCCTTCGACGTGTGGGTGCACGAGCAGGACCTGCGGACGGCGCTCGGGGTGCCGGGCAACCTGGACTCCGCGGGAGCGCACGTGACGCGTGACGTGCTCCTGGAGGCGCTGCCGAAGGTGGTCGCCAAGGACGCGGGCGCGCCGGCGTCCTCAGCGGTGGTCCTGGACGTGAGCGGTCCGGTGGAGTTCCTGCGGACGGTCCGGGTCGACGCGGACGGCCGCGGTTCGATCGACGGAGCGCCGTCGCTGGGTCCCGCGGTGACGCTGGCCACGGACTGGGAGACGTTCGTGCGTCTCGCCTGCGGCCGGATCCGGCCGGCCGACGCGGCCGACCGGGTCAAGGTGGAGGGCGACGAGGAGCTGGCGCGGGCGATCCTCGCCAACATCGCGGTGACGCCCCGCTGAGGACTCAGACGGGGACGTGCACCGCCTCCACACGGCTGACGACCAGCCGTTCGCGTTCCCTGCGGTGGGTACGGGCCTTGAGGCGCAGGATCTGGACGACGCCGAGGGCCTCCAGGACGAAGACGGACGAGAACGCGATCCGGTAGTTGTCGCCGGTCGCGTCGAGGAGCACGCCGACGGCGAGGAGCGTCGTCATCGACGCCACGAACCCGCCCATGTTGACGATGCCGGACGCGGTGCCCTGGCGCCCCGGCGGGTTCGCCGGGCGGGCGAAGTCGAAGCCGATCATCGAGGCCGGTCCGCAGGCGCCGAGGACCAGGCAGAGGGTGACGAGCAGCCACATCGGCGCGTGTTGGCCGGGGTACGCGAGGGTGGCGCCCCACATCAGGGCGGTGCCGGCGACCGTGCCGAGGGCGAGCGGGGCGCGGGCCCCGTGGTGACGGGCGATGATCTGCCCGTACGCGAGGCCGACGGCCATGTTCGACAGGACGACCAGGGTGAGCAGTCCCCCGGCAGCCGACCGGGAGAGGCCCTGCGCCTCGACGAGGTAGGGCAGTCCCCAGAGCAGCAGGAAGACCATCGCGGGGAACTGGGTGGTGAAGTGCACCCACATGCCGAGGCGCGTGCCGGGTTCCCGCCAGGACTCGGCGATCTGGCGGCGGACGAAGGCGGCGCCCGCGTGGGACGGGGGTGCCCCCTGCTCGAGCGCAGCCGAGAGCAGGGGGGAGGGCTGGGGTTCGTACCCCTCGGGGTGGTCCTTGAGGAAGAGCAGCAGCAGGACGAGGACGAGGACCCCGGCGAGGGAGCTGCCGACGAAGGTCGTCGTCCAGCCGAGGCCGTGCAGGGCGCGGGCGATGAGGACGGTGGAGACGAGGTTCCCCGCCATGCCGAAGAGGGCGGCGACCTGGCCGATGAGCGGACCGCGGCGGGCCGGGAACCAGTGGGCGCCGAGCCGCAGGACGCTGATGAAGGTCATGGCGTCGCCGCAGCCCAGGAGGGCGCGGGCGGCGAGCGCCGTGCCGTACGAGGGCGAGAGCGCGAAGCCCAGCTGGCCGAGGGTGAACAGGACGACGCCGAGGGTGAGGACCTTCTTGGTGCCGAGCCGGTCGACCATGAGGCCGACGGGTATCTGCATGCCCGCGTAGACGAGCAGCTGGACTATGGAGAAGGTGGAGAGCGCGGAGGCGTTGACGTCGAAGCGGTCTGCGGCGTCGAGTCCGGCGACGCCGAGGGACGTGCGGAAGATGACGGCGACGAAGTAGACAGCGACGCCGACGCCCCAGACGAGGGCGGCGCGGCGGCCGCCGGGCGGGTCTCCGGGGAGGGTGCGGGCAGACCCGGACCCGTCGCGGCTGCCACGGCCCTTCCCGCCGCCACGGCCGTTCCCGATGTCACGGCCCTTCCGGCTGTCGCCGCTCACCGGTCCTCACCGCGGACCAGGACCTTGACCCAGGTGAGGTGCTGACGGACGCAGCGAGCGGCGCCCTCCACGTCTCCGGCCTTGATCCGGTCGAGGATCTCGGCGTGCTCGGTGATGTTCTTGGTGACCCGGTCGGGCTGGGACTGCATCACGGCGACGCCCATGCGCAACTGACGGTCGCGGAGCTGGTCGTAGAGGCGGGACAGTATCTGGTTGCCGGCGTGACGGACGATCTCGGCGTGGAAGCAGCGGTCGGTGACGGCGACCTCGGCGAGGTCCCCGGCCTCGGCGCGCCGCTTCTGCTCCTCCAGGAGCTCTTCGAGCCGTGCGACGAGGGAGGCGGGCGCGGGCACGGCCCGGCGGACGGCGAACTCCTCGACGAGGAGGCGGGTCTCGACGACGTCGGCGATCTCCTGGGCGGAGACGGCGAGGACGAGGGCGCCCTTCTTCGGGTAGAGCTTGAGCAGCCCTTCCATCTCCAGCTTGAGCAGCGCCTCGCGGACCGGCGTCCGGGACACTCCGACGGCGAGGGCGAGTTCCCCTTCGGTGAGGAGGGTGCCTCCCTCGTACCGCCGGTCGAGTACGGCCTGCTTGACGTGCGAGTACACGCGGTCGGCGGCGGGCTGTTGCTTGACGGGGGCGGTGGCGGACGGCATGCGCACAGGATAGATACAACAGAGGTGCAACAGAGAGCCCCATCCACATCGTGGACGGGGCTCCCTTGTTTCACGTGAAACGGACGGACCGGCGCACTACGACTACACCCAGGGAGTCAGCCCGAGGCGTCAGCTCCAGGCGTCAGCCCGAGGCGTCAGCTCCAGGTGATCAGCCGCTTCGGCTGCTCCAGGATCGCGGCGACGTCCGCCAGGAACTTGGAGCCGAGCTCGCCGTCGACCAGTCGGTGGTCGAAGGAGAGGGCCAGCGTGGTGACCTGACGCGGCTTCACCTTGCCCTTGTGCACCCACGGCTGGAGCTTGATCGCACCGACCGCGAGGATCGCGGACTCGCCGGGGTTGAGGATGGGCGTACCGGTGTCGACGCCGAAGACGCCGACGTTGGTGATGGTGAGGGTGCCCCCCTGCATGGCCGCCGGGGTCGTCTTCCCCTCCCGGGCGGTGGAGACCAGCTCGCTCAGGGACGCCGAGAGCTCGGGCAGGGTCTGGGCGTGCGCGTCCTTGATGTTCGGCACGAGCAGACCGCGCGGGGTGGCCGCGGCGATACCCAGGTTCACGTAGTGCTTGAGGACGATCTCCTGCGCCGCCTCGTCCCAGGCCGCGTTGATCTCCGGGTTGCGCTTGACCGCGACCAGGACGGCCTTGGCGATCAGGAGCAGCGGATTGACCCGCAGGCCCGCCATGTCCTGGTCGGACTTGAGCTCCTCGACCAGCTTCATCGTGCGCGTGATGTCGAAGGTCACGAACTCGGTGACGTGCGGAGCGGTGAAGGCCGAACCGACCATCGCCGCCGCCGTGGCCTTCCGTACGCCCTTGACGGGCACACGGGTCTCCCGGGCGTCGGTCGAGACGAGCGGCGCGGACGCCACAGCCTGGGCCGGAGCCGGAACCACGGCCGGCGTCGGAGCCGGGACCTCGACGGCGGGCGCGGGCGCCGGAGCGGCCGCCGCGTGCACGTCCTCACGGGTGATGACGCCGTCGGGGCCGGTCGGAGTGACCGTCGCGAGATCGACGCCGAGGTCCTTCGCGAGTTTCCGGACCGGCGGCTTGGCCAGCGGCCGGGCTCCGGCACCGGCCGGAGCGTGCCCGTTGAGCTGCTCCGGTACGGAGACGGTGACGGGCACTGCCGGAGCCGGAGCGGCGGGGGCCGAGCCCGTCGGCGCCTTGCGCGCACGGCGCTTGGTGGAGCTGGCGGCCACGCCGTAGCCGACGAGGACGGGCTGGCGGCCCTTCGGCTCCTCGTCCTCCTCGACCGGCGCGGGCGCGGGTACGGCGGCTGCCGGAGCGGCCTCGGCCACCGGAGCGGCGGGGGCCTCGGCGGTCCCGCCGCCGACGTTCACAGAGATGATGACCTGGCCGACGTCGACCGTCGTCCCCTCGGGGAAGCACAGCTCGTGGACCGTGCCGTCGAAGGGGCTCGGCAGCTCGACCGCGGCCTTGGCCGTCTCTACCTCGCACACGACCTGCCCGTCGGTGACCGTGTCACCGGGCTGGACGTACCACTTGAGGATCTCGGCCTCGGTGAGGCCCTCGCCCACGTCGGGCATCTTGAATTCGCGGATCGTCACGGTGCTCTCCTCAGTACGCCAGCGAGCGGTCGACGGCGTCGAGCACGCGATCGAGACCCGGCAGGTACTCCTCCTCCAGGCGCGCCGGCGGGTACGGCGCGTGGTAGCCGCCGACCCGCAGGACGGGGGCCTCCAGGTGGTAGAAGCACCGCTCGGTGATCCGGGCGGCGATCTCGGCGCCGGACCCGAAGAAGACGGGCGCCTCGTGGACCACGACCAGGCGCCGGGTCTTCTCGACCGAGGCCTGGATGGTGTCGAAGTCGAGCGGCGAGACGGAGCGCAGGTCCACGACCTCGACCGACCTGCCCTCCTCGGCGGCGACGGCGGCCGCCTCCAGGCAGGTCTTCACCATCGGCCCGTAGGCGACGAGGGTGAGGTCCGTGCCCTCGCGAGCGACCCGGGCCTTGTGCAGCTCGCCGGGGAAGGCCTCGACGTCGACCTCGCCCTTGTCCCAGTAGCGGCGCTTGGGCTCGAAGAAGATGACCGGGTCGTCGCTCTGGATCGCCTGCTGGAGCATCCAGTAGGCGTCGGAGGAGTTCGCCGGGGTGACGACCTTGAGGCCCGCGACGTGCGCGAAGAGCGACTCGGGGGACTCGGAGTGGTGCTCGACCGCACCGATGCCGCCGCCGTACGGGATGCGGATGACGACCGGCATCTTCACCGTGCCGAGCGAACGGGCCCGCATCTTCGCCAGCTGGGTGACGATCTGGTCGTACGCCGGGAAGACGAAGCCGTCGAACTGGATCTCCACGACCGGCCGGTAGCCGCGCAGAGCGAGGCCGATCGCGGTCCCGACGATGCCGGATTCGGCGAGCGGGGTGTCGATGACCCGGTCCTCGCCGAAGTCCTTCTGCAGGCCGTCGGTGATCCGGAAGACACCGCCGAGCTTGCCGACGTCCAGGCCCATGATGACGACCTTGGGGTCGGTCTCCAGGGCCTTGCGCAGCGACTCGTTGAGCGCCTTCGCGAGAGGAAGATTCTGAACAGCCATGATTACTGGCCCTCCCCGGCCGCGAAGGACGCCTGGTAGGCGGCGAACTGCGCGCGCTCCTCGTCGACGAGCGCGTGCCCGTCCGCGTACGTGTGGTCGAAGATCGCCATGTGCTCCGGTACGGGCATGGCGCGGACGACCTCGCGGACGTTCTTGCCGAGCGCCTCGCTCTCCGTCTCCAGCTCCTCGAAGAAGGCCGCGTCGGCGTGGCCCTCGTTCTCCAGGTAGGCCCTCAGGCGCAGGATCGGGTCCTTGGCCTCCCACTCCGCGCGCTCCGCGTCACGGCGGTAGCGGGTCGGGTCGTCGGAGGTGGTGTGGGCGGCCATGCGGTACGTGAACGCCTCGATGAGCGTCGGGCCCTCGCCACGGCGGGCACGCTCCAGGGCCGACCGGGTCACGGCGAGGCAGGCGAGGACGTCGTTGCCGTCGACCCGGACGCCGGGGAAGCCGAACCCGGCCGCGCGCTGGTAGAGCGGGACGCGCGTCTGCTTCTCGATGGGCTCGGAAATGGCCCACTGGTTGTTCTGGCAGAAGAACACGACGGGGGCGTTGTAGACCGCGGAGAAGACGAACGACTCGTTGACGTCACCCTGGCTGGAGGCGCCGTCACCGAAGTACGCGAGCACGGCGGAATCCGCGCCGTCCTTGGCGATCCCCATGGCGTAGCCGGTGGCGTGCAGGGTCTGCGAACCGAGAACGATCGTGTACAGGTGGAAATTGTTGCTGCTGGGATCCCAGCCACCGTGGTTGACACCACGGAACATTCCCAGCAGGTTCGTCGGGTCGACTCCCCGTACCCACGCGACACCGTGTTCGCGATAGGTGGGAAAGACGTAGTCGTCGTCCCGCAGGGCCCGGCCGGAACCGATCTGGGCCGCCTCCTGGCCGAGCAGCGAGGCCCACAGGCCCAGCTCGCCCTGGCGCTGCAACGAGGTGGCCTCGGCGTCGAAGCGACGGGTGAGCACCATGTCGCGGTAGAGGCCGCGCAGCTCCTCGGCGCTCAGGTCGATGTCGTAATCGGGGTGCTGGACGCGCTCTCCCTCGGGCGTCAGCAGCTGGACGAGCTCGGGCTCCGTCGCTCCCGACGCGGCGCGCGTGCTCGTCTTCTTGGTGGTGCTCGTGCTCGCGCTTGCGGTGCGCTTGGTGCCGCTGCTGCGTCGCGTCGTCTTGCGCGCGGCAGTGCTCTCCACGGTCACGTGCGTGCTCCTCCGTCGGTCCGGCCTCCGGGTTCGCCGGGTGGGCCAGTGCGGCTCCGCCTTGCCCGTACCTGCGCACGGGGTGGGTGCGACGCGGTCGGGGTCGGGCGTGACAGGTGCCCCGACGAACGCCGTCATAGGCACGTTACCCACAGTGCGGCATTCCCGCGAAACCCCACCTGACCTGCGATTTTGCTTGGATATCCAAGTAAATCGAGAAAAGCGGGGACTCCGCCCTGGTCAGGGCGTGGACAACGGCCCGACACCGTCGTCGGAACAACCGGCACGTTATCCCGCGCACCCCGGGCGCGGGAAGAGCCAATATGTGAGACTGACCGAGTGCGCGAAGAAGGAAAAATCCGGGTATTTCTGCTGGACGACCACGAAGTGGTCCGGCGCGGCGTCCACGAGCTGCTCTCCGTGGAGCACGACATCGAGGTGGTCGGCGAGGCCGGCACGGCGGCGGACGCCCTGGTCAGGATCCCCGCGACCCGTCCCGACGTGGCCGTGCTCGACGTCCGGCTGCCCGACGGCAGCGGGGTCGAGGTGTGCCGCGAGATCCGTTCGCAGGACGAGAGCATCAGATGCCTGATGCTGACCTCGTACGCGGACGACGAGGCCCTCTTCGACGCGATCATGGCGGGGGCCTCGGGCTACGTCCTCAAGGCCATCCGCGGCAACGAACTCCTGAACGCCGTACGGGACGTGGCGGCCGGCAGGTCGCTGCTCGACCCGGTGGCGACGGCCCGGGTCCTGGAGCGGCTGCGCGACGGGAACAACCCGAAGAAGGACGACAAGCTCGCCAACCTCACGGAGCAGGAGCGCAAGATCCTGGACCTGATCGGCGAGGGCCTCACCAACCGGGTCATCGGCGAGCGGCTCCACCTCGCGGAGAAGACCATCAAGAACTACGTCTCCAGCCTGCTGTCGAAGCTGGGCATGGAGCGACGCTCGCAGGCCGCCGCCTATGTGGCGCGGCTCCAGGCGGAGCGCCACTGAGCCGACGGCGCGCTTCGGGACCTAAGGCCCCCTGAAGGCGGGGCGGGGGCCCCTTTCCCGGCACGGGTCGGTGCCGGAGAGTGGGGACCATGTCCACCGACGAGATCCGCGCCATCGAGATGCTGAACCGCGTGGCGTACGGCCGGGTGGCGACGAGCATGCGGGCGATGCCGTTCGTCGCGCCCGCCCGGCACATCGTGGTCGACGGCCGCGTCCTGCTCCGGATGCACCGGGGACTCGGCTACCACCGCGCCTGCAGCGGCAGTGTCGTCGCGTACGGCGCGGACAACTTCAACTCCGGGTCCGAGCACCTCTGGACCGTGCAGTTCACCGGCACCGCCGAGATCGTCGAGCCGACCGGGGAGGAACTCGCGGCCTTCGGTCCCGAGCCCGAGCAGGTCGACGACGAGGCCTTCGCGCCGGTCTACATGCGGATCGAACCGCAGTTCGTGACGGTGCACGCGCTCGACTACGCGAGCGAGACCCCGGTGACCCGCCCCGCACCCCGATCCGTACGGCGACACCTTCACCACGTAGCGTGATCTAACATCTGGCGGGTGCCGCGCTCATCTGAAACGATCCCCCCGCCGACCGCCCCGCCCACCCGGCACACCGCGCCCACCGCGCCCTCCCCGCCCGTCGCGGCCCTGCTGCGCCGCCACCGGCACGCGGGCGAGCCGCTGTCCTGCGTACCGGTCGCCGAGGGCCTGCTCAACCGGAGTTTCCGACTCTCCACCACCCGCGGCACCTACTTCCTCAAGCAGCACCTGGACGCCCCCACCGCCGACCGCGCCACCATCACCCGCCAGCACCGCGCCACCCATCGGCTGCACGCCCTCGGCCTGCCCGTCGCCCCGCCGCTGCCCGACGCCACCGGCCGCACGGTCGCCGTCATCGGCGGCCACTGCTACGCCCTGCACCCCTGGATCGACGGCCGCCACCGCGACGGCACCCAGCTCTCCACCGGCTGCTCCCGGCGCCTCGGCACCCTCCTCGGGCAGGTCCACACCGCCCTCGACCGGGTCATGGAATCGCAGGCGGGACCGTCCGGGCCGTCCGGCACCGCCGCCGGAGACGTCTGCGCGAGCGCCGACCTCCAGGACACCTTCCGCGCCATCGACGAACTGATCCGCCTCGCCCGCGCACACCGCCCCCGTGACAGCTTCGACGCGCTCGCCGAGCACCGGCTCAGGGAGCGGCGCCGACTGCTCGCCCAGCACGCCCACCACCGCCCGCCGCCCGCGGCGGCCGCCGGCTGGGTGCACGGCGACTTCCACCCGCTGAACCTGCTCTACCGGGGCGCGGAGCCCGCCGCCATCGTCGACTGGGACCGGCTCGCGGTCCGGCCGAGGGCCGAGGAGGCGGTCAGGGCCGCCGCCATCTTCTTCGTACGGCCGGGCGGTGAGCTGGCCCTGGAGAAGGTGCGGGCCTACGCGCGCGCGTACCGCCGGGCGACCGGCGCGGACCGCGCCGAGCTGGCGGCGGCGGCCCACCGGGTGTGGTGGGAGCGGCTCAACGACTTCTGGACCCTGCACTGGCGCTACCGGCTCCACGACCGAAGGGCCGATCCGCAGTTCCCCGCGGTGTCGGCCCTGGCGGTCTGGTGGACCCACGAATACGCGGCGGTCCACGACGCCTTCACGGCGTGACCGGCGGACGCCGCGCCTGCGACTGGGGCTGACGGCGCCGCGTCGTCACGGCGTGAGGGCGCGGCGCCGCGTCGTACGTGCGCGGGCGCGTGCGCGGGCAGGCAGTGTCACGGCCGGAGCGGATGGCGCCGCCCGGTCGCCGGGTTCGTCAGCCCGTTTCCGCGTCGGACGGCGGGGTCGTGCCCGGGTTGCCGTTGCCGCCCGTCGGCTCGCCGCCGCCGGTCGTCTCGCCCCCGGTCGGCTCGCCCCCGGTCGTCTCGCCGCCCGTCGGCGTGTCCGTCGGCGTCGGCGTGCCCGTGGACGTGGTGGGCGGGGTGGTCGTCGGCTCCGTCGGCTCCTGCGGCGGCGGCGTCGTCGCGGGATCCGTCGGCTGGTACGACGTCTCCGGCGGCCACGGGTTCTGGGTCTGGCCGCCGTCCGTCCTGCCCGGGTCCTGTGACGGCTCCGCGGTGGTCTCCTGCGAAGGCGTGGGCTCCTCGGAGACCGTCGAGGGGGACTTGCTGACGGTGGGCGTGATGACGCCCTTCTCCCCGCCCTTCCCGCCCGCCTTGTCGAGCGCGAAGACGACTCCGGCGACGACGGCGATCAGCGCGAGCGCCGCGAACAGCCACACCTTGCCGCGGCCGCCGCCACCACGGCCCTGCGGGCCGTAGGACCCGTCCTGGACGTAGCCGCCGGAGCCGCCCGTACCGCCGCCGTATCCACCGCTGTATCCGCCGTCGTTCGGGTTGACCGGCGGCAGGAGCGGGCCCTGCGCGGTCTCGCCGTGCATGGGGTGCCCCATGGCGGCCGTCGCGGCCATGCCGCCGACCGGGGTGTGCCCGCCCTCGTGCATCTCGACCGGCCCGGTGTTCCACGTGCCGGTGTGGCCGCCCTGCTGCTGGAGCATCTGCAGGCCGTACTGGATGAGGCCGCGCATCTCCTCGGCGCTCTGGAACCGGTCGTCCGGCTCCTTCGCGAGCGAACGCATCACCAGGCCGTCGAGCTCCGGCGGCGCGCCCTGCGCCACGTCGGACGGCGGGATCGGCGCGTCCTGGACGTGCTGGTACACGACGGACAGCGGGGTCTCACCGGTGAACGGGGGCCGCAGCGCGAGCAGTTCGTAGAGGAGGCAGCCCGTCGCGTACAGGTCGGAGCGGTGGTCGACGGCCTTGCCGAGCGCCTGCTCGGGCGAGAGGTACTGCGGGGTGCCCATGACCATGCCGGTCTGGGTCATCGTCGACTGCGCGCCGTGCAGGGCGCGCGCGATGCCGAAGTCCATGACCTTGACGGCGCCGCCGTGCGTGATGATCACGTTCGCCGGCTTGATGTCGCGGTGCACGATGCCGTGCTGGTGCGAGTAGGCCAGCGCCTCCAGGACTCCGGAGACGATGATGAGGGCCTGCTCGGGCCCGGGGGCCTCGGCGCTGAGCAGCAGCTCGCGGATGGTGCGGCCCTCGACCAGCTCCATCACGATGTACGGCACGGGCCGGCCGGCCACGAGGTCCTCGCCGGAGTCGTACACGGCGACGATGGCGTGGTGGTTGAGCCCGGCGACGGACTGCGCCTCGCGGGTGAAGCGGGCCTTGGAGACCGGGTCCTCGGCGAGGTCGGCGCGGAGGAGCTTCACGGCGACCGTGCGGCCCAGCCGTACGTCCTCGGCGGCGAAGACCTCCGCCATGCCGCCGCGGCCCAGACGGTGGGTCAGGCGGTAGCGCCCGTCGCCGACGACTCCGCCGACGCCCCAGGACTCCGCCGACGCGTCCGGCACACCGCCACCTGATCCGGATTCGGGTGCCATCAGTCCTCGCCGTCGTCTGTCGTGCCGTGTCCAGTCGTCACGCTACAGGCTCCGTACGACATCACGGTCCGAGATGGACCGGCCATCCAACCCCGCCCGCGTACACCTGTGCAAATTCGACGCTTTCATCCGCCGCCGAGGAAACGGTTCCTGTGCGCAGGGTCACGGAACGGGCACCCGGCTTGACGTGTCACTGCCCTCGGGCAGACTTGGCCAGGAAAATCCGGATCAACGCCGCCACGCGCGCGTAGGGGGAAGCACAGATGAGCCAGGACGGCGCACAGGGCCGCTATGCGGGCGGTTCGGTCGCGGGCGGCCGGTACCAGCTGCGCGACCTTCTCGGCGAGGGCGGCATGGCGTCGGTGTACCTGGCCTACGACAGCGCGCTCGACCGGCAGGTCGCCATCAAGACGCTCCACACCGAACTCGGCCGCGAGCAGTCCTTCCGCGAGCGGTTCCGGCGCGAGGCGCAGGCCGTCGCGAAGCTGTCGCACACCAACATCGTCTCGGTCTTCGACACCGGCGAGGACACCCTCGACGGCGCCGTCATGCCGTACATCGTCATGGAGTACGTGGAGGGGCAGCCACTCGGCTCGGTCCTCGCATCGGACATCCGGCAGTACGGCGCGATGCCGGCCGACAAGGCGCTGAAGGTCACGGCCGACGTGCTGGCCGCCCTGGAGGTCAGCCACGAGATGGGCCTGGTCCACCGGGACATCAAGCCGGGCAACGTGATGACGACCAAGCGCGGCGTCGTCAAGGTCATGGACTTCGGCATCGCGCGCGCCATGCAGTCCGGCGTCACGTCGATGACCCAGACCGGCATGGTCGTCGGCACCCCGCAGTACCTCTCCCCCGAGCAGGCCCTCGGCCGCGCGGTGGACGCCCGCTCCGACCTCTACTCGGTCGGCATCATGCTCTTCCAGCTGCTCACGGGCCGGCTCCCGTTCGACGCCGACTCCCCGCTGGCCATCGCGTACGCGCACGTGCAGGAGGAGCCGGTCGCCCCGTCCACCGTCAACCGGGCGGTGACGCCGGCGATGGACGCGCTCGTCGCCCGCGCGCTGCGAAAGAACCCGAACGAGCGGTTCCCGAGCGCGGCGGCGATGCGCGACGAGTGCCTCCGGGTGCTCGCGGCCGGTCAGACCGGCGCTCCGGTGATCGTCCAGGGCGGCCCGGTCATCAGCGGCGCGGGTGTCGGCTCGGCGGTCTTCCCGCCCGTCGGCCAGACCCCGCCGCCGACCCCGCACCCCGGCCTGCCCGGGGTGCAGCAGCCCTACCAGCCGGGACCGTACGGCCCCGCGACCCCCGCGCCCGCGTACGGCTACCCGCAGGCGCCGACGCCCGCGCCGATGCAGTACCAGACGCCGGCCACTGCGGGCCCGGTGTCGTACCAGCCCCCCGGTCCCGCCTCGTACGCCCCGGCCCACACGTCGTCCTCCTCCTCGACGGGCGGCGGTTCACGGCGGACTCCGATGCTCGTGGGCGCGATCATCGCCGCGCTGCTCGCCGTCGGCGGCGTGCTCGTGGCACTCGACAGGAACAAGGACGACCCGGGCACGGAGGCGGGCGGCGCCGGAGGCACGGGAACGGACCAGAGCCAGACCGCGGCCCCGGGCCACAAGGGTCCTGACCTGACCAAGACGATCGACCCGAAGAAGTGCTCCCAGCCGAGGGAGTCGAGCGAGGACCCGGAGAAGTTCGAGGTACCGAACTTCACCTACAAGAACATCCAGTCGGTCAAGGACTGCGTCCAGGCCGCGGGGTGGAAGATCATGACCCAGACCCCGGTCGACGAGGCGACCTACGGCGAGGGCACGGTCCTGGAGCAGTACCCGCCGGCCGGTGAGGACATCACCGACAAGGACGCCGAGTTCACCCTCAAGATCTCGACGGGCAACCCGCCGCAGTAGCCCCCTAGACCCGCCGCGCACTCCGGCCCTCCTTCAGGGGTGCCGGTCCGGATCCACGTCGACCGGCCGGGCTTCGTCCGCTGACGCGCCTCCATGTCCGCCTGCCCGGGTCCAGGTGGGCCGACCCGGCTACGTCCGCCGACCCGGCTCCGTCCGCTGACCCGTCCCTACTTCTGTCGACCCCGTCCCGGATGCCGGAAACGTCCCGTCATGTGACGCTGAGTCGACCATCTCGGCTGCTCGGTACGGGAGGGGGTCACCCGGTGACTCCAGTACTCCGCAGGGCACGCGCGCGGGCCTACGGCCCCGCGCTGACCTGCGTGTTCACCTGCGCGTGCATGCTGTACGCCGCACCACTCGGGTCCGGGCGGGACCTGGCGTACGGGGTGGAGGCGCCCGGCGGTCCGGGGGGCACCACGGCCCCGCCGCCGGCGACCGGGACCAGTCCGGCGCCGTCACCCCCGCCACCCCCGTCGACCTCCCCTCCGGCTTCGGCGTCGCCCCCCGCCTCCACCTCGCCGTCCGCGACCGCCGCTCCCACCCGGTCCCCCTCCACGTCGGCCGCCGCTCCCACCCGGTCCCCCTCCACGTCGGCCGCCGCTCCCACCCGGTCCCCCTCCACGTCGGCCGCCGCGCCCTCCTCCGGCTCCGCTTCACCGGGGCGGCCCGGGGGTGCCGGTACGCCCCCGCCCCCCGCGCCCGCGCCTACCGGCACCGGGGCACCGGCCCCGTCCGCGTCGAACGCCGAGCCCAGCGACGCCCCCGCGCCCAGCGGCTCCGCCTCCCTGGCGGGCCGGCCGGCCGGTGAGGGGCGGACCCGGCCCGGGCGCTCCGTGCCACCCCGCCCCACGGAGCCCTCGCCGGACGACTCCCGTACCGAAACGGCAACAGACCCGCTGACCCCGGAGGCCGAAGAGGAGGAGGCCGAAGCGGTACGCGAGGAGGACCCGTTCCTGACGGAGGTGGCGCCCGCGAGTCGGCCCGGTGCCGCGCCCCGCGAGGCGGCCGAAGCCGTCCCCGCCCTCGCCGACCAGCGGATTCCCGTCCTCACGCTGGGCGTGGGACTGGCCCTGATGGGGCTCGGGATCGGTTTTCTCGGGGTGCGGATGCGCCGCCGCTGAGCCTCCCGGGCGTCCGGGTCCCCCTTGAGGCGGACCTGCCGCCTCCGTCCCAGGACGGTTGTCCGCCTCGGCATACCCGGTATACATACTGAGTATGTCGATCCGTCACGGGCTTCTCGCCCTCCTCGAACGCGGCCCTCGGTACGGCTCCCAGCTCCGTACGGAGTTCGAGTCCCGCACCGGTTCCACCTGGCCGCTCAACGTCGGCCAGGTCTATACGACCCTCAGCCGGCTCGAGCGCGACGGCATGGTCGCCCAGGGGGGTGAGGACACGGCGGGGCACACGCTCTACACGATCACCGACAGCGGCCGCGCCGAGCTCAGGACCTGGTTCGAGAACCCGGTGGACCGCACCAGCCCCGCCCGTGACGAGCTGGCCATCAAGCTCGCCATGGCCGTGGGAGCCCCCGGTGTCGACATCCGCGACGTCATCCAGTCCCAGCGCCGGCACACCGTGAAGGCCATGCAGGACTACACCCGCCTCAAGGCCCAGGCTCTCGTCGCCGTCGAGAGCAGCGCGGCGCGGGAACGGGACGACGTGGCCTGGCTGCTCGTCCTGGAGCAGCTGATCTTCCAGACCGAGGCCGAGGCGCGCTGGCTCGACCACTGCGAGTCCCGGCTGATCCGCCTGTCGACGGCGACGGCGACGGCGACGGCGACCTCCGCGAACGCGCCGGTCGCACCGGACGCCCATGCGGCCCCGCCCATGCCGGTCGCGCCGGGCTCCCCGGTCGCACCGCACGCACCGCACGCGCCGAGCGCGCCGCGCTCCGACCTCGGCCGCTGACCCCGGGGCCCGCGCGCCCCACCCCGTACCGCCGACGTACGACCCTTCCACCGCTCGTTCCCGTACCCGGCCGACCGCCGTGTACGTCCAAGGGGGACCCTTCATGTCCGCACAGCAGCCCGTGCTGCAACTCACGAACCTGACCCGCGTCCACGGCGCGGGCGCCACCGAGGTCCACGCCCTGCGCGGTATCGACCTCGCCGTGTACCCCGGTGAACTCGTCGCCGTCATGGGCCCGTCCGGCTCCGGCAAGTCCACGCTCCTGACCATCGCGGGCGGCCTGGACACCGCCACGTCGGGCCAGGTGATCGTCGAGAACACCGACATCACCACCGCCGGCGTCAAGGAACTCGCGGCCCTGCGCCGCCGCAGCATCGGATACGTCTTCCAGGACTACAACCTCATCCCGGCGCTCACCGCCGCCGAGAACGTGGCCCTGCCCCGCGAGCTGGACGGGACCTCCGCCCGCAAGGCGCGCGTCGAGGCCGTCGGCGCACTGGAGGAGATGGGACTCGGCCACCTCGCCGACCGCTTCCCCGACGAGATGTCCGGCGGCCAGCAGCAGCGCGTCGCCATCGCCCGCGCCCTCGTCGGTGACCGCCGCCTCGTCCTCGCCGACGAGCCGACCGGTGCCCTCGACTCCGAGACCGGCGAGTCCGTGCTCGCCCTCCTCCGCAGCCGCTGTGACGCGGGGGCCGCCGGCGTCCTCGTCACCCACGAGCCGCGGTTCGCCGCCTGGGCCGACCGCGTGGTGTTCCTGCGGGACGGTGCCATCGTCGACCAGACCGTGCGCAGCGAGGCCGATTCCCTGCTGTCGGGCCAGGTGGCTGAGGCGTGAAGACCTGGTTCCACTCCTGGCGGGCCGCTATCCGCATCGCCCGTCGTGACGCTTGGCGCTCCAAGGGCCGCAGCGCCCTCGTCCTGGCCATGATCGCTCTGCCGATCCTGGGTGTCAGCGCCCTCGATCTGACCTTCCGCAGCTCGGAGCTGTCCCCCGCCGAGCAGGCGACGAGGTCGATGGGCACGGCCGACGCGATATTCCGGGACGCCCACGTCGAGGGTGTCCCGATCTTCCAGGACCCGAGCGGCGAGATGCACACGCCGGTCACCGATTACAAGGACCGACCGTGGCCCAACGGCGCCACCGATGTCACCAAGGCCTTCCCCGCGGGTTCCACGGTCCTCAAGGACAGCTCCGGATCGGCCAAGCTGACCACGACCCACGGTCTGCTCACGGCCGACGTGCGTGAGCTGAAGGCGTCCGATCCGATGGCCCGGGGCATCATGACCCTCCTGTCGGGGCGCTTCCCGGAGAAGGGCGACGAGGTCATGGCGACCTCTCACTTCCTGGAAAGCAGCGGTCTGTCGATCGGCTCGACCCTTTCCGCCCGCAACTTCGACCGTCCGTATCGCATCGTCGGCTCCTACGAACTTCCCGACGCGCTCGCCGCCGACCAGGTCACCGCGCTGCCCGGGGCCTTCCTCGCCCCGTACGGCAAGGCAATCGAGAAGGCCGGCCTCTCCGCCCCCGAAACCTCCACCGCCTACCTGGTGGGCAAGCCGGGTGGTTTCACGTGGAACATGGTCAAGGAGATCAACGCCAAGGGCGTGGTCGTCGCCTCACGCGCCGTCCTCCTCGCCCCGCCCGCCGACGCCGAGGTGCCGCTCTACCAGAAGGAGAGCTGGGGCAGGTACGAGTCCAGCCCGGCGGCCGACGCCACCGAACTCGCCGCCATCGGGACCGTCGTGGGCCTGGCGATGCTGGAGATCTGCCTGCTCGCCGGACCGGCCTTCGCGGTCGGCGCCCGCCGCTCGCGCCGCCAGCTCGGTCTCGTCGGGGCCAACGGCGGTGCCCGCAGCCACATCCGGGCCATCGTGCTGAGCGGCGGCCTGGTCATCGGTGTCGCGGCCGCCGTCACCGGCACCGTCCTCGCGGTGATCCTCACCCTGGCACTCCAGCCGGTCCTCGAAGACATGATGAACCAGCGGTTCGGCGCCTTCGACGTCCGACCGCTCGAACTCCTCGGCATCGCGCTGCTCGCCGTTCTGACCGGTCTGCTCGCGGCGATCGTGCCGGCCGTCACCGCTTCCCGGCAGACCGTCCTCGCCTCGCTCACGGGCCGTCGCGGGGTCCGTCGCAGCAGCCGGGTGCTGCCGCTGATCGGTCTCGCGGCCGTCCTGCTCGGAGGGGCGATCGCCCTCTTCGGCTCCCTCTTCTCCGAGCAGTTCATCATCGTGGCGGGCGGCTCGGCGATCGCGGAGCTGGGCGTCGTCGCCATGACCCCGGCCCTGGTGGGCCTGTTCGGGCGGGCCGGGCGCTGGCTGCCGCTGTCGCCGCGGCTCGCGCTCCGGGACGCCGTCCGCAACCGGGGGCGTACGGCCCCGGCCGTCGCCGCCGTCCTCGCCGCCGTCGCGGGTACGGTCGCCGTCTCCACCTTCATGGCCAGCAGCGAGGCTCAGAACAGGGCCCGTTACGAGGCCCGGCTGCCGCACGGGGCGGTCTCCGCCTTCGTCCTGGAGGAAGGCGGCCGGGACGTTCCGGCGGTCCGCGAGGCCATCCAGCGCTTCTTCCCGGTGGACGTCCGGGCCGACGTCGAGCGCGTCTCGGTCGGAAAGCCCGGCTGTCCTCCCTGGGGCGGCGGAGCGGGCTGCGGCCGCTACGAGGTCGTGATCCCCCCGGCGAACGTGTGCCCGCTGTACGCGGTGCTCCCCGACGGCAGTGACCCCAGCGAGAAGTACACCCCCGAACAGCGCCGGAAGATGATCACCGAGGACTGGCGGTGTGCCTACTCCGACGGCAGCTACCTCCCCGTCGACGGCGGGCTGCTCGTGGGCGACGCCAAGGTCCTCCAGGTCCTCGGCATCGACGACCCGGGTGCGGTGAAGGCCCTGGACGAGGGCAGGATCGTCAGCTTCTCCCGAATGGAGATCGACAAGAACGGCGCCATCGGGATCAAGCAGATCACCGACATCGCCGCCGCCGACAGGGCCTCCGAGCAGGGCCGTCCCGTGCCCGGCAAGGTCAGCTCCGTCGCCGCCTACCTGGTGCCCGAGGGGCAGAAGTCCTACGGCGTCAGGGCACTGATGACCCCGGCCACCGCCAAGGCCGCCGGTCTCGCCACCCTGCCCGCGGGCTCGTACTTCAGCACCGAGCGGATGCCGGACGGCGAACAGCGCCAGAAGCTCGACGGCGAACTCGCCAAGCTCGGCAGCAGCGTCGAGGTGCACGTGGAGGAAGGCTTCGTCAACGACGACAGTCTCTTCCTGATCGCCCTGGCGATCTTCGCGGGCCTCGTGACCATCGGCGCCGCCGGCATCGCCACCGGCCTCGCCCAGGCCGACGCCGAGGCCGACCTCAAGACGCTCGCCGCCGTAGGCGCCCCGCCCCGGGTCCGCCGCACCCTCAGCGGCTTCCAGTGCGGAGTCGTCGCGGCGATGGGCGTGATCCTCGGATCGGCGGCCGGAGTCCTCCCGGCGATAGGCCTTCGTCTCACCGACGAACGCGAACAGATCCGCTACTACGAGGAGGCGCTCCTCCAGGGCTGGGACAACGGCCTGTCCGGCCCGCCGTACGTCCCGATCGTCATCCCCTGGGAGACCCTCGCGGGCCTGCTCATCGCCGTCCCGCTGGGCGCCGCGCTGCTCGCCGCCCTGGTGACCCGCTCACGCGGTGCGCTGGCCCGGCGCGAGGCGACCTGACGGTCTTCGTTGCCGTCCTGTGCCCCTGTACGAGGGTGGATCACCCTCGTACAGGGGCACACCCCGTGGTGACGCACGTGTACGAGAGAATGGCGGCATGGAGATGCCGAGGAATGACAGGTCGCAGGAGAGCCCCCAGGTCCTCATCGTGGGACAGGACGGGATGGCGCTCGGCGGCACTCAGGGCGACGACGAACCCCGCGAGGTCCCGGTGACGGAAATGGTCGAGCAGCCTGCGAAGGTCATGCGGATCGGCAGCATGATCAAACAGCTCCTGGAGGAAGTACGCGCGGCACCTCTCGACGAGGCCAGCCGGGTGAGGCTCAAGGACATCCACGCGAGCTCCGTGAAGGAGCTGGAGGACGGACTCGCGCCGGAGCTGGTCGAGGAACTGGAGCGGCTCTCGCTGCCGTTCACGGACGAGGCGATCCCCTCCGAAGCGGAGCTGCGCATCGCGCAGGCCCAGCTCGTGGGCTGGCTGGAGGGCCTCTTCCACGGCATCCAGACCGCGCTGTTCGCCCAGCAGATGGCGGCCCGCGCGCAGCTGGAGCAGATGCGCAGGGCGCTGCCTCCGGGTGCGTCGCACGACGAGGACGACGACGACCGCGGCCCCGGCCACCCGGTCCGCTCGGGTCCGTACCTGTAGGCAACCGGAAGACGGAAGGGGCCCGGCACACACGGTGTGCCGGGCCCCGTTCTTCGTGGGCGCGTCAGGCGGGGGCGCGAGGCGCGGCTGAGGACCAGGTGCCCGGCGCTCGCGCTCCGGCGGCGTCAGGTCCGGGGGGCGAGGAGCAGCACCTTGCCGACGTGGCTGCCGGACTCCAGCGCACGGTGCCCCTCGGCGGCATCCGTCAGCGGCACCGTACGGTCGACGACCGGCCGGACCGTACCGGCACCGATCAGCGGCCAGACGTGCTCCCGTACGGCGGCGACGATCGCCGCCTTCTCCTGCGGCGGGCGGGAGCGCAGTGTCGTCGCCATGACGGCGGCGCGCTTCGCGAGCAGCGCCCCGAGGTTCAGCTCGCCCTTCACCCCGCCCTGGAGTCCGATGACGACGAGGCGGCCGTTCACGGCCAGCGCCTTCACGTTCCGCTCCAGGTACTTGGCACCGACGATGTCCAGGATGACGTCCGCGCCCGCTCCGTCGGTGGCCTTGTGCAGCTCCTCGACGAAGTCCTGCTCGCGGTAGTCGATGAGGATGTCCGCGCCGAGGTCGGCGCAGCGCGCCAGCTTCTCGGGACCTCCCGCGGTGACCGCGACCCGCGCCCCGACCGCCTTGGCCAGCTGCACGGCCATCGTGCCGATCCCGCTCGCCCCGCCGTGCACGAGCAGCGTCTCGCCCGGCCGCAGGTGGGCGATCATGAAGATGTTGGACCAGACGGTACAGGCGACCTCCGGGAGCGCGGCGGCCGTGGCCAGGTCGACGCCCTCGGGGACGGGGAGCAGCTGGCCGGCCGGGACGGCCACCTTCTGCGCGTAACCGCCGCCGACGAGCAGCGCGCACACCTCGTCGCCGACGGCCCAGCCGGATACTCCCGGGCCGAGGGCGGTGATCCGGCCGGAACACTCCAGGCCGGGGTACGGGGAGCTGCCCAGTGGCGGGTCGTAGAAGCCCTGGCGCTGGAGCAGGTCGGCGCGGTTGACGGCGCTCGCCGCGACCTCGACGAGCACCTCTCCCTCGCCGGGTACGGGATCGGGCACCTCGGCCCAGACGAGGGCCTCGGGGCCGCCGGGTTCCGGAATCGTGATCGCATACATGGCGGCGAGGCTACTCCCGCCGCCGTCCGGGGCGTGGTGGTCCTGGCCCCGGCGGGCGAGGACGCTCCCGACCCCGGGGCGGGGCGGCCGCTCCCGCTTCAGTCCTCCCGCGGTGTGCTGAGCCGGGTGACCGGCACCGCGCGCACGATGGTGATCAACCGGTCGGTCAGCTGGAGCGGATTGGCCGCGGGGTCGTCGTACCCGAGGAGCCGGTGGCCACGGAGCACACTCACCACCAGGTCGCCGGTCTCCCGCGGGCTCTTGCCCACCTCGCTCTTGGTCACCGGGCGTTCCACCAGGTCGAGACCGGATCCCTGCTGGATCAGGTCCTCCATGACCGTGCCGGCGCTGGGGCTCAGCACGGAGAGGCCGAGCAGGCGCCCGGCGGCGCTGGCGCTGGTGATGACCGCGTCCGCACCGGACTGGCGCAGCAGCGGCGCGTTCTCCTCCTCGCGGACGGCGGCGACGATCTTGGCGCCCCGGTTGAGCTGGCGGGCCGTGAGGGTGACCAGGACGGCCGTGTCGTCGCGCTGGGTGGCGATGACGATCTGCCGGGCCCGCTGCACCTCGGCGCGGAGCAGCACATCGCTGCGGGTCGCGTCACCGATGACGCCGACGAATCCGTCCGCGTTCGCCGTCTCGATCACCTTGCTCGACGGATCGACGATGACGATCTGTTCCTTGCTCAGGCCGGTCGCGCAGAGGGTCTGGATCGCGGACCGCCCCTTGGTACCGAAGCCGACGATGACGGTGTGGTCGCGCAAGGTGGACCTCCAGCGGTTCAGCCGGAACTCTTCGCGGGTCCGCTCCGTGAGGACCTCGAGAGTGGTGCCGACCAGGATGATCAGAAACAGCACGCGCAGGGGCGTGACCAGCAGGATGTTGGCGAGCCGCGCCGAGTCGCTGTACGGGACGATGTCGCCGTACCCGGTGGTGGAGAGCGTGACGGTCGCGTAGTAGGCGCAGTCGAGGAAGTCGAGCGTCTCGTTGGCGTTGTCGTGGTAGCCCTCACGGTCGACGTAGACGATGAGGACCGTCAGGGCCAGCACACCGAGCGCCATGAGCAGGCGTTTGCCGACCTGGCGCAGCGGCCGCTCGACCTCCTGGCGGGGCAGCGTGACCCGAGGGCCGGAGAGTTTCTCGTCCGCGTGGCGGGCCATCACGTCACGACTGGGAAGTTTCACGTGAAACACGCTCCTTGGGCCGGCACGGCCCCCGCTTCGGTCGGCCAGGGAAGGTCGAGGATGTCCAGCTCCTGGCCGGGCCGCGCGCCGCCGGGCGGCACGACGGCCAGCCCGTCCGCCGCGGCGATGCCCCGGAGCATGGCCGGTCCGTTGTAGCGCAGGGGTACGGCCTGCCCGCCACGGCGGACGACCGGGACGAGCCGCGTGTCGTACGGATGCCCGTGCACCTCGCCCTGAACGGCGGCGCGGGGCGGAGCCGGGGACGGGGCCGAGGACGGAGACGGGGACGGGGACAGGTTCGCTCCGGCTTCGGCCCCCTTGAGGGCCGTGAGCAGGGGCTCGGCGAGGGTGAGGAGTCCGGAGACGGCCGCGAGCGGATTGCCGGGGAGCCCGACGAGATGCCGGACGGGACGACCCGGGGCGGGTTCGGCGTCGAGGCGGGCGAGCAGCATCGGGTGACCCGGGCGGACTTTCACCCCGTCGACGAGGAGGGTGGCGCCCGCCTTGCCGAGCACCCCGTGGACGTGGTCCACGGGCCCGGCGGCGGTCCCGCCGGTGGTGACGACGAGATCGGCGGGGGAGCCGGTCACGGCGGCGTACAGCTCCTCGGCGTCGTCACCGATACGGCGGGTGGCGAGCACGTCGGCGCCGAGCGCGGTCAGCCAGGGGCCGAGCATCGGGCCGAGGGCGTCACGGATGAGCCCCTCGTGGGGGAGGCCCGCCGTGAGCAGTTCGTCGCCGAGGACCAGGATCTCCACGCGTGGGCGGGACGGCACGGGCAGCTCGTCGTACCCGGCGGCGGCGGCGAGGCCGAGTACGGCGGGGGTCACGGTGGTCCCCGCGGGAAGCAGCTCGTCGCCCGCGCGGCACTCCTGGCCCCGGGGACGGATGTCCTGCCCCGGAACCACGTCACGCAGGGCGTGCAGCAGGAGGGCGGGGTCGGTTCCCGCTCCCACCTGCTCGGGACGGGCGCCTGCGATACGGGCGTCTTCGAGCCCGGCGTCTTCGAACCCGGCGTCTTCGACAGGCGAGGGCTCGGTACGGGAGGGCTCGGTACGCGAGTGTTCGGTACGGAGGACGGCGGTGGTCCCGGCGGGGACGCGGGCGCCGGTGGCGATCCGTACGGCCTCCCCGGCGACCGACACGTGCGCGGACGCCTGCCCGGCGAGCACGGCGGCGTCCTCGCGCACCCTCCAGGGGCCGGGGCCCGCGACCGCCCAGCCGTCCATGGCGGAGGTGTCGAAGGGCGGCAGGTCGGTGAGGGCGAGGAGCGGCTCGGCAAGGACCTGGCCGAGTGCCCGCCCGAGGGGAACGCCCAGCGGAGCCCGGCCGTCCCGGGCGGCGGCCCCGGCGCGTACGGCGGCGGCTCGCGCCTCGGGCCAGGCGGTGGCCCGGTGCGGCTGGCCGGCGCGCGCGTCGGTGGCGGCGCCCGGGGCCACCGGGGCGGGTTCCTTCAGGTTCATCCGGCCTCGTCCTGCTCGGCGGCCCAGCGCTGGGCCAGCGCGGCGGCCTTGCGGGCGGCCTCGGCGACCGCCTCCGGACCGCCCTCGGCGCCCGCGCGCGCCGCCGCGTACCCGACCAGGAAGGTGGTCAGGGGCGCGGCGGGGCGGGCCACTCCGTGGGCGGCGTCACGGGCCAGGTCGAGCAGCACGCCGGTGTCGACGTCCAGCTCGATACCCAGTTCGTCCTTGACTGCGGTGATCCATTCATCCAGCACGGTCCCATGCTCCCTGATGCGGGCCCGGGCCGTGGCGATGTCCTCCCAGGTGTCGCAGTCGAAGGAGGCCAGGGGGCCACCGGCGACCCGGACGGGGCGGAGCACGTGGGTGAGGTGGCGCAACGGCAGGTGGGCGAGGCCTCCATGGTCCCGCGTGAGACGACTCAGCTCACGTCGGAGCGGCCCCGTCCGGTAAGCGGCGACGAGCGGTTGGTCCCTTCCCTCGGCGTCGACGAGGAGCGCGACCTCCGACTCGGGTGCCCCGTCGAGCGCCGTCACGAGGTCCCGGACGGTGTCCCCGTCCAGGAAGGGAAGGTCGGCGGAGAGAACGAGGAGGACGGCGGCCTCCGTCTCCCGGACGCCGGCGTCGAGGGCGGCCACCGGCCCGCCGCCGGGCGGCTCCTCCCGGGTCCAGCGCACGGGGCGGGCCGTCGGGCGCGGAGCGCCGACGACCACGGTCAGGTCCGCGTCGGGGCATGCCCCGAGGACGCGGTCGAGCAGGGGCCTTCCCCCGACCCGTACCGCGGGCTTGTCGGAACCGCCGAGGCGCCGGGCGGCGCCCCCGGCGAGCACGACGGCGTCGTAGGCGGTGGTCACCCCAGCAGTATGGGGCGCGGTGTCCGACGAGTGCCCGGCGCGTCCCACTCAGAGAGACGGAGCGCGCCGGACGGACGGCCTCCACGGACGGGCGAGCCCTCCTCGGGCGGCCCGGGAACTCCGAGGAGCCCGAGCGGCCCGCGGAGCCCGAGGAGCCCGAGGAGCCCTAGGAACGCTGCGGGAGGCGTCCTCCACCGCCGGGCCGCCACGGGAGGGCGCGGCCCGGACCGGTGCGGGCCGTCAGAGCGTGCGGAGCAGGACCGCGGGCTGCTCGACGCAGTCCGCCACGTACCGCAGGAAACCGCCCGCCGTCCCGCCGTCGCATACGCGGTGGTCGAAGGTGAGGGAGAGCTGCACCACCTGACGGACGGCCAGTTCGCCCTGGTGCACCCAGGGCTTGGGGATGATCCGGCCGACGCCGAGCATGGCGGCCTCGGGGTGATTGATGATCGGCGTGGATCCGTCGACCCCGAACACCCCGTAGTTGTTCAGGGTGAACGTGCCACCCGTCAGATCGGCCGGGGTGAGCGCGGACTGCCGGGCCGACTCCGTCAACCGGGCGAACTCCGCCCTCAGCGACTCGGCCGTGCGGGCCCCCGCGTCCTTGACCACGGGGACGACGAGACCGCGCGGGGTCTGGGCGGCGAAGCCGAGGTGCACGGCGGGCAACCGCACGATCTCCCTGGCGGCGGTGTCCACGGTGGAGTTGAGCTCGGGGAACCGGGCCAGGGCATGGACGCAGATCCGGGCGAGGAGCGCGAGCAGCGAGATCTTCGGCCCGCCCGCCGCGTTCATCGCCGAGCGTGCCGCCATCAGCTCGGTCGCGTCGGCGTCCACCCAGCAGGTCGCGTCCGGGATCTCCGTACGGCTGCGCGACAGCTTGTCCGCCACGGCGCCACGGACCCCGCGCAGCGGAATCCGCTCACCGGCCGTGGCGACGCCCGCCGGAGCGGCGGCGACCGCGGGCGCCTGGGGGGCTTGGGGGGCCTGGGGGGCGATCGCACGGTCCAGGGCCGTGAGGGCCAGCTCCACATCGGCGCGCAGGATCAGCCCCTCGGGCCCCGATCCCCGCACCTCCCGGAGGTCGAGCCCCCGGTCCCTGGCCAGCTTCCGCACGAGCGGTGAGATGACCGGCACCGGGCCCTCGTGCACTCCCGCACCCACGCGGGCGGACGCCGAAGCCGGTGAGGCGGTCGCCGAAGCGGGAGCGACGGACGCCGGAGCGGCGGCGGGCGGCGCCGATGCGGCGGACGCCGTAGACCCGGCCGTGCCCGTCAGGGCCGTCGCGGTGGCGGGCTCGGACGTCCGCGCCACGGCCGGGCTCTCGTGCCGCACTCGACGGCGCCGGGCGGCGGGTCCCGCCGTGCCGTAACCGACCAACACGTTGCCCGAGTACTCGGACGAGACGGCGGAAGCGGCGGCCTCGTCCGAGGCGCCGGAAGCCGCGGGGACGGAAGCCGAGGGGACGGGCGCCGAGGCGCCGGAAGCCGCGGCGGCCCCGTTCCCGCCCGCGTCCGCGTCCGTACCGCCCACCGCGACCGTCAGAAGCGGCGCGCCGACGGGCAGCTCCGTGCCCTCCTCGCCGTACCGGGCGGTGACGACACCGCCGTACGGGCAGGGCACCTCGACCATGGCCTTGGCCGTCTCGACCTCGACGACCGGCTGGTCGATGGCGACGACGTCGCCGACGGCGACCAGCCAGCGGACGATCTCCGCCTCGGTGAGCCCCTCCCCGAGGTCGGGCAGCTTGAACTCGAGCACTCGCGCCATCAGCTTCCCGCCTCCCACTGCAGCCGCGCCACCGCGTCCAGGACCCGGTCCACGCCGGGCAGATGGTGCCGCTCCAGCATGGGCGGCGGATACGGGATGTCGAAGCCCGCGACCCGCAGCACCGGTGCCTCCAGGTGGTGGAAACAGCGCTCGGTCACGCGCGCGGCGATCTCCGCGCCGGGGCCGCCGAACCCGGTCGACTCGTGGACCACGACCGCGCGGCCGGTGCGCCGCACCGAGGCACAGACGGTCTCGTCGTCGAAGGGCACGAGCGAGCGCAGGTCGACGACCTCCAGGTCCCAGCCCTCGGCCTGCGCGGCCTCCGCGGCCTCCAGGCACACCGGCACCGAAGGGCCGTAGGTGATGAGGGTGGCGCCGGTGCCCCGCCGCCGTACGACGGCCTTGCCGATCGGCTCCACGCGCGCGGGGGCCTCGGGGGACCAGTCCGACTTGGACCAGTAGAGCCGCTTGGGCTCCAGGAAGACCACGGGGTCGTCGGAGGCGATGGCCGCGCGCAGCAGCCCGTAGGCGTCCTCGACGGTGGCCGGCGTGACGACATGCAGGCCGGGGGTGGCCGTGTAGTAGGCCTCGGAGGAGTCGCTGTGGTGCTCGACGCCGCCGATCCCGCCGCCGTAGGGGACACGGATGACGATCGGCATCGGCATCGCGCCGCGGGTGCGGTTCCGCATCCGCGCCACATGGGAGATCAGCTGCTCGAACGCCGGGTACGCGAACGCGTCGAACTGCATCTCGACGACCGGCCGCAGGCCGTACATGGCCATGCCGACGGCCGCGCCGAGGATGCCCGCCTCGGCCAGCGGGGTGTCCGTGCAGCGGTCCTCGCCGAACTCCTTGGCGAGCCCGTCGGTGACCCGGAAGACGCCGCCGAGCGTGCCGACGTCCTCGCCCATCACATGGACGGTCGGGTCCTCGGCCATCGCGTCACGCATGGCGCGCTGGAGCGCCTGCGCCATCGTGGCCGGCTTCGGCCTGTTGCCGTTCCCCGCGGTCCTGTCCGCCGTGGGTCCGGTCGTCGCCGTCGTCATCACGCCTCACCCTCGGCATCGAGCTCGGCGCGCAGCTGCGCCGCCTGTTCGCGCAGCTGTGTGGTCTGCTCCGCGTACACATGGGCGAAGAGGTCCATCGGGTCGAGCACCGGGTCGGCGTTCATCCGCTCGCGCAGCTCCGCGGCCATCGTCTCGGCGGCCTCCGCCGCCGCGCGCCTGCCGTCCTCGTCGAGCAGGCCACGCTTGGTCAGTTCCCTCTCCAGGATGAGGATCGGGTCGTGCGCCCGCCAGGTCTCGACCTCGCCTGCCGCACGGTAGCGGGTGGCGTCGTCGGCGTTGGTGTGGGCGTCGATCCGGTAGGTGACGGCCTCGACGAGGGTGGGTCCGCCGCCGCGCCGCGCACGGCTCACGGCCTCGGTGAGTACCTGGTGGACGGCGACCGCGTCGTTGCCGTCGACGAGCCGGCCGGGCATCCCGTATCCGACGGCCTTGTGGGCGAGGGAGGGGGCGGCGGTCTGCTTGGCGAGGGGCACGGAGATCGCGAAGCCGTTGTTCTGCACGAAGAAGACCACCGGGGCCTGCCAGACGGCCGCGAAGTTCAGCGCCTCGTGGAAGTCGCCCTCGCTGGTGCCGCCGTCGCCGACCATGGCGAGCGCGACCACGTCGTCGCCCTTGAGCCGGGCCGCGTGGGCGAGGCCCACCGCGTGCGGGAGCTGGGTGGCCAGCGGGGTGCAGAGCGGTGCGATGCGGTGCTCGTGCGGGTCGTAGCCGGTGTGCCAGTCGCCGCGCAGCAGGGTCAGGGCCTGCACGGGGTCGAGGCCGCGGGCGACGGCCGCCAGGGTGTCGCGGTACGAGGGGAAGAGCCAGTCCCGGTCCTCCAGGGCGAGGGCGGCGGCGATCTCGCACGCCTCCTGGCCGGTGGTGGACGGGTACACGGCGAGGCGGCCCTGCTTGGTGAGGGCGGTGGCCTGCGTGTTGTACCGGCGGCCGCGGACCAGCTCCGCGTAGAGCCGGAGCAGCAGCGCGGGGTCGGCGTCGGACACGGCGTCCGTGCCGAGCACGCGCAGCGGCTCGGTGTCGGGCAGCAGCGGGGCGGGGTCGGTGCGCGGCTGCCATGCCGGCGGGGTGGGCCGGTGGGCGGTGACGGCACCGGGCGGCTCTTGGACTGTCGAACTGCGCTGTTGCAACGAGTCCACCTCCTCGTGGGAGCGGGCATGACACCCGAAGGCGGGTGGCGCGAGTGTGGTGCGCCTCACCTACCGATTGTTCGGTCGTGGAGGCATTTTGGCTACAGGCACCACCAGCCTGTGGACAAACGGTTCTCCACAGCCTGGGATATGAGCAGGTCGTCCATCGGAGAGAGGCGGGGGCACATGGCGGATGAACAAATGGCCGTCGACCGGAGCGGGGCTCCGGGCGACGGGACGAGCGACGAGGCGGCCGGTGGCGCGAGCGGCGACCTGGGCGGCGCCCTCGGCGGAGCCGAGCCGGAGGTGCCCGGCGAGGTCCTGAGCGCCCCCGTCGGCACGCCGACGGGCGCCCTGCCGGCCCGCCCGCTGGACGCGATCGACAGGGACATTCTCCGCCTGCTGCAGGCGGACGGTCGCGCCTCGGTACGCTCCGTAGCCGAACGGGTGCACGTCTCCCGGGCCAATGCCTACGCGCGCATCAACCGGCTCATCGACGACGGGGTGATCCGCGGCTTCAGCGCCCGGGTCAACCACGAGCGCGCCGGGCACGGCGCCTCCGCCTACATCACGCTCAAGATCGTCCAGAACTCCTGGCGTACGGTCCGCGAGCAGCTCAAGACGCTGCCGGGCGCCACACACATCGCGCTGGTCAGCGGCGACTTCGACGTCCTGCTCCTGGTGCACACACCGGACAACCGGACCCTGCGCGAGCTGGTGCTCACCCGGCTCCAGGCGATCCCGGAGGTGCTGTCCACCCGCACCCTGCTGGTCTTCGAGGAGACGGACCTCAACACCGACCCGCGCGCCTGAGCCCACAGGAACCGGGCCTGCCCCTGGGAAGGCCCTCAGCCGCGCCCTCAGCCGTCCCCTCAGCGGGCCGTCCGCAGCCCGTCGAAGGCCAGACGGGCGACGGTCTCCGCGAGCTGCTCCCGCTCCGCCGTCGCGTCCGGATGCGGCCGGTACCACTCCACCAGAGAGTTGATCATGCCGAAGAGGAGCCTGGTGGCGAGCCGGATGTCCACATCGGCCCTCAGATCGCCCTCATCGGCGGCGGCCTTGAGCAGTTCGGCCACCCTGTGGTCGAACTCGCGACGCCGCTCCATGGCCCACCGCTCGGTGCTCGTGTTGCCGCGCACCCGAAGGAGCAGCGTCACGTACGGCAGCTCCGCGATCAGCACCTCGACCGTCCGCCGCGTGACGTACTCGACCCGCTCGACGGCCCGGCCACGCCCGGCGCCCGGCTCGTCGAGGATCGCGAAGAGCCCGTCGAGCGCCCGGCTGACCGCCCGCCGCAGCAACTCCTCCTTGCCGGACACATGGTGGTAGATCGACGACTTGGAGATCCCGGCCGCCTTGGAGAGGTGCTCCATGGAGGTGCCGTCGTAGCCGCGCTCGTTGAAGATCCGGACGGCGACCGAGAGCAGCGTCTCGGGGGTGTACGTGTCGCGCTTCACGGTGGTCATCGGGAGTCCTCCGCCTCCTCGGCGTACCCCCGGCGCACGAGGGCGACGCTCGGCGCGTACCGCCCCGTCGGGTACCGCTCGTGCAGCTCCCCCAGGAGCCCGGACATCCGCTGGTATCCGACGTTCGCGGCCCACTCCAGCGGGCCGACGGGGTAGTTCACCCCGAGCCGCATCGCCGTGTCCACGTCCTCGGCGGTCGCGACGCCCCTGTCGACCGCGTCGGCCGCGATGTCGGCCAGCATGGCGACCGTACGGGCCACGATCATGCCGGGCACGTCACCGATCACGGAGACCTGCTTGCCGAGGGCCTGGAAGAGGCCCACGGCCTTGTCCAGGGTCTCGGGCGAAGTGCCCTCCCTGGTGGAGAGGACGATCCGGCTCGCGCGCGCGTAGTCCAGCGCGAGGTCGAAGTAGACGATCTCCTCCCGGGGGTACTCGAAGGAGCTCTCCCCGTCCGCGAGGTTGAGCTCACCCCCGCCGGGCAGCTCGATGAATCCGAAGCCCTTCTTGCGCCGGACCTCGATCCCCGCCTCCTCGAAGAGCCCCACCAGCGGCTCCGCGGGTCCCAGGTCACCCCGCACGACGATCTTCGTGGGGGCCTTCGCCGGCGGCGCCGTGTGCGGCTCCGGCCGCTCGGCGCCCTCCGCGTACGAGAACCAGCCCTGGCCCGTCTTGCGACCGAGGCGCCCGGACTCCACGAGCCGCCGCTGTGCGAGCGAGGGCGTGAACTTCGGGTCCCGGTGGAAGGACTCCCACACGGACCGGGTGACGGCCTCGTTGACGTCCTGGCCGATCAGGTCCGTCAGCTCGAAGGGGCCCATGCGGAAGCCGCCGCAGTCGCGCAGGGCCGCGTCGATGGTGGCGGGGTCGGCGGCGCCCTCCTCGTAGATCCGCAGGGCCTCCGCGTAGAAGGGGCGCGCGACCCGGTTCACGATGAAGCCGGGGGTGTCCGCGCAGCGCACCGGCGTCTTGCCCCAGGCCTTCACCGTGTCGTACGCCCGCGTGGCGACGTCCGGGTCGGTGGCGAAGCCGCTGACGACCTCGACGAGCGGGAGCAGCGGCGCCGGGTTGAAGAAGTGCAGCCCGACGAACCGGCCGGGCAGCCGCAGCCCTCCCGCGATGGCGGTGACGGAGAGGGAGGAGGTGTTGGTGGCGAGGACGGCGTCGTCGCCGACGACCTTCTCCAGGTCGGCGAAGAGCTGCTGCTTGACGGGGAGCAGTTCGACGATCGCCTCGACGACGAGCGCCGCGTCCGCGAGTTCGGCCAGGTCCTCCGCGGCGTGCAGCCGCCCGACGGCGGCCTCGCGCGCGGTGGCGTCCAGCCGGCCCTTCTCGACGAGCCGGTCCAGGCGGGCGGTGAGGGCGGCCACGGCCTCCCCCGCGCGGCCCGGGGCGCTGTCGTAGAGGCGCACGGGGTGGCCGGCGACCAGGGCGACCTGGGCGATGCCCTGGCCCATGGTCCCCGTGCCCACGACGGCGACGGTGCGGTCCTGCGCGAGGGCGGTGGGCTCACTGGCGGTCACGTCGTCGCTCCCCCTGACGGTCACGTTGGCGCTCATAGGGGTGATCCTCCCCGATGGGTTTTCCACAGGATCGACGGACCCCCTTGTCCCGACCGATCGTTCGGTTACTCTAACTCCGTACGTGTCTCCCTGCCCAGCTCGACGAGGAGTTGGTCCATCCATGGCCACCGCTCAGCTGACCACCGACCGTCTGGCCGAGAAGCACCGGTCCACGCTCGACCAGGCGCTCGACACCATCCGGACCCGTGCCTACTGGTCGCCGTACCCCGAGCACCCGAAGGCGTACGGGGCGGACGGCTCGCTCGACGCGGCGGCGGGCCTCGCCGCCCACCAGGCCACGTTGAGCACCCGCTTCGAGCTCGACCAGCCCGGCACGGACGGCTGGACCGGCGGCGAGACCTCGCCGTACGGCCCGTCGCTCGGCATCGAGTACCCGCACGCGGACATCGACGTCCTGCTGCCCGCGATGCGCGCGGGGACGGGCGCCTGGCGCGACGCGGGGGCCGAGGCCCGCGCCCTGGTCTGCCTGGAGATCCTCGCCCGGATCTCCGCCCGCACCCATGAGTTCGCCCATGCCGTGATGCACACCAGCGGGCAGGCGTTCATGATGGCGTTCCAGGCCGGCGGACCGCACGCGCAGGACCGCGGCCTCGAAGCCGTGGCGTACGCGTACGCGGAGCAGACCCGCACCCCCGCGGGACGGGCCGACTGGTCCAAGCCCCAGGGCAAGCGCGACCCCCTGGAGCTGAGCAAGGAGTTCACCCCGGTCGGCCGCGGCATCGCCCTGGTGATCGGCTGCAACACCTTCCCCACGTGGAACGGCTACCCGGGCCTGTTCGCCTCCCTCGCCACCGGCAACCCGGTCCTCGTCAAGCCGCACCCGCGCGCGGTCCTGCCGCTGGCGCTCACCGTCCGTGTCGCCCGCGAGGTGCTCGCCGAGGCCGGCTTCGACCCGAACCTGGTCGCGCTCGCCGTCGAGCGGCCGGGCGAGGGCATCGCCAAGACGCTGGCCGTCCGCCCCGAGATCCGGATCATCGACTACACCGGTTCCACCGAGTTCGGCGACTGGCTGGAGGCCAACGCCCGGCAGGCCCAGGTCTACACCGAGAAGGCCGGCGTCAACACGGTCGTGGTCGACTCGACCGACGACTACAAGGGCATGCTCGCCAACCTGGCGTTCTCGCTGTCCCTGTACAGCGGCCAGATGTGCACCACCCCGCAGAACCTCCTGATCCCCCGCGAGGGCATCGTCACCGACCAGGGCCCCAAGTCGTACGACGAGGTCGTCGCCGACCTCGCGGCGTCCGTCGACGGTCTGCTCGGCGACGACGCCCGGGCGAACGGTCTGCTCGGCGCCCTGGTCAACCCGGACGTGAAGGCGCGCCTGGAGGCCGCCGCGGGTCTCGGTGAGGTGGCGCTCGCCTCCCGCGAGGTGGCCAACCCGGAGTACCCGGACGCCGTGGTTCGTACGCCGGTCATCGTGAAGCTGGACGGCTCCAAGCCGGACGCCCAGGCCGCGTACTTCTCGGAGTGCTTCGGACCGGTCTCCTTCGCCGTCTCGGTGGACTCCACCGACGACGCCCTGGAGCTGCTGCGGCGCACGGTGCGGGAGAAGGGCGCGATGACGGTCGGGGCCTACACGACGTCGGCGGAGACCGAGCGCGCGGTGGAGGAGGTCTGCCTGGAGGAGTCGGCCCAGCTCTCGCTGAACCTCACGGGCGGGGTGTACGTGAACCAGACCGCCGCGTTCTCCGACTTCCACGGCTCGGGCGGCAACCCGGCGGCGAACGCGGCGCTGTGCGACGGCGCCTTCGTCTCCAACCGCTTCCGGGTGGTGGAGGTCCGCCGCCAGGCCTGAGGCACAGGCGCGTGGAGGCTCCATGGGGGGCCTCCACGCCCGCGGGGGGGGCTGGGGACCTCCGGGGGCCCGGGGCCCCGCTAGGGGCTGTCGATCTCCGCGTAGCGCTGCACCCAGGCGTGCATGGCGATGGCGGCGGCGGCCCCGGCGTTGATCGAGCGAGTCGAGCCGAACTGGGCGATCGAGCAGACCATCTCGACGTGGGCGCGGGCCTCCTCGGTGAGTCCCGGGCCCTCCTGCCCGAAGAGCAGCACGCAGCGGCGGGGCAGCACGGTCCGCTCCAGCGGTACGGCGCCCGGCAGGTTGTCGATCCCGATGACCGGAATGCCCTCGGCCGCCGCCCACGAGGTCAGGGACTCGGTGTCCGGGTGGTGCCGGACGTGCTGGTAGCGGTCGGTGACCATGGCGCCACGGCGGTTCCAGCGCCGGCGGCCCACGATGTGGACCTCCTTCGCGAGGAAGGCGTTGGCGGTCCGTACGACCGAGCCGATGTTGAAGTCGTGGCCCCAGTTCTCCACGGCCACATGGAAGTCATGGCGCCGGGTGTCCAGGTCGGCGACGACCGCCTCCCGCGTCCAGTACCGGTAGCGGTCCACGACGTTGCGCCGGTCGCCGCCGGCGAGCAGCTCGGGGTCGTACCGCTCGTCCTCGGGCCACGGCCCCGGGTGCGGTCCGACGCCGATCTCGGGGCCGAAGCCCTCGTCGTACTGAGCCGGCTCGACGTCCCCGGCAGCGGCCTCGACTCCGGCCCCGGCAGCGGGCTTCTCTTCGGTGGTGCTCACCCGACGAGGGTACGGGGACCGTGCTCCTCACCCGTACGGCGCTGCTCGGGCAGCGTCCCGGCGGTCGGGCGCCGCAGCAGCCGGTCCCGGCGGCGCCCGACCCACGCGCCGAGCGCCATCAGGAAGGGCGTCGGCAGGAAGACGGCGTCGGCGGAGATCATCGCGAGCGAGAAGACCGGTAGTCCGAGAAGCACCGCGATCCCGGCGTGCTCCAGCATCATCGCGACCAGCAGGACGTTCTTGACCTTGCGGTGGAAGAGCGTGAAGGGGAAGGCGACCTGGATGACCACCGTGCCGTAGGTCAGCAGCATCACCATGACCCCGCTGGTCCCGAGCAGCTCGGAGAGGGCCGGCCAGGGCGTGAAGTAGTCGAGGTTGAGCGGGTAGAACAGGGCGGTGCCGTCCTGCCAGCGCGAGCCCTGGATCTTGTACCAGCCGGCCGTGGCGTAGATCAGACAGACCTCGGCCATGATCACGAACAGGGCCGCGTTGTGCGCGAGGTGGGCGAGGGCGTCGAGCAGGGTGCGCGGTTCCTCCGGCGCGTACCGGCGGACCAGCCACCACAGGCCGTTGCCGAGCCACAGGACCCACAGCAGGACGGGCAGCCACCACTCGCCGGTGACCTCGCTGAACCAGGTCGTGGCGAGGAGGAAGCCGCCGAGCACGGTCCACAGCAGCGGGCCGACGCGATCGTCGCGCGGCGGCTCGCCCGCCGCGGCGGCGCGGGCGTCACCGGCCGCCCGCCGGGCGTCGAGCGACCACACCTGGGCGCAGCGGGTCAGCACGAGGTAGATCGCGGCGAGGTGGAGGACGTTGTCGCCACCGTCGCCGACGAAGACGGAGCGGTTCTGCAGCGAGAGCACCCCGACCATGAAGACCACCGAGACGGCCCGGGTGCGCCAGCCGACCAGGAGGAGCACGGCGGAGAGCACGGCGAGCCCGTAGACGAGCTCGAACCAGATCCGGCCGTCCGACCACATGAGGACGGTGAAGGACCGGTTGTCGGCGATCAGCCGCCGGGCCATCTCCCAGGACCAGGGACCGTCGGGGCCGTACAGCTCATGGCGGTGCGGCAGCTCGCGCAGCAGGAAGAACAGCCAGGTCAGCGAGAAGCCGATCCGCACGATCGCGGTCTGGTAGGGGCCCAGGGAGCGTCCCGTGACGGTCTGGACGGCGCGGGCGAGCCGGCGGTCGAACGGTTCGCGGGTACGCGCGCGCGTGGCGGTGCCCGCGGGAGGGACAGGCACCGGGGGTGTGGGGGCCGGGGCAGGGCTGCGGGTGCTCATCGGCCCGCCTCCGTGCGGCTGCGCGCCGCCTCCGCGTGGTTCCGGTCGGGTTCGGCGGGCCGGTCGGCCTCGGTGACCGGCCACCACGGGAAGTCCTGGTAGGAGGGGGCGGTGTCGGTCTCCTCCGTGCTCCACCGGGGGGCGGCGACGGGCCGGGTGACGGTACGCAGCTGTACCCGCCGCACGTCCCCGGTGATCGTCCGCCCGTCGGGGCCTTCGAGGGCGGGGAGGGCGTCGAGGCGGAGCATCGCGATCCGGCGCATGTACTCCTCCGAGAGGCGGCCGCGCGACCCGTTGGGGCGGTCGTCGTCGGAGTGGGAGCCGAGGTAGAAGTCCACGGCCCGGCGGAGTTCGTTCTGCTGGGCGTGGCTGGGCACGGGGTTGTGGCGGATCGCCTCGGCGTCCTGGGCGGTGAGGTCGATCCAGCCGGTCGTGCTCAGGGCACCGTCGGCGGTGGCGAGCTCGGCGCGGACCTCGACGGAGATGTTCTGTTGGAGCGGGTTGGGCGCGAAGAGCTTCCAGTTCTGTTCGAACTCGGGGTAGACCCAGTCGTCGACGGCCTGGCCGTGCCGTTTGGTCAGCGTGTTGGACGGCGCCACGTGCAGGAACACCATCGCCAGATGGACGCAGGCGAAGACCCCCGCGACGGCCAGCGCCACGGCGAGGACGACCTGGTAGGGCAGGGAGAGGGCCATGATCCCGGTGGTCGCGCGGTCCGCCGGGGGAGTGGTTTCCGGGGTGTCGGCGAGGGGGTCCGCCGGGGCCGCGGGAGGGCTCTCGTGCACGTCAGCCGCGTCCCTCTCGACGTCCGCGTCCATTCCGCCCCGATCTCGATCGGCCCACCTCGGTTATCCACAGGGTTGACACCATACGGGCCGTCGACTCACCATTGAAGTCATTCAACCGAACGATCGGTCGGTAGGGGGTCCGATGACCGCAGTGACGGCAGGGACGGCAGTGACCACGGGCGTGCCCGGCGTGTCGGACGCGGCCGTGGCGGCGGAGCAGGCCGCTCACGAGGCCGTGTTCGACGCCGCCGTGGCCGCCGACGAGCGGATCGAGCCACGCGACTGGATGCCCGAGGCCTACCGGGCCTCGCTCGTCCGGCAGATCGCGCAGCATGCCCACTCCGAAATCATCGGCATGCAGCCGGAGGCGAACTGGATCACCCGCGCGCCCTCGCTGCGGCGCAAGGCGATCCTCATGGCCAAGGTCCAGGACGAGGCCGGCCACGGCCTGTACCTGTACAGCGCGGCCGAAACCCTCGGCACCAGCCGGGACGAGCTGCTCGACAAGCTCCACTCGGGCCGCCAGAAGTACTCCTCGATCTTCAACTACCCGACGCTGACCTGGGCCGACGTCGGCGCGATCGGCTGGCTGGTGGACGGGGCCGCGATCACCAACCAGGTCCCGCTCTGCCGCTGCTCGTACGGGCCGTACGCCCGCGCGATGGTCCGGGTCTGCAAGGAGGAGTCCTTCCACCAGCGCCAGGGGTACGAGGCACTGCTCGCCCTCTCCCGGGGCACCGAGGCCCAGCACGCCATGGCCCAGGACGCGGTGGACCGCTGGTGGTGGCCCTCCCTGATGATGTTCGGCCCCCCGGACGACGAGTCGGCGCACTCCGCCCAGTCGATGGCCTGGAAGATCAAGCGCCACTCCAACGACGAGCTCCGCCAGCGCTTCGTCGACATCGCCGTGCCGCAGGCCGAGGCACTCGGACTCACCCTCCCCGACCCCGACCTCCGGTGGAACGAGGAGCGCGGGCACTACGACTTCGGCCCGATCGACTGGGCCGAGTTCCGGGACGTCCTCAAGGGCAACGGCCCGTGCAACGACCAGCGGCTGAGCAAGCGACGCCAGGCCCACGAGGACGGCGCCTGGGTCAGGGAAGCGGCGACCGCCCACGCGGAGAAGCACAAGCACACCGGCAAGGACGGGGAGGCACAGGCATGACGAGCGACGGTTGGCCCCTGTGGGAGGTGTTCGTGCGCTCCCGCCGCGGACTGTCCCACACCCACGCGGGCAGTCTCCACGCGCCCGACGCGGAGATGGCCCTGCGCAACGCCCGCGACCTGTACACCCGCAGGAGCGAAGGCGTGTCGATCTGGGTCGTCCCCTCCACGGAAATCACCGCCTCCTCCCCCGACGAGAAGGACCCCTTCTTCGAGCCGGCCGCGGACAAGGCCTACCGCCACCCGACGTTCTACGAGATCCCTGAGGGGGTGAAGCACCTGTGAGCACCCCCGACACGCACGAGGGCACCGTGATCGCCGCGGCCGCCCTCGCCCTCGGCGACGACGCCCTCGTCCTCTCCCACCGCCTGGGGGAGTGGGCGGGCTCCGCCCCCGTCCTGGAGGAGGAGGTCGCCCTGGCCAACATCGCGCTGGACCTCCTCGGCCAGGCCCGCATCCTGCTCTCGCTCGTCGGCGACGAGGACGAACTGGCCTACCTGCGCGAGGAGCGTTCCTTCCGGAACGTCCAACTGGTCGAGCATCCGAACGGCGACTTCGCCCACACCATCGCCCGACAGCTCTACTTCTCCACCTACCAGCGCCTCCTGTACGGGCAGCTGGCGTCCGGCGACGGACCCTTCGCCGGCCTCGCGGCCAAGGCCGTCAAGGAGGTCGCCTACCACCAGGACCACGCCGAGCAGTGGACCCTGCGCCTCGGCGACGGCACCGCCGAGAGCCACGAGCGGATGCAGCGGGCCTCCGAGGCCCTCTGGCGGTACACGGGCGAGCTGTTCCAGCCCGTCGAAGGCCTCGACCTGGACCACGCGGCCATGGAGAGCGCCTGGCTGGCCTCGGTGACGGACGTCCTCGGCAGGGCCACGCTCACCGTGCCCTCCGGGCCCCGCACCGGCGCCTGGCGCGCGGGAGCCGGACGTCAGGGCCTGCACACCGAGCCCTTCGGCCGGATGCTCGCCGAGATGCAGCACCTGCACCGCAGCCACCCGGGGGCGACATGGTGACCATGACCGCCCTGGAGGAGGAACTGAGCCGGATCGCCGGCGCCGTCCTCGACCCCGAGCTGCCCGTCATCACCCTGGCCGAGCTCGGCGTGCTGCGCGGCGTCCAGGTCACCGGCCCCGGCCGGGTCGAGGTCGCCCTCACCCCGACCTACACGGGCTGCCCCGCCGTCGAGGCCATGACCTCGGACATCGAGCGCGCGCTCCACGAGCACGGAGTGCCGGAAGTCTCCGTCCTCACGGTCCTCGCCCCCGCCTGGTCCACCGACGACATCAGCGAGGAAGGCCGCCGGAAGCTGGCCGAGTTCGGCGTCGCCCCGCCGCGCCCCCAGGGCCCCGCGGGCCCCGACGGCGGACCGGTGCCGCTGACCCTGGCCATCCGCTGCCCCCACTGCGGCTCCACCGACACCGAGCTCCTCAGCCGCTTCTCCTCGACCGCGTGCAAGGCACTGCGCCGCTGCACCACCTGCCGCGAACCGTTCGACCACTTCAAGGAGTTGTAGATGGCGACCTCAGGCTCCCCCAGCCCCCGCCGGGAGGCATCCCCGGGGCGGGCCGGGTTCCATCCGCTCAGGGTGAGCGAGGTCGAGCGGCTCACCGACGACTCCGTGGCCGTCACCTTCGCCGTCCCACCCGAACTCCACGAGGCGTACCGACACCTCCCCGGCCAGCACCTCGCCCTGCGCCGCAGCGGCGAAGCCGGAGAGGAGATCCGCCGCACGTACTCCATCTGCGCCCCCGCCGCCCCGGCCGGCGAGCCCCCCGTCCTGCGCGTCGGCATCCGTCTCGTCGAGGGCGGCTCGTTCTCGACGTACGCGCTCAAGGAACTGGCCGTCGGTGACCTCGTCGAGGTCATGGAGCCCATGGGCCGCTTCACCCTCGCCCCGCGTCCCGGCCACTTCGCGGCCGTCGTCGGCGGCAGCGGCATCACCCCCGTCCTGTCGATCGCGGCCACCCTGCTCGCCCGCGAACCGGAAGCCCGGTTCTGCCTGGTCCGGAGCGACCGCACCGCCGCGTCCACGATGTTCCTCGACGAGGTCGCCGACCTGAAGGACCGCTACCCCGACCGCTTCCAGCTGGTCACCGTCCTCTCCCGGGAGGAACAGCAGGCGGGACTGCCGTCCGGCCGGCTCGACCGTGAGCGGCTCGCCGAACTGCTGCCCGCGCTGCTGCCGGTCGACACGATCGACGGCTGGTTCCTCTGCGGCCCCTTCGGGCTCGTGCAGGGCGCCGAGCGGGCACTGCGCGGCCTCGGGGTCGACCGCGGCCGGATCCACCAGGAGATCTTCCACGTCGACGACGGCTCCGCACCCGCCGCGGTCCCCGCCACCGACACCCCCGCGCACGCCACCCTGACCGCGACCCTGCACGGCCGGTCCGGCAGCTGGCCGGTGGACCGGGGCGAGTCCCTCCTCGACACGGTGCTCCGCGCCCGCGCCGACGCCCCGTACGCCTGCAAGGGCGGAGTGTGCGGCACCTGCCGCGCCTTCCTCGTCGGCGGAGAAGTGCGGATGGACCGCAACTTCGCACTGGAACCGGAGGAGACCGAAGCCGGATACGTCCTCGCCTGCCAGTCCCACCCGGTCACGGCGGACGTGGAGTTGGACTTCGACCGCTGACGAATCCGGACGTCTCCGCGAAGCCCCGGCCCCGACCTCGCCGCTCCCTTCACCATTACCTGCTCCATATTGACGGACCGTCAACGGAACAGGAGAAGCAACGGGAGGGCAGGGCAGTGGACTTCGCCTTCACCGAGGAGCAGCAAGCGGCGGTCGAGGCGACCGAGGCGGTCTTCTCGGGCGTCGCACCCGACGCGGTACCGAGCCCCGCCCGTCGCCCTGACCATCGAGCGGTAGCCCCGTACGCCACCACCACACCGACGTCATTCGGCCCGCTGCGACGCACAAGGAGGCCCTGGGCGACCAGCTGGCCATCCACCCCTCGGCTAGCCGGCGGACATCAGAGGACGAACGCCGGGCTGCCGTCCCCCGTCACCATCGGACGCCCGGCACCGTCCCAGGCGAGCATCCCGCCGTCGACGTTCACCGCGTCGAAGCCCTGCTGCACCAGATACTGCGTGACCTGCGCCGACCGGCCACCGACCCGGCACATCACATACGCGCGACCACGCTCGGCCACGGCCTCCGTCACCTCGCCGAAGCGGGCCACGAAATCGCTCATCGGCACGTGCAGCGCGCCCTCGACATGACCGGCCGCCCACTCGTCGTCCTCCCTGACGTCCAGCACCAGGGCATCCGCCGGCACGGAGGCCGCGTCCACCGAGGGGAGCGGGGAGAAATTCATGGGACCGGCCTTCTCTCGTCAGTACCGCCCGAAGGACATCGAGCGCACGGAAAAACCTACTGCACCAGTTCGGACAGCTCGTTCTCCCGCTCGGAGACCTGCGCGAGCAGCTGCTCCGCGATCTCCTCCAGGAGCCGGTCCGGGTCGTCCGGCGCCATCCGCAGCATCGCCCCGATCGCGCTCTCCTCCAGCTCACGCGCCAGCGCCGACAGCATGTCCTTGCGCTGCGCCAGCCACTCCAGACGCGCGTACAGCTCCTCGCTCTCGCTGAGCCGCTGGGCCGGTACGGGACCGGCCTCCCACTCGGCGGAGAGCTCACGCAGCAGGGCCTCGTCGCCCCGGGCGTAGGCGGCGTTCACCCGCGTGATGAACTCCTCGCGCCGCTTCCGCTCGTCCTCCTCACGGGCCAGATCGGGGTGGGCCTTGCGAGCCAGCTCCCGGTAGAGCCTGCGGACCTCCTCGCCGGGGCGGACCCGCTTCGGCGGCTGCACCGGCCTGTCGGTGAGCATGGCCTCCGCCTCGGGGGAAAGGCCGTCGGAGTCGATCCAGTCGTGGAACAGCTCGTCCACCCCGGGCATCGGCATGACCGCGGCCCGCGCCTCCTGCGCCCGCCGCAGATCCTCGGGGTCACCGCTGCGCGCCGCCCGCGCCTCGGCGATCCGGGCGTCGAGTTCGTCGAGCCGCGCGTACATCGGGCCGAGCTTCTGGTGGTGCAGCCGCGAGAAGTTGTCCACCTCGACCCGGAAGGTCTCGACGGCGATCTCGAACTCGATCAGTGCCTGCTCAGCCACCCGCACAGCCCGTTCAAGCCGAGCCTCGGGCCGCTGATCCCCACTCTCGCCCCCGGACCGCTCAGCCTCAGACCGCTCGTTCCGGGATTCCTCGGCCCTGGGCCGCTCAGTCTCAGACCGCCCGGTCTCAGGTCCCTTGTCCCCGGGCCGCTCGTCCCCAGGCTCCGCGGCCCTGGGCCGCTCGTCCCCGGGCCCGTCGTTCACACCCTGGTCCACGCTCACGTCCACGCCCGCCCAGTCCTCGTTCGGCCTCGTCCCCCCAGCCTACGGGCCTCAGAGGGCCTCGGGGGGCTCCCCCTCCCCCCTCCCTCCCGCCCCCGCCCCCTGACTGCTACCGCCCGCCCCCCGCCCCCCGCTACTCCCCAGCCGTCAGACGCCCTGTTCCGCCGCTATGCGGCCCGCGCGGACGGCCGAGAGCAGGTCGGCGTGGTCGGCGGTGGTGGTGTCCGCGTAGGACACGGCGAAGGAGGCGACGGCCTGGTCGAACTGGTCGTTCTTGCCGCAGTACCCGGCTATCAGGCGCGGGTCGGCGCTGTGGGCGTGGGCGCGGGCCAGCAGCGCGCCGGTCATCCGGCCGTAGTCGTCGACCTGCTCGACGGTGAGGGCGGCGGGGTCGACGCTGCCCTTGCGGTTGCGGAACTGGCGCACCTGGAAGGGGCGCCCGTCGACCGTGGTCCAGCCGAGCAGGATGTCGCTGACGACCTGCATCCGCTTCTGTCCGAGCACCACCCGTCGCCCCTCGTGGCCGGGTTCCGGCAGGGGGAAGCCCGCCGCCGGCAGATGCGGCAACAGCGCGGACGGACGGGCCTCCTTCACCTGGAGCACGAGCGGCTCTCCCCGGTGGTCGAGGAGCAGGACGACATAGGAACGGGTGCCGACGCTGCCGGTGCCGACCACCCGGAAGGCCACGTCGTGAACGGCGTACCGCGCGAGCAGCGGCAGTCTGTCCTCGGACACCGTCTCCAGGTACGGACCGAGGGAGGCGGCGACGACGGCGGCTTCGGCGTCCGGGACCCTGCGCAGTACCGGGGCGGCGTCGACGAACCGGCGGCCGCCGCCCTCCGCGTCGGTCACGGCCTCGGTCGACCGGGCGGCGAACCGGGCGCTCGTGTTGTTGCGGGCCTTGGCGGACACCTCCTCCAGGGTGCCGAGGAGATCACGGGCGTCGGTGTGCGAGACGAGTTCCTCGTCGGCGATCGCGTTCCAGGCGTCGAACGCGGGGAGCCGGGCGAGCAGGCGCATGGTGCGCCGGTAGGCACCGACGGTGTCGAAGGCGGCGGCCCGGCACATCTCCTCGCTCGCGCCCACCTCACGGCCCGCGAGGACCAGGGACGTCGCGAGCCGCTTGAGGTCCCATTCCCAGGGGCCGACGACGGTCTCGTCGAAGTCGTTGAGGTCCATGACGAGGCGGCCGCGGGCGTCGCCGTAGAGCCCGAAGTTGGCGGCGTGGGCGTCGCCGCACAACTGGGCGGCTATCCCTGTGACGGGGGTGTCGGCGAGATCGTGGGCCATCAGTCCGGCGGATCCGCGAAGGAACGCGAAGGGGCTGGCCGCCATCCTGCCGATCCGTATCGGCGCGAGCTCGGGGACGCGGTCGCGGCTCGACTCCTCGACGGCCCGGACCGCGTCCGGCCGGTCGTCGGCGAGGGCCGGCCGGGAGTGGGCGGAGCGTGGGACCCGCTCCCTGAGCTTCTTGCCCCGCTCCTTGTGGTCGCTTCCGCCACCGAGGGCGGCGCGCCGCGCGAACCCCGGTACGTGCGGGACGCGCACGTCCTCCGGGCTTCCGTCCGAACCGCGCTGTTCCGGTACTCCGGCCAGGATCTCGTCCATGGCACGCCTCCCCCGATGTGTGAGTCCAACATCATCCGAGGCTGACGGTACCGCCGCACCCGAGCGAGCGTCTCCCCCTGTGGACAACGCCGGTCACCCGCCTGTGGACAACTCTGCGGACAGGCCGACGGCGAACGGGTCCCGCGACGGGCTCAGACGGCCACGGCCTCCTCCATCTCCTCCTCGACCTCCCCCGTCTGCGCCCTCTCCTTCTGAGCCCTCGCGTCCTCGGATGTCTCCCTCGTAGCCCTCTCGTCCTCGGACTTTTCCCTCTCAGCCCTCTCCTCCTCGGTCACGACCGCGTCGTGGGTGCCCTGTGCCGGCCCGGCCGCGCGGCCACGCTTCGCCTCCGTGATCCCGGCGGCGGTGACGAGGGCGGTTCCGGCGAGGAACCAGAGGGCGAGGACGAGGACGTGCCCGCCGAGCGCGTGCCCGCCGAAGTAGACATGGCCGCGTACGCCCTCGATGAAGCCCGCGCCGTTCCAGAACGCGTGCAGTGCGCCGAAGAAGCCGGGCTGGAACTCGGGCCGGTAGATGCCGCCGGAGCTCGTGAAGTTGAGCATGACGAAGAGGACCATCACACCGAGGGTGGTCCAGCGGCGCAGGAAGGTGTGGAGGCCGACACCGACGAGCAGGATGCCCGCCGCGTACAGCCAGGACAGCGCCCACACGCCTCCGAGGCCATGGTCGACCAGGTGGAAGGCCGGTCCGGCGAAGAGCGTCCCGATGAGGCTGACGACGAGGGACATCCCTGCCGCGAGGAGGACCCGCACGCGCATGGGCAGGACGGCACCGGCTCCGCCGATGACGGCGACCGACGCGTACGCGCCGATGCTGAGGGCGACGAGCAGGAAGAAGACGCCCTGGCCGGTGGGGTCGCCGGGGGCGACGGGCGCCACGTCGGTGACCTTGAGCGGGGCGTCCTGCCCGGCGGCGACCTTGGTGAACACCTTCTCCACGGCCATGGCGCTGGTGTCGGAGGAGGCGGAGGCGATGAGCAGTTCGGGCTTCTCACCGGGGACGTAGGCACCGAAGCTCCCCTGCTCGCGCAAGGCGGTGACGGCCGTGTCCCGGTCGGCGACGGTACGGACGTCGAGGTCGCCGGCGCCCTTGTCCTGGAGGGTCTGCGCGAGGATCTGGGCGGTGGGCCCGGAGCCGACGACGTCGACGCGCAGATCGTGGGGTGCGGGGGCGTGGAACGCGCCGAGGTAGGCGAGCCCCATGCCGACGCACATCAGCAGCGGGGTGAGCAGATGTCCGAGGACGTGCCGCAACGCCCCGGTGGTGTTCGGTCCTGCGGACACCGATACCTCCATGGTTGGCTTTTACAACTACCGACTCGTTGTACTATACAACCGAAAGGCCGTGGTGGGTGAACAGTGCCCATCCGACGACGAGGGAGCCCCCATGACCGCCCCGATGACCGGCGCCGCAGAGCCCGCCGGAGAGCCCCTACGCGAGGCGTCCGTGGACGTCATCCAGCGTGAACTGACGGCCTTCGCGCGCCGAGCCCGCGCCGCCGCTGCCCGGGTCCACCCCGAGCTCCCGCTCGTCTCGTACACGCTCCTCGCCCACATCGAGGAACAGAGCGGTTGCCGCGCGACCGATCTCGCGGCCCACTACCTGCTCGACAAGTCGACGGTCAGCCGCCAGATCGCGGCCCTGGATAAGCTCGGTCTCGTCGAGCGCCGCCCCGCACCCGACGACCACCGCGTGCACGTCCTTCACCCCACCGAGGCGGGCACCACAGTGCTGACCACGGCCCGCACGAGCCGGCGCGCGGCCTACCAGGAACGCCTCAAGGACTGGCAGCCCGAGGACCTCGCCCGCTTCGCCGCCTACCTGCTCCGCTACAACGCGGCCGACCCCACCGACCTCCCGACCGACCTCCCCGGCAGCCCCCCGCACTGACCCCCGGCCCCGCACCCCTCCACCTCCAGCACGAAAGCCCAAGGCCCAACGCCCAAGGCCCCTACAGCCCCGCGTCCCGCGCCAACAGAGCCGCCTGCACCCGGTTCTCGCAGTCCAGCTTGGCGAGGATCCGGCTCACATACGTCTTCACCGTGGCCTCGCTCATGTGCAGCCGCTTCCCCGCGTCCGCGTTGGAGAGGCCCTCCCCGAGCAGAGCCAGCACATCGCGCTCCTTGTCGCTCAGCCCCGCGACCCTTCCCCGCGCCTGCTCCGCACGGGCCGCCTCCCGCCCGGTGGCGAGCCGCTCCACCACATGACGGGTCGCCGCCGGAGACAGATACGCGTCACCCGCCGCGGCCGCCCGCACCGCCCGGATCAGCTCGGCGGGCGCGGTGTCCTTGAGCAGGAACCCGGCTCCGCCGTGCTCGAGCGCCCGCAGGACGTTCTCCCGCTCGCCGAACGTCGTCAGGACGATCACCCGGGCTTGCGGCGCCGTCCGGCGCAGCTCCGGCAGGGCCGAGAGGCCGTCGAGCACCGGCATCTGGATGTCGAGGAGCACCACGTCGGCGGCGTGCGCCCGAGCCGCTTCGACGGCCTGCCGCCCGTCGGCGGCCTCGCCGACGACCTCGATCTCCGGGTCCGAGGTGAGAATCATCCGGATCCCGGCCCTGATCAGAGGCTCGTCGTCGGCGATCACGACCCGGATCGGCTGCCCTGCCACTGCTGTCCCCCACGGCTTCGGTACGGGCGGATCGGCGCTACCGCGCCTCGACCTCGTACGACTTCTTCTCGATCAGCTTGCCGTCCTTGAAACAGAACCGGAAGACGGGCTCCGTCTCGAAGGTCTCACCCATCTCCGAGGACATCAGCACCAGGCAGTTGGCGCCCTCCGGTCTGTCGGGCCCCTTGGCGCTCAGACCCGCGGTGGCGATCGTGTCGCCCGAGGGAAGCTGGTCACGTACCTCCTTCTCGGGCATCCCCACCTTCACCGCGTCGTACTGCTCGGGTTCGATCATCCCCTCCTTCAGTGAACCCATCAGGAAGTAGAGGCCGAATCCCCCCGCCACCATCAGCAGCACGAGCGCCGCGAACGCGATCCCGCAGCCCAGCGCTATCGAACCGCCCGTGCTTCTGGTCCTGCCCCCACGCATCGCCATGGCGAGCTCCCGCTCCGTGAACGTCCAGTCGGCCGGTCCGACCACGACCGGACGACCATCGCCGACCAGCGGCCTCGTGGTCTGCTGCCGGAAGTCGTCGGCCACATCGACCAAAGGCGCCGCTTCCGCGACGGGCGCCGCCCCGTACGGCAGCATCCCGGCCACCCGGAACCCGCCGCCGTCCGCCGGACCCGCGTGACACATGCCGCCCACCAGGCGGGCCCGCTCGGCGAGTCCGTCCAGTCCCTGGCCGCCGCTCACCACGTCCTCGGCGGGCCCGTCCGTCGGCTGATCGTTGAGGACCTCCACCACGAAGGTGTCCGGCTCGTAGCGCAGTTCGACGCCGATCGGCGCGCCCGGCGCGTGCTTGTAGGCGTTGGTCAGGGCCTCCTGCACGATCCGGTACGCGGCATGGTCGGCGGCCGGCGCCAGTGTCCGCTCCTCCCCCGACCGTCGCAGCCCGACCGAGGTGCCGGACGCCCGCGCCGCCTCCACCAGCCCCTCGATGCCAGCGATCCCCCGCGCTGCCCGCCCCGTCTCGTCCCCGGCCCGCCCGAGGGCCAATGTGGTCCCGTCGACGGCCTCGACGCCGTCGCGGAGTATCCCGACGACCTCCCTCAGCTCGTGCATCGCGGTCACCGACGCGTTCCGCAGGACCCCGACCACCTCGCGCTGCCGCTCGCTCAGCTCCCTGTCCACCTCAAGGGCTCCCGTGTGCACGGCGATGAGGGCCAGCTGGTGCCCGAGGCTGTCGTGCATGTCCTGGGCGATCCGCTGCCGCTCCCGCAGCCGGGCCTGCCAGGCCACCATCGTCCGCTCCCGCACCAGCTGGGCGTTCCGCTCCTGGAGCGCGTGCAGCAGGGTGCGTCGCTGGGTCCAGTAGCGGTGGGCGAGCCCGGGGGCCAGGGTGGTGCCGAGGTAGTAGAGGGTCGCTGTGAGGGCGATGGCGAGCAGCCGCTGCCGGTCCCAGGGCCCGATGAGGCTCCCCCCGACGTTCAGGACGAAGGCGGCGATGTACGCGGCGAGTGCCCGCCCGGCGCCCGCGATGTACCGCCCGGACGACCAGCCGACGACGAGCAGCAGCGGCCCGAAGCCCGGTACGAAGGGTGTGAGCCCGGCCGTCAGGACGAGGACACTCGCGGGAAGTCGGCGCCGCACCAGCGACAGCACGGCGGAGCCGACGGCCACCCAGGCCAGCCGCCACCCTTCGCCGCCCAGCAGGTCCTCGGTCCCGGCGCCGAGCAGCGCGACGACCGCGGCGAGCGCCACCTCACCGGTGGTCCTGCGCCCCGACCACTGCCCCGGCACCGCGAACCAGGCCCACCCGGCGGCGAGCACGGCCCTGCCCCCGACTCCGGCCCCGTACGAACTCCGGTCCCCCGACTTCGACATGAGATCCACGCTCGCACCGTAGGCCGTGGCCCGGCGCCCGGGCGTCTCTCTTTCGTCTCGTCCGCCGACGACCAAAGTCGCTGCCGACCACCATCAGTGCCCGCCCCGGGGAGAAGAGGGGGGCATGGGAAGGCTCACACGCACGACGACAACGCGGAAGCCCCGTAGGTCGATGACCTACGGGGCTTCCGTCTGGTGCGCGAGGGGGGAGTTGAACCCCCACGCCCTTTCGGGCACTGGAACCTGAATCCAGCGCGTCTGCCTATTCCGCCACCCGCGCATTGGGTGTGCTCCGGGCTCTCTCACTTGTGGTGCGAGTGCCTGGCGACATCAGAAGATTAGCACGTCGCAGACCGTGGATTCACATCCGTTGTTTCGCCTCCGCTCGGGGAGACCAAGGTGAGGAAGGGGTAGGAGCACGGAAGCGGGAAGGAGGGAGAGGAGAGCAGAGGGATGGAGAGGGTGAGGAGGGGGAGGAAGGGGACGGACCGCCCCGAAGCCCGGACCGAGCCCCCGCTTCCACAGCCGGGTGCGGGACACTGTCCACAGGCCGCCTCTACGATCCGTGGGGAAAGCCTGTGAGAGGTGACACTCGTCCACAGGGCAGAGAAGGGGAACCAGCCGATTTCCCGACGCGTGGATACGATCAGTAAGCAGTACCAGGACGACAACGACGGAGGAGGTGCCCCATGGGAGTCCTGAAGCGTTTCGAGCAGCGTCTCGAAGGTCTGGTCAACGGCACCTTCGCCAAGGTCTTCAAGTCCGAGGTCCAGCCGGTCGAGATCGCCGGCGCGCTCCAGCGCGAGTGCGACAACAACGCGCAGATCTGGAACCGCGAGCGGACCGTCGTCCCCAACGACTTCATCGTGGAGCTGAGCACCCCGGACTACGACCGGCTCAGCCCCTACTCGGGCCAGCTCGGCGACGAGCTCGCCAGCCTGGTCCGGGACTACGCGAAGCAGCAGCGGTACACCTTCATGGGCCCGATCAAGGTCCACCTGGAGAAGGCCGACGACCTCGACACCGGCCTGTACCGCGTCCGCAGCCGCACTCTGGCGTCGAGTACGTCACAGTCGCAGCCGGCCGCGGGCGGACCGTCCCACCAGCAGCAGAGCCCGGCACAGGGCGGTCGCGGCGGCTACGGGTACCCCCCGGCCGGCGCCCCGCCCATGCCCGCATCCCCGCCTCCCGGCGCCCCCGGTCAGCGGCCCACGGCCGCCGCGGGACGCCCCGCGGGCGGTCCCGGCCCCATGCCGGGCCCCGGCACCCACGGCGGAGCGGGCTCCCCGCGCCGCTGGATCGAGATCAACGGCACCCGCCATCAGATCTCCCGCCCGACCCTGGTCCTCGGCCGCAGCACCGACGCGGACGTGAGGATCGACGATCCCGGCGTCTCCCGCCGGCACTGCGAGATCCGGACCGGAACGCCCTCGACGATCCAGGATCTGGGATCCACCAACGGCATCGTGGTGGACGGGCAGCACACCACCCGCGCTACGCTCCGCGACGGCTCGCGGATCGTCGTGGGCAGCACCACCATCGTTTACCGGCAAGCCGAAGGGTGAAGCGGGGGCAATGTCAGAGCTGACCCTTACGGTCATGCGGTTGGGTTTCCTGGCCGTTCTGTGGCTGTTCGTCATCGTGGCCGTCCAGGTCATCCGTAGCGACCTCTTCGGTACGCGGGTGACCCAGCGCGGTTCACGGCGCCAGGAGGCGCGACCCCAGCAGCAGGCGCGGCAGGCCGCCGCGCCTCCGCAGCAGCGCGGCCAGCAGAGCACGGGCGGTGGGCGGCAGCGCCGCGGCGCCCCGACCAAGCTGGTCGTGTCCGAGGGCACCCTCACCGGCACGACCGTCGCCCTCCAGGGCCAGACGATCACGCTGGGCAGGGCGCACGATTCGACGATCGTGCTGGACGACGACTACGCGTCCAGCCGGCACGCCAGGATCTACCCGGACCGGGACGGCCAGTGGATCGTCGAGGATCTCGGGTCCACCAACGGCACGTATCTCGACCGGACCCGCCTCACCACCGCCACACCGATTCCGCTGGGCGCGCCGATCCGCATCGGCAAGACCGTCATCGAGCTGCGGAAGTAGTGCGACATCATGAATAGGCGCGAGCGGAGCGAGCGAGACGGGACGGTCCCCGCCACAGGCCGTGCCGCGCTCCTGACCGGAGCGAGCGAGACGACCGGCGTGACCGGAGCGACCGGAGGGTGGGCAGTGTGGGTCGAGACCGGCTGTACCCCGATGCAGCGGCGACAGGGCAGGTGCGCATGAGTCTGTCCCTGCGATTCGCCGCGGGCTCGCACAAGGGCATGATCCGCGAGGGCAACGAGGACTCGGGCTACGCCGGTCCCCGGCTGCTCGCCATCGCCGACGGCATGGGCGGACAGGCGGCCGGCGAGGTCGCCTCCTCGGAGGTGATCTCCACCCTCGTCACGCTCGACGACGACGTCCCCGGCTCCGACATCCTCACCTCGCTCGGTACGGCGGTGCAGCGCGCCAACGACCAGCTCAGGATGATGGTCGAGGAGGACCCGCAGCTGGAGGGCATGGGCACCACGCTCACCGCCCTCCTGTGGACCGGCCAGCGTCTCGGCCTCGTGCACGTCGGTGACTCGCGCGCCTACCTGCTCCGCGACGGCGTCCTCACCCAGATCACCCAGGACCACACCTGGGTCCAGCGGCTCGTCGACGAGGGCCGGATCACCGAGGAAGAAGCCACCACCCACCCGCAGCGCTCGCTCCTCATGCGTGCGCTCGGCAGCGGCGACCACGTCGAACCCGACCTCTCCATCCGTGAGGTCCGGGCCGGCGACCGCTATCTGATCTGCTCCGACGGCCTGTCCGGCGTGGTCTCGCACCAGACGCTCGAGGACACCCTCGCCAGCTACCAGGGCCCGCAGGAGACCGTGCAGGAGCTGATCCAGCTCGCCCTGCGCGGCGGCGGCCCCGACAACATCACGGTGATCGTCGCCGACGTCCTCGACGTCGACGGCGGCGACACCCTCGCCGGTCACCTCAGCGACACCCCGGTCATCGTGGGCGCGGTCGCCGAGAACCAGGCCGCCCAGCTGAACGACGGCGGGGCGATGCAGACCCCGGCCGGCCGCGCCTCCGGTCTCGGCCGCGCGTCCGCCCACCAGCAGCCGCCCGCCGGCGGCTTCGGGCCTCCCGGCAGCGGCGACGACCACGGCTACGGCGGCATGCCCCCGCAGGGCTCCTTCGAGTCGTACACGGACGACGACTTCGTGAAGCCGCGCACCGGCCGCAAGTGGCTCAAGCGCTCCTTCCTCCTCGTCCTCGCCCTGGCGGTCGTCGGCGGCGGGCTGTACGGCGGCTGGCGCTGGACGCAGACGCAGTACTTCGTCGGCTCCAAGGACCAGCACGTCGCGTTGTACCAGGGCATCAGCCAGGACCTGGCCTGGGTCTCGCTCTCGAAGGTCGAGAAGGACCACCCCGAGATCGAACTCAAGTACCTTCCCGCCTACCAGCGGAAGCAGGTCGAGGACACCATCGCGGGCGGCAGCCTCGGCAAGGCCCGGACGAAGATCGCCGAGCTGGCGGCACAGGCCACGGCCTGCAAGAAGTCCGAGCAGCGCCGCGAGGCCGCCGAGAAGGCCGCCGACCAGGCGAGCAAGCCGCCGACCGAGAAGCCCGGCGACACCGCCACCCCTGACCCCAAGCCCACCACAGCCGCTCCGTCCCCGGGTCCCACCCTCACCGCGGAGGAGCAGAAGCTGGCCTCGAACTGCGGCAAGCAGTAAGCACCCGTAGGGGGCCTTTCACCACCATGAGCGTTGTCACCAACACGACCACCATCGGCGCGATCGAGGCGCCGAGCCGCCGCAACACCGAGCTGGCGCTGCTCGCTTTCGCCGTCGTCATCCCGGTGTTCGCGTACCTCAACGTGGGCCTGGCCATCGACGGCAAGGTCCCGGCCGGCATGCTCGGGTACGGACTCGGGCTCGCACTGCTCGCGGGCGTCGCCCACCTCGTGGTGCGCAAGTGGGCCCCCTACTCGGACCCGCTGCTGCTTCCCCTCGCCACCCTGCTGAACGGCATGGGCCTGGTGCTGATCTGGCGACTGGACCAGTCGCCGCGGCTGATCGCGACGTCGATGCGGCTGTACGACAGCTTCAGCCCCGACGCCCCCAAGCAGATGATGTACTCGGCGATCGGCATCGCGATGTTCGTCGGCATGCTGCTGCTCCTCAAGGACCACCGGGTCCTGCAGCGCTACACGTACATCTCGATGGTGGTGGCGCTCGTACTCCTGCTGCTGCCGCTGGTGCCGGGCCTCGGCTCGGCCGTCTACGGCGCCAAGATCTGGATCAACGTCGGCGGTTTCTCCATCCAGCCCGGCGAGTTCGCGAAAATCGTGCTCGCGATCTTCTTCTCCGGCTACCTGATGGTGAAGCGCGACGCCCTGGCCCTGGCCAGCCGCCGCTTCATGGGGCTCTACCTGCCCCGTGGCCGTGACCTCGGCCCGATCCTGACGATCTGGGCGGTCAGCCTCCTCATTCTGATCTTCGAGAACGACCTCGGCACCTCGCTGCTGTTCTTCGGCATGTTCGTGATCATGCTGTACGTGGCGACCGAGCGAACCAGCTGGATCGTCATGGGCCTGCTCATGTCGGTCGCGGGCGCGGTCGGCGTGGCCTCCTTCGCCGGTCACGTGCAGGACCGCGTGGACGCCTGGGCCGACCCGTTCACCTGTGCCAAGGAAGGCGTCGCCGCCTGCCAGCAGATGAGCCAGGTCATGATGTCCTTCGGCTCCGGCGGCATCCTCGGAACGGGCCTCGGCCAGGGCAACTCCGACCTGATCGGTTTCGCCGCGAACTCCGACTTCATCTTCGCCACCGTCGGCGAGGAACTCGGACTGACCGGTGTGATGGTCTTCCTGCTCATCTACGGACTGATCATCGAGCGCGGTGTCCGCACCGCGCTCGCCGCCCGTGACCCCTTCGGCAAGCTGCTCGCGATGGGCCTCTCCGGCGCCTTCGCGCTCCAGATCTTCGTCGTCGCCGGCGGCGTGATGGGCCTCATCCCGCTGACCGGTATGACCATGCCGTTCCTGGCGTACGGAGGATCCTCCGTGATCGCCAACTGGGCTCTGATCGGCCTCCTGATCCGGATCAGCGACACCGCGCGCCGTCCGGCGCCCGCGCCTGCCCCGAACCCCGACGCCGAGATGACCCAGGTGGTCCGTCCGTGAACAAGCCGCTGCGACGGGTCGCGATCTTCTGCGGCCTGCTGATCCTCGCCCTGCTCGTGCGCGACAACTGGCTGCAGTACGTGCGCGCCGACGAATTGAACAGCCACCCGACGAACAAGCGCGTCCAGATCGAGCGGTACGCGAACGAGCGGGGCAACATCATCGTCGACGCCAAGCCGATCACCGGCTCCGTCGACTCCCAGGACCCGTACTACAAGTACAAGCGCACCTACGTCGACGGTCCCATGTGGGCCCCGGTCACCGGCTACGCCTCGCAGGCCTACGACGCCAACCAGATCGAGAAGATCGAGGACGGCATCCTCACCGGCAACGACGACCGGCTGTTCTTCGACCGCACGCTCGCCATGTTCACCGGCGAGAAGAAGAAGGGCGGCGACGTCGTCACCACCCTCAGCGGTGCCGCCCAGAAGGCCGCTTTCGAGGGCCTCGGGAGCAAGACCGGCGCCGTCGTCGCCATCGAGCCGAAGACCGGCAAGATCCTGGCGATGGCGTCCACACCCTCGTACGACCCCACCTCCTTCGCCGGCTACTCCTCCAAGGACGAGAAGGCCTGGGTGGCGCTGGAGAAGGACAAGAACAAGCCGAAGCTCAACCGGGCGATCCGCGAGATCTACCCGCCCGGTTCCGTCTTCAAGGTCGTCACCGCCGCCGCGGCACTGGAGAACGGCAAGGTCACCGACATCAACGCGGCGACCGACACCCCCGACGGCTGGAAGATCCCGCTCTCCACCAAGGAGATGGTCAACCACGCCAGTGGCTGTGCCAACGCCAGCCTGAAGCGTGCCCTCGAAATCTCCTGCAACTCGGTCTTCGCGAAGCTCGGCGACGACGTCGGCCGGGACAAGATGGTGGAGATGGCCGAGAAGTTCGGTTTCAACGCCGAGCAGTTCACCCCGGTCCGTTCCTCCGCCTCCGTCTACGACAAGAAGGCCGACCGCGGCGGCAACGCGCTCTCCTCCATCGGCCAGTTCAACACCGCGACCACCCCGCTCCAGATGGCGATGGTCACGGCGGCGATCGCCAATGACGGCAAGCTGATGAAGCCGTACATGATCGACCAGTTGCGCGCTCCGAACCTCGACATCCTCAAGCAGAACGAGCCGGAGGAGATGAGCCAGCCGATCTCGCCGAAGAACGCCCAGCTGCTCCAGCAGATGATGGAGAGCGTCGTCACCGACGGCACCGGCGGCAAGGCCGACCTGAACATGGCCGGTGTGAAGGTCGGCGGCAAGACGGGTACGGCCCAGCACGGCGACAAGAACGCCAAGCGTCCGTACGCCTGGTTCATCTCGTACGCGAAGACCGCCGAGGGCTCCCCGGTCGCGGTCGCCGTCATCGTCGAGGACTCGGCGGGCACCGACCGCGAGGACATCAGCGGTGGCGGTCTGGCGGCCCCGATCGCGAAGGCCGTCATGAAGGCGGTCGTGAAGAGCCGCGGCTGACGTCTCGGCCCCGTACGTGCCAGGTACCGGTCAGGTATCAGCTACCGGCCCCGGGCGGAAGGTCTCCCCGGGGCCGGTAGCGTATGCGCGAACAGCACACACCGCCGGACCACCCATGGGTGCGGTCGGGACAGACGGAGAGGGCTGGATTAGCTATGGAAGAGCCGCGTCGCCTCGGCGGCCGGTACGAGCTGGGCTCGGTGCTCGGCCGTGGTGGCATGGCCGAGGTGTACATCGCCCAGGACACCCGGCTCGGCCGCACCGTCGCTGTGAAGACGCTGCGGGCCGACCTGGCCCGCGACCCGTCCTTCCAGGCCCGGTTCCGCCGTGAGGCACAGTCCGCCGCCTCGCTGAACCACCCGGCGATCGTCGCGGTCTACGACACCGGCGAGGACTACGTCGACGGGGTCTCCATCCCGTACATCGTGATGGAGTACGTCGACGGGTCGACCCTGCGTGAGCTGCTGCACTCCGGACGCAAGCTTCTCCCCGAGCGCACCCTCGAGATGACGGTCGGCATCCTCCAGGCGCTGGAGTACTCGCACCGCGCCGGGATCGTGCACCGTGACATCAAGCCGGCGAACGTCATGCTGACGCGTACCGGCCAGGTCAAGGTCATGGACTTCGGCATCGCGCGCGCCATGGGCGACGCGGGCATGACGATGACGCAGACCGCCGCGGTGATCGGCACGGCCCAGTACCTCTCCCCGGAGCAGGCCAAGGGCGAGCAGGTCGACGCCCGCTCCGACCTGTACTCCGCGGGCTGCCTCCTCTACGAGCTCCTCACCGTACGGCCCCCCTTCATCGGTGACTCCCCGGTCGCCGTCGCGTACCAGCACGTCCGCGAGGAGCCGCAGGCGCCGAGCAACTTCGACGCCGAGATCACGCCCGAGATGGACGCCATCGTCCTCAAGGCCCTGGTCAAGGACCCCGACTACCGCTACCAGTCCGCCGACGAGATGCGCGCAGACATCGAGGCCTGCCTCGACGGTCAGCCGGTCGCGGCCGCCGCTGCGATGGGCATGGGGATGGGCATGGGCGCCCCCTCGTACGGCGGGGGCTACGGCTATCCGCCGGAGGACCAGCCGACCACGGCACTGCGCCAGGCGGACCCGGCCGGCCAGACCTCGATGATGCCTCCGGTCAACGCGGACGACGGCGGCTACGGCTACGACGACCGACCGGACCGCAGACGCGGTGGCCAGAAGAAGTCGAACACCTCGACGATCCTGCTGGTCCTCGCGGGCATCCTGGTGCTCGTCGGCGCGATCTTCATCGGTGTCTCGCTGCTCGACAAGGAGGACGGCCCCCGGCAGGTCACCGTGCCGCAGCTGGTCGGTCAGACCGTGCAGGCGGCGACGGGTCTCGCGTCCAACGCCGGGGTGAAGATGCAGCAGGCGGGCACCGAGCGCTGCGACCAGCCCAAGGACTCCATCTGCCGTCAGACCCCGGTGGCGGACGGCTCCGCGCAGATGGAGACCGACGGCACGATCCAGGTGTACGTCTCCGAGGGCGCCCCCCTCATCGAGGTCCCGGACGTGGTCGAGCAGTCGCAGGAGCGCGCCGAGCAGACCCTGAAGGACAAGGGTTTCAAGGTCAAGGTCGAGCAGGAGGAGTCCGACGAGGACCCCGGCACGGTCATTCGCACGAACCCGCAGAACGGCACCAAGGCGGAGACGAACTCCGAGGTGACGATCACCGTCGCCAAGCAGAAGCTGAAGACCGTTCCCCCGGTCGTCGGCAACCAGTTCCCCCAGGCCGAGCAGCAGTTGAAGGCGCTCGGGTTCGTCGTGGTCACCGAGTACGTGGACTCCGAGAAGCCCAAGGACGAGGTCCTCGAACAGACCCCGAACGGCAACGCGTCCGCGGCGGAGGGCGCCGAGGTCAAGCTGCGTATCTCGAAGGGCCCGCAGCAGCCGGCGCAGGTCCAGATCCCGGCCGACATCGCCACCAAGCCGTTCAAGGACGTCAAGGCGCAGCTGGAGGGCCTGGGCCTGGTGGTCCAGCAGCAGGGCTCCGACAAGGAGGACGCCATGGTCGTCGGTTCGAACCCGCAGGCGGGTTCGATGGTCAACGCCGGCGAGACGGTGACGCTCTACACGGTCGGCGGTGGCGGGGGCGACCCGGGCGGCAACGGGAACGGCAACAACGGGGACAACGGCGGGGACAACGACGGTGTCGGCGGCATCTTCGGCTGAGCCGCACACCTGAGCCCCGCACGACGGAGCCCCGCACGATGGAGCACCCGTACCGACGGGGAGAGCCCCGGCATCCAGAGGATGCCGGGGCTCTCCCCGTATCGCTTCGCCTCGCCTCAGCTCAGTTCAGCTCCGCCGGCGGCGTCCGGTCGCGGTCGACCTTCTCCGTGCGCTCCAGTTCGCCCCAGACGATGTACCGGTAGTCGGAGGTGTACATGGGGGTGCAGGTGGTCAGGGTGATGAAGCGGCCGGGCTTGGTCCTGCCGGATTCCCTCGGCACGGGCTGGAGGACGTCCACGTTGTACTTCGTGGTCTCCGGCAGGGACTTGTAGACCTTGTAGACGTACCAGGTGTCCTTCGACTCGAAGACGATCGCGTCCCCGGTCTTCAACTTGTGGATGTTGTGGAACTTGGCCCCGTGCCCGTCCCGGTGCGCGGCGAGCGTGAAGTTGCCCTGCTTGTCCTGCGGGAGCGCGGACTTGATCGGGTCGGTGTAGTAGCCGGCCACGCCGTTGTTGAGGATGTCGCTTCCGGTGCCCCGCTTGACCAGGATCTCGTCGTCGCCCATGGCCGGGACGTGCAGGAAGCCGATGCCGTCCCTCGTGTCGAGCGCACCCGGGCCGCCGGCCCAGCGGTCGCGGACCTGGGCGCCGTCCTGGTCGGCGGCGCGGTCGGCGAGGACGTTGGTCCACCACAGGGAGTAGACGACGAAGAGGCCGAGCACCACGCCCGCGGTGATGAGGAGTTCACCGAAGAGGCTGATGATCCCGGCGATCCGATTACGCACGCGTGCCACTAGGTCGTCCCGTCGTCCCGTCCGGAGGTGTGGGGGCTCAGCCTACGAGCGCTTCGGGCTTTCCCTTGCTGCGCGGTCGTTCCTCGACCAGCTTGCCCCACACGATCATCCGGTACGTGCTGGTGAACTCGGGCGTGCAGGTGGTCAGCGTGATGTACCGGCCGGGCTCGGTGAAGCCCGAGCCCTTCGGCACGGGGTCGATCACGGCGACGTTCGAGGGCGCGGTCTGCGGCAGGATGCTCGCCATCTCGTAGGTGTAGTAGGCGTCCTGGGTCTCGACGACGATCGGGTCCCCGGGGTTGAGCCGGTTGACGTACCGGAACGGTTCGCCGTGGGTGTTGCGGTGGCCGGCGACCGCGAAGTTGCCCTGCTTGTCGGACGGCATGGCCGTCTTGAGCGCGCCCTCGGCGTAGTGGCCGACCATGCCCTTGTCGAGGACCTTGGTCTTGTCGATGCCCTCGGCGACGGGGACGACGACGTCGAGCTTGGGGATGTACAGGATGGCGAAGCCCTCGCCCGGCTCGAAGGCCTCCGGCTTGCTCTCGCCCTTGGCCCAGGTGTCCTCGATCTGTTCCTTGGCCTGGTCGGTCTCCTGCCCCGCCAGGACGTTCGTCCACCAGAGCTGGTAGGTGACGAAGAGCAGCATCACGACGCCGAAGGTGATGAAGAGCTCCCCGACGGCCCGGCTCGCGATGACGCCGAAGCTGTCCTTGGCAGCGCGGGCGGCGCGCCGGGCCTCGACCCGGGAGAGCGGGGCCGGGGGCCGGGCGGCGGGGGAGGTGCCCGGCGGGCCACTGCGCCCCTTGCCCCGGCCACCGCCCTTGGCGGCGCGGCGGCGTTCGGCCCGACCGGGGCCTGGAAGGGGCTCCACGGCCCGTAGGGGCCTCGTCTCGTCCGGGGAGGCCTGCGGGGGCTTCTCCGCCTCCTGTGGCTCGTACGGGGGCACGTAGGGGTCCGCCTGCCCGTAAGGCGTGGCGGACCGCCCGTAGACCGGGTCCTCCTCGTAAGGGGCGGGGTCCTGTCCGTACGGGGCTGAGGGCTGCCCGGACGCGGCGGTGGGCTGACCGTACGCCGGGTCCTGTCCGTACGGGGAGGGGTCCTGCCGGTACGGCGCTGCGGGCTGCCCGTACGCCTCGGCGCCCTGGGCGTACGCCGGGTCCTGCCCGTATGAGGCGGGTTCCCCGTACGGTGCGGCGTCCCCGTACGGCGGCGACGGGATCCCGTACGGGTCCGCGGGTATCGGCTCGGGTCCCGGCTCGTCCTGCCGGGGCCATGGGGAGCCCGCCGTCACGCGACGGCCTTGCCCACCACCGGCGCGAGCCCCGCCGACCGCCCGACCGCCCCCTTGTCGCCGCACTGCTGCAGCCAGTTGGCGAGCATCAGGTGGCCGTGCTCGGTGAGGACCGACTCGGGGTGGAACTGGACGCCCTCGACGGGCAGGTCGCGGTGGCGCAGACCCATGATGATGCCGTCCTCGGTCCGCGCGGTGACCTCGAGCTCGGCCGGCAGGGCGGTGGGCTCGGCGGCCAGCGAGTGGTAGCGGGTCGCGGTGAACGGCGAGGGCAGACCGGCGAAGACGCCCCGGCCCTCGTGGGTGACGGGGGAGGTCTTGCCGTGCAGCAGCTCGGGGGCACGGTTGACGACGCCGCCGTACGCCACGGCCATCGACTGCATGCCGAGGCAGACGCCGAAGACGGGCACGCCGGTGGCCGCGCAGTGGCGGACCATCTCGACGCAGACGCCGGCCTCCTCGGGCGTGCCGGGCCCGGGCGAGAGCAGGACGCCGTCGAAGCCGTCCTGGGCGTGGCTCAGCTCGACCTCGTCGTTGCGGAGGACTTCGCACTCGGCGCCGAGCTGGTAGAGGTACTGAACGAGGTTGAAGACGAAGCTGTCGTAGTTGTCGACGACGAGAATGCGTGCGCTCACTGGCCGTCCACCGTCACATCGTTGAACGGAAGCAGAGGCTCCGCCCAGGGGAACACGTACTGGAAGAGGGCGTAGACGACCGCGAGGACCAGCACGATCGAGATCAGCGCCCGCACCCACGCGTTGCCCGGCAGATGCCGCCAGATCCAGCCGTACATGACGTCGACCGCCCCTTCCGTTCGTTACGGGGACCAGAGTACGGGGCGAGGGGGGCCGCGGGGGGTCAGCCGGCCAAAGCCTGTGGACAACCGTCGGCGACCGGCCGTGTGGCGTCGAGGCGCGCCCTGACGGCGAGTCGGTGGCCCGCTGTCCCCCTCGCGTCGGAGGGCAGGCCCCCAGGCCGCCCTCCCGCCGTCAGCTCACCGGCTTCGCGTGGTGGAGGTCCACCGTGCCCGAGTAGCCGGGGAGGGTCACCGCTCTGTGGTCGTCGACTTTCCAGCCGAGCCCGTACGCCTTCACGTAGAGCTGGTAGTTCTGGATCGCAGGGGACCCGGCGAGCGCCCTGCTCAGCTTCCCCCGGTCACCGACGGCCGTGATCTTGTACGGGGGCGAGTAGACGCGGCCCTGGAGGATCAGGGTGTTGCCGACGCAGCGCACGGCGCTGGTGGAGATCAGCCGCTGGTCCATGACCCGGATGCCTTCGGCGCCGCCCTGCCACAGCGCGTTGACGACGGCCTGGAGGTCCTGCTGGTGGATGACGAGGTCGTTGGCCTGCGGCTCGGGGTAGCCGGGGGCGGCCTGGGCGTTCGGCGGGGCGTCGTCGAGGGTGACGGTCATGCCTGGGCCGGAGACCTCGGTGGTGCCCGCCGACGCCTCCAGCGCGTCGAGTCGCTCGTCCTCCTCACGGGTGGATCCGTCGTCGCGGGCTGCGAGAGAATCGACCTGGGAGCGGAGGGCGGCGGTGGACTCGTCGAGGCCGGCGTTCTTGTGGCTGCGCTCCTCGATCAGGTCGGAGAGCCGCAGAAGGGAGGCGTCCGTGCGGATGTTGGTGCCCTTGGCGGTGTTGAAGCTCGTGACGAAGATCAGTCCGGCGAGGGCGAAAACGGCAAGGGTGAGCACCCGGACGGGGCGCCACCTCGCGGTGCGGCCCGCACGTTCGGGAGTGCCGGCGGAATTGGTCAACGTACCCTGATCCCCTTCGGTGCCGCGGAACCACTACGCTAACGGACGCCCGGGGGACGCAGTCGTCCTCCTTCGTCACATCCCGGCGCCAGCCACAGTTCCCTGCGCGGTCACGCAGCGCATCGACAGGAGAGTCCCTCGTGCCGAAGTCACGGATCCGCAAGAAGGCCGACTTCACGCCTCCGCCCGCCAAGCAGGCCACCAGTATCAAGCTGACCAACCGCAGCTGGGTGGCACCTGTGATGCTGGCACTGTTCGCCATCGGTCTGGTGTGGATCGTGGTCTTCTACGTCACCGACGGCTCGATGCCGCTCGAGTCGATCCGGAACTGGAACATCGTGGTGGGCTTCGGCTTCATCGCGGCCGGCTTCGGTGTCTCCACGCAGTGGAAGTAGCGGGGCCCTTGCCCGGGCGGAGGGCGCTCGTCAAGCTCTGCCCTGAACTTATCCACAGCGTTGTGCACAGCACTGGATAACTTACGAAGATCTGTGGATAACTCGCACGAGGTTGACGCCGGTATGATCGGAATCACCCGCGCAAGAGCTTGGAGCGCCCCTCACCTCCCTGGAGAAACACCAGGTCAGAGGCGAGGGGCGCAACCTTTCCCCACACAGTGCCCAGGAGTCGCCACGGACTGTGGATAACTCTGGGGAAAGCTCTCCGAAGCTCACCTGGCTGCTCGTCCACAGCCGTGTTCGCTCAGGTGAGCGCTGCCGAGCGGGCGAGCACGATCCCCAGGTCGATCAGGAGCACCAGTCCACAGGCGCCGTACTGCACCACGTCCCGGAGGACCCGAGGCGCGTGCACGAGCGCGTACGTCACCAGGGCGCCCGCGACTAGACCACCCACGTGGGCCTCCCAGGAGATCCCCGGACGGGTGAACGTCATGAGCAGCGACAGCGCTACGAAGAGGACCACCGGCCGCATGTCGTGACGCCGCCGACGGGCCAGCACCACCCAGGCGCCGATCAGTCCGTAGACGACGCCGGAGGCGCCGAGCGACGGCTGGTTCGGTTCCGCGACGAGGTAGGCGAGCGCGGAGCCGGAGAGACCCGAGAGCAGACACAGGGCCGCGTACCGGATCCGGCCCAGCTCGGGTTCGACGATCCCGCCGATCACCCATAGACCCAGCACGTTGAAGAGGATGTGCCAGACCTCCTGGTGGAGGACGGTCGAGGTCAGCAGCCGGTAGTACTCGCCGTCCGCGACCCCGACGACCTCGCCGAGCCCCGGGCTGAAGGCGTAGCCGATGAGCACGAGCTCGTCGACGAGCCGGTCGCCCAGGACCAGGACCGCGAGGTAGACCGCGAGGTTGATCCCGATGAGGACCTTGGTGACGAGACGGTCGTCGGCCGCCACCTTCCCGCCCGCGAGCGTCCTCGGCTGGTTGGCGTCGGCGGCGTGGCCGGTCCCCGAGCCGTCGCGTACGCAGTCGGGGCACTGGAAACCGACGGACGCGGAGATCATGCACCGGGTGCAGATCGGTTTGTCGCAGCGGGTACAGCGGATGCCGGTCTCGGCCTCCGGGTGGCGGTAGCAGCGCGGCGGGCCGGCGGGCGGGTCCGTGGAAGGTCGCGGGTCCATGGAGGTTGCGTCCCTTCCCTTCTCAGCGCTTCTCGATCACCACGGACTCGATGACCACGTCCTGGAGCGGTCGTTCGGTGTGCGGGTCGGTCGCGGTGGTCGCGATCGCGTCCACGACCTTCCTGCTCTCCTTGTCCACGACCTCGCCGAAGATGGTGTGCTTGCGGTTCAGCCAGGTCGCGGGGGCGACGGTGACGAAGAACTGCGAGCCGTTGGTGCCCGGGCCGGCGTTGGCCATGGCCAGCAGGTAGGGACGGTCGAAGAACAGCTCCGGGTGGAACTCGTCGGCGAAGGCGTAGCCCGGGTCGCCGGTGCCGTCCCCCAGCGGGTCGCCCCCCTGGATCATGAAGTCCTTGATGACCCGGTGGAAGACCGTGCCGTCGTAGAGCGGGTCCGAGGAGACCGTGCCGGTCGCGGGGTGGGTCCACTCGCGCTCGCCCGAGGCGAGTTCGACGAAGTTCCGGACCGTCTTGGGGGCGTGGAACGGCATCAGCCGCACCTCGATGTCACCCAGGCTGGTCTTGAGGATCGCGTACAGCTGCTCGGCCACGGTCGCCTTCCGTCCACGTCGTGTCACGTCTGTCCTTGGCGCCTTCGATCCTCGCATGCCCCCGTATGCCCGCCCCACATGCCGGACCTGGTCCCGACGGGCATGATTCGAAAAAGGATGGAAAGGCGAATTACGACATCGCCACCGAGGAGGAGGAATCCTGTGACCCGCATGGACAGCGTGCGCGCCGCGACAGGTTCGGCGAAGGAGAGCGTCGTGCACGCCGCGGAAGTGGTGGCGCCGTACGCCGACACGGCGAGGGACCAGGCCTCGCACTACGCGCACGAGGCGCGCGTGCTGCTCGCGCCGAAGGTATCGAAGGCCGCTCGACAGGCCCGAGCGCAGGCACGTGCGCAGTACGACTCGTACGTCGCACCGCATGTCCCGCCGCGGGTCGACGCGGCCGCACATCGTGCGGCGGTCAAGACCCGCAGGGCCGCCCGTCAGGCGGCCGACTACACCGTTCCGCGTGTCGAGTACGCGGTCGCCGCGACCGGTCCCGCCCTTGAGGAGGCCGGGTCGCGTTCCACTGCTGCCTGGGCCGCGCTGCGTGGCCAGGTGACGCCGAGGGAAATCCAGAAGATCGTGAGGAAGCACGAGCGCCGGGCCAGGGCCGGACGCCTCGCCAAGGGCCTCATGGTCCTGGGCGTTGTCGCCGGTGGCGCGTACGCCGCCTGGAAGTGGTGGGACAAGCAGGCCAATCCCGACTGGCTGGTCGAACCGCCCGCTCCCACCGAGGTGGACGAGGACGCCGTACTGGCGTCGGTCGACGGCAGTGAGGGTTCCCTCGACCCGGAGGTGGAGGCCAAGGAGACCGAAGCCGAAGCCGCGGCCGCGGCCGAGAAGGCCGCCGAAAGGGACGAGCACCGCTGATCTGGCCGGGGTCCTGCCGGATCCCGCTGAGGTCTGGCGGGTCCTGCCGGGCCCGTCGAGGTCTGGCGGAGTTGCTACCGCATCCCGCTGAAGTCCGGCGGGTCCTGCCGGGCCCGTCGAGGTCTGGCGGGTCCTGCGCGGTCCTGCCGGGGTGGCGGGTCACTGCAGAGTCCTGCCGAAGTCTGGTGGGGTGCAGCTGAGTCCTGTGAGGCGACGGGGGTCCTGTGAAGCGACGCGGGTCCTGCGAGGAGGTGCGGGGAGTACGGATGATCGGCTCCCCGCGCCCTACACCGCAGAAGTGAGCGCCAGCTCCGTCAGGGCGGCCGACTCGTCGCCCTCGGCCGGGGCGGTCGAGGAACGGTGCCGTGAGGACGGGGACGAGCCGTGCGCCTCGGCGGCGATGCGCTGCTTGATGGTGGGCGGCAGGGAACGGTCCCCTGCGACCGGCCGGTGGTGGGCACGTTGTGCGGGTACGGACGCGAGCGCGGCTCGCTCCCTGGCGACCGGGGCGGTGGCGGAGGAAGCGGGGGCGGCCGGCTCCTCGGGCTGCTGGACGGCGGGCTGCTGCGCCGCGGCGGCGGTGCCCGCCAGGCCGACGGAGGCGAGCAGGGCGAAGAGGACGGAGATGAAGGCGGTCCAGAACTGCTTGACCTTGGCGGTGGCCATGACCCCTCACTTTCGTGACGTTCCCGGATGGTTCATTTCGGTTTGCGCGCTTTACGTACTTTCCTCATGATGTGGATGCGCTTCCGAATTCCGTGGAACGTCGCCGCCGTCGCGCAGTTCTTCCGATGAACACCACCCGTCCGGACCAGTAGTCGGCGTCTGAGCTGGGCAAGCTGCCGCTTGAGCGGATCCACCGCGTACGTCGGTGCGCGCCCGCTGTCGGTGAGCGGGCAGAAACAGAGCTCTGCGAAGACCGTCCGGGAGACCCGGTCGACCTGGCGGGACCACCACGCACGACAGCCCCCCGTTCCCACGTTCCCGTGGGTCAGGAGGGCTGTCCGAGGAGTGGAGCCTAGGGGAGTCGAACCCCTGACATCTGCCATGCAAAGACAGCGCTCTACCAACTGAGCTAAGGCCCCGGAACGAGAACAGCGTACCGGGTCACCCCCCATGTCCGGCAAAAAGATGGGGACTCCCGGTCCGCGACCACTCTCCGTAAGATGCTGCCCGAGGTTCGCAGTGGCGAACCGCAGGGATGGGGAGACGTAATGGACGCAGCGCAGCAGGAAGCCACGGCCAGAGCCAGAGAGCTTCAGCGCAGTTGGTACGGAGAGCCGTTGGGGGCGCTCTTCCGTCGGCTGATCGACGATCTCGGGCTCAACCAGGCCAGGCTGGCGGCCGTGCTCGGGCTCTCCGCGCCCATGCTGTCCCAGCTGATGAGCGGCCAGCGCGCGAAGATCGGCAACCCGGCCGTCGTCCAGCGGGTCCAGGCCCTTCAGGAACTCGCCGTGCAGGTCGCCGACGGCAGTGTGAGTGCCGCCGAGGCCACCGACCGGATGGACGAGGTCAAGAAGTCGCAGGGCGGCTCCGTCCTCACCAGCACGGGCCAGCCGAGCACCGGCCCCGGCGCTCCGACCGTGCGCCGGGTGGTCCGCGAGATCCAGTCCCTTCTGCGCTCCGTAGCGGCGGCGGGCGACATCATCGACGCGGCGGACTCCCTCGCCCCGGCCCACCCGGAACTGGCAGAGTTCCTCCGGGTGTACGGGGCCGGGCGCACCGCGGACGCGGTCGCCCACTACGAGTCGCACCAGAACTGACGCGGGCGGCAGCCGGCCGGCATCGCCGAGAGACGACCAACGGGGAGCGGACGCAGCACGATGGGTGAGGTCTTCGCTGGTCGGTACGAGCTGGTCGACCCGATCGGGCGGGGTGGGGCGGGCGCGGTGTGGCGTGCCTGGGACCACCGTCGCCGCCGCTATGTGGCGGCCAAGGTGCTTCTGCAGAGCGACGCGCACACCTTGCTCCGCTTCGTCCGCGAGCAGGCGCTCCGGATCGATCATCCGCACGTCCTCGCTCCGGCCAGCTGGGCCGCCGACGACGACAAGGTCCTGTTCACCATGGACCTGGTCGCCGGCGGCTCCCTGGCCCACGTCATCGGCGACTACGGCGCGCTGCCGCCCCGGTTCGTCTGCGTCCTGCTGGACCAGCTGCTCTCGGGCCTGGCCACGGTGCACGCCGAAGGGGTCGTCCACCGGGACATCAAGCCCGCCAACATCCTCATGGACGTCACCGGCACCGGTCGGCCCCATCTGCGGCTCTCCGACTTCGGCATCTCCATGCGCAAGGGCGAGCCGCGCCTCACCGAGACCAACCACGTCGTGGGCACGCCCGGATACTTCGCGCCCGAGCAGCTCCTCGGCGCCGAGCCGGACTTCACCGCCGACCTCTTCGCCGTCGGCCTGGTCGCCCTCTATCTGCTCCAGGGCCGCAGGCCGGACTCCCAGGCTCTGGTCGCGCACTTCCTCACGCACGGCACTCCCAGCGCCCCCCAGGGCGTCCCGGAGCCCCTCTGGCAGGTGCTCGCCGGGCTGCTCCAGCCCGATCCGCAGGCCCGCTTCCGGACCGCCACGGGGGCGCGCAAGGCGCTGTCCGCCGCCGTCGAGATGCTTCCCGAGCCGCCCACGGACGAGCAGCCGGTCGAGATCTTCGACCAGCTCGGCCCCCTGCCGTCCGGCTTCGGCCCCCAGGGGCCCACCAGTCCTACCAGTCCCCCCAGCCCCGCAGGTCGCGCCGGGCCCACGGACGCCGCCGGCGCCCCCGTCACACCCCCGCGGGCCGCCGAGGACGCCACCGCCGCCCCCGAGGCCGTACCGTCGCCCGTTCCCACCCCCGTACCGCCCCCGCAGCAGCCCCCACAGCCGCAGTACCAGCCCCCACACCCCGTCGCACCCCACCCCGGCGCGTCCCCCGCGACCGCGCCGCCGCCCGGTCCCTCCGAGACGGGCAGCTTCCACCTGCCCCCGCCGGTCGTCCATCCGGCCCCCTCCTTCGCACAGGCCCCCCTGCCCGCGGCGCCGTACGGACCGGCCCCTACTCATCCATACACCGCTCGCCCCGATCAGGTTCCCGGGCAGCACCTGGCACCGGCGTACACCGAACCCAGCCCGCTCACGGGGCACGCGTCCCCCGCGCCCGTACGACGACCGGGACCGCCCCCGACGGTGGCGATCCCGGTCCTCCTGCTCGCGCTCGCGTGCTTCGCGGTCGGCTTCTGGGCCCTCACCCGGACCTGAACCGGCCGCGCCCGCACCCGAGCCCTACGCGGCCCGCCGTCGCGCCATCACGGTCCACGCGCCGAGGCCGAGCAGCAGTACCGTCCCGCTGCCGATGCCGGCCGCCGCGACGACACGCATCGAGCCGTCCCGCTCCGCCGCCCGCGCCCCGCCGGCGCCGTTCGCGGCGGCCTCCCTGTCGTCGGCGGTCACCGTGAACGGTCCGGGGTCACCGTCGTACCCGGGCCCCGGCTTCGCGCCGCCCCGCAGGGAGACCCGCAGCGTCAGCGGCACCGGTCCGGCCCCGTACTCCTCCGCGACCGCCGGGCTGAGCGTGGCGGACAGGTAGTACCAGCCGGCGAACCGCATGCCGCTGGTCGCGTCCTGGTACGAGACGCGGTTCTCGTGGGCCACCGGCCGCAGCGCGTCGAGCGCCAGGGTCGAGGGCTTCCCGACGTAGCTCGCGGTGTTCTCGTCGACGTGCCCGAGCGCCGGGTTCTCCAGGGAGAGGACGAGGGCGTTGCCGATGTACTCGTCGCCCGCGGCGCTGCTGCCGAGTTCGGCACTGGCGAAGAGCTGCTGCCCCCAGTCGACGGGGACGCGGTAGAAGAGCGTCTGCCCCGGCCGGATGTCGGACCGCCACTCGCCCTGCTCCAGCGACGTGGCGTCGTGGACGCCCGCGCCTCCCTGGCGCTTCCTCGGACCGCCCGCGGGGGGTGCGGGGGTGCCGGAGGCCCAGACCTCGGGAAGCTCCGTCGGCCCGGCCTTCCTGAGCGGCGGCTCGGCGGCGTACCTGATCTCGAGTTCCCAGTCGTCCGGACTCGAGGTCGGCTTGGACTCACGCTCGATCAGCACGTAGTAGGCGCCCGGCCGCCGGCAGAGGGAACTGTCCGCGTCGACGATCCGTCGGGCGTACGCGGCGAGCGGGCGGGGGTACTCGGCCGACGAGAAGTTGACCTGCTGGTAGCCGCAGTCGATGCCGGAGCTGTCCTGCATGCTGATCTTGACGCCGTCGCCGTGGTCGACCTTGCCGCCGGGTTTCGGGACGGCGACCACGGACACGTACGCGTTCCGCTTGTCGTCGAGGTCGACCCGGTAGTAGACCTTGCCGTTCTTCCTGAGCGCGTCGCGGTAGGTCTGCCCTGTCCGCAGCTGAGCCGCGTCCGCGCTCGAAGCGGCTCCCTCGACCTGCTGGGCCGTGCTGTCGAACGCGTACGGCGGAAGCCCGCCCCCGCCGGTGCCCTCGGCCCCAACCGCCTGACCAGGCAGCGCCTCAACCCCCTGACCAGGCAGCGCCGTAGCCCCCTGGCCCGGCAGCGCCGCGAGCGCCTGACCGGGCAGCGCCGCCACCGCTCCCATGGCCGCGACCGCCGTGATCAGGGCCCCCGCCCTCCGGCCGATGCCGACCCGCGTCCCCACCCGCTTCTCCTTTTCACTCAAGCAAGTCGCCGCTTCGCTCAGGCAAAGCGAAGCCCCGGCCCGCTCACGCGCGGCCGGGGCTTCACCCACAGACGGTCTTCGTCTCACACACCCGAACCTGCGGGCACGGAGTCGGTCGCCTCCGTCCACAGGTCCTGCTCGGCGCGATCCGCCTGGATCTGGCGGTACACGAGGAGCCCGCCGATGGCGGCCAGTGCGACCAGGAGCAGCTTCTTCACCGCGCGACCTCGTCTTTCGTTGACGTAGGAGACTTCTGACGCCCACTCTACACATCGACCGATACCAATCGGTGATCTGTACGAGCTTCAGACCCTCCCGCGTTCAAACCCCACTCGCGTTCAAACCCTCCCCGCACCCCGGAAAACAGATCGACCCGGACGGAGGAACCGTCCGGGTCGATCGATACTGTGGGGCTAACAGGATTTGAACCTGTGGCCTCATCCTTATCAGGGATGCGCTCTAACCAACTGAGCTATAGCCCCGCCGCGCTGTGCGGTGTGTGTCCCGCGCGCTGACTCCTGAAGATTAGCGCACGTGGGGGCCAGTCCCAAAATCCGTTGTCGGACCGGCCCCGCGCGTCCTACTCGTCCTCGGCGAGCGTCAGCTCGACACCGCCCACGAAGCCGGCCGACAGGTTGTAGATGAACGCGCCCAGGGTCGCCAGGGCGGTCATCAGGACCACGTCGATCACGGCGATCACCGAGGTGAACATCAGCACCCGCGGCAGCGACAGGAACGACTGCAGGTCGAAGCCGTTGGACTCGTTCGAGCCCGTGGCCTCGCTGATCGTGCCGCCGACCGTCGAGAAGACGCCCATGGCGTCCATGACCATCCACAGCACGGCCGCCGCGACGACCGTGCAGATGCCCAGGGCGATGGAGAGCAGGAAGCTCACCTTCATCACCGACCACGGATCGGCCTTGGCCACCCGCAGCCGTGCCTTGCGCGTCCGGGGCGTCGTCCGCGCGCCCGTCCGCGGCCGGCGCACGGCCGCGGTACCCGCCTGGCCGCCCGGCGCCGGAGCACCGTACGCCTGCGGCGGGTGGTACGGCCCGCCCGGCTGCTGCGCTCCCGCGCGCTCGCCGGGCAGCGGCCCGTTGTAGGTCTCGTACGAGGGCTGCTGCCCCCGATTGTCCGTCACCGCAACCCCCTGGGAGTCCGTGGCGGAGCCACGGGCGCCGTTCGCTCCAGCACTGGCAGAAGCTCCGGCGGCCGCCGATCCGGCGCCCGTGGCTCCACTCACGCTCTTACTCCTCGTGCTCCCCGGCCGAGGGCTCCGTGCCCTCGGCTGCTGCCTCGGTCTCGACCACCGCGGCCTCGGACGCCTCCACGGCGCCCTCGGCGTCGATGGCGTCGTCCACGTCCTCGACGTCCTCGTCGCTGCCGGCCTCGGCGTTCCGTGCGATGCCGACGACGGCATCGCGCTTGCCCAGGTTGATCAGCTGGACGCCCATCGTGTCACGGCCGGTCTCCCTGACTTCGTTGACTCGCGTACGAATCACACCGCCGGACAGCGTGATGGCGAGGATCTCATCCGTCTCCTCGACCACCAGCGCGCCCACGAGCGAGCCGCGGTCCTCCACGATCTTGGCGGCCTTGATACCGAGGCCGCCACGGCCCTGGACGCGGTACTCGTCGACGGGGGTGCGCTTCGCGTACCCGCCGTCGGTCGCGGTGAAGACGAACGTACCGGGCCGGACGACATTCATCGAGAGCAGCTCGTCGTCCGCGCGGAAACTCATCCCCTTGACGCCCGAAGTGGCGCGTCCCATCGGACGCAGCGCGTCGTCCGTGGCGGTGAAGCGGATCGACTGCGCCTTCTTGCTGATGAGCAGCAGATCGTCCTCGGCCGAGACCAGCTCGGCCCCGATCAGCTCGTCGTCGCTGCCGTCCGCCGTCTCCCGGAGGTTGATCGCGATGACACCGCCCGCGCGTGGCGAGTCGTAGTCCTTCAGGGCCGTCTTCTTGACCAGACCGCCCTTGGTGGCGAGCACCAGGTACGGCGTGGCCTCGTAGTCGCGGATCGCCAGGATCTGGGCGATCTGCTCGTCCGGCTGGAAGGCGAGCAGGTTCGCCACGTGCTGGCCGCGCGCGTCCCGGCCGGCGTCGGGCAGCTCGTACGCCTTGGCCCGGTAGACCCGGCCCTTGTTGGTGAAGAAGAGCAGCCAGTGGTGGGTCGTGGAGACGAAGAAGTGGTCGACGATGTCGTCCTGCTTCAGCTTCGTGCCGCGCACGCCCTTGCCGCCGCGCTTCTGCGAGCGGTAGTCCTCGGTCTTCGTCCGCTTCACGTAGCCACCGCGCGAGATGGTGACGACGATGTCCTCCTCGGCGATCAGGTCCTCGATGGACATGTCACCGTCGAAGGGCACGAGCTTGGAGCGCCGGTCGTCGCCGAACTTCTCGACGAGCGCGGCGAGCTCCTCGCTGACGATCGAGCGCTGACGCTCGGGAGAGGCCAGGATCGCGTTGTACTCGTTGATCTTCGCCTGGAGTTCGTCGTGCTCGGCGACGATCTTCTGGCGCTCCAGGGCGGCGAGCCGGCGGAGCTGCATCTCCAGGATCGCGTTGGCCTGGATCTCGTCGATCTGGAGGAGGTCCATCAGGCCCCCGCGCGCGACCTCGACGGTGTCACTGCGCCGGATGAGCGCGATGACCTCGTCGATCGCGTCGAGCGCCTTGAGCAGACCGCGCAGGATGTGGGCGCGCTCCTCGGCCTTGCGCAGCCGGAACTTCGTCCGGCGGACGATGACCTCGATCTGGTGCGTCACCCAGTGCCGGATGAACGCGTCGAGCGAGAGGGTGCGCGGCACGCCGTCGACGAGCGCCAGCATGTTCGCGCCGAAGTTCGTCTGGAGGTCGGTGTGCTTGTACAGGTTGTTGAGGACGACCTTGGCGACGGCGTCGCGCTTGAGCACGATGACGAGGCGCTGGCCGGTCCGGGACGAGGTCTCGTCGCGGACGTCGGCGATGCCGCCGATCTTGCCGTCCTTCACCAGGTCGGCGATCTTCTGCGCGAGGTTGTCCGGGTTGGTCTGGTACGGCAGCTCCGTGACCACCAGGCACTGGCGGTTCTGGATCTCCTCGACCTCGACGACCGCGCGCATCGTGATCGAGCCACGGCCGGTGCGGTACGCCTCCTCGATGCCCTTGCGGCCGACGACGAGCGCGCCGGTGGGGAAGTCCGGGCCCTTGATCCGCTCGATGAGGGCGTCGAGGAGTTCCTCGTGGGTGGCCTCGGGGTGCTCGAGCGCCCACTGGGCGCCGGCCGCGACCTCGCGCAGGTTGTGCGGCGGGATGTTGGTGGCCATGCCGACCGCGATGCCGGCGCTGCCGTTGATCAGCAGGTTCGGGAAGCGGGCCGGCAGGACCGTCGGCTCCTGGTTGCGGCCGTCGTAGTTGTCCTGGAAGTCGACGGTCTCCTCGTCGATGTCCCGGAGCATCTCCATCGACAGCGTCATGAGCTTGCACTCGGTGTACCGCATGGCGGCGGCCGGGTCGTTGCCCGGGGAACCGAAGTTGCCGTTGGAGTCCACGAGCGGCATCCGCATCGACCAGGGCTGGGCGAGGCGGACGAGCGCGTCGTAGATCGAGGAGTCGCCGTGCGGGTGGTACGTACCCATGACGTCGCCGACGACGCGGGCGCACTTGTAGAAGCCCTTCTCGGGCCGGTAGCCGCCGTCGTACATCGCGTACAGCACGCGGCGGTGGACGGGCTTGAGGCCGTCCCGGACGTCGGGCAGCGCGCGGGACACGATGACGGACATCGCGTAGTCGAGGTACGAGCGCTGCATCTCGGTCTCGAGCCCGACGGGCTCGATCCGCAGCACGGGCTCCTGCTCTTCGGTGGTGCCGGTCGGCGTGGTTTCGTCGGCCATTGCTGGTCGTCAGTCCTTTCTTACGGTCAGCTGAGACCGACTCAGATGTCGAGGAAGCGAACGTCCTTGGCGTTGCGCTGGATGAACGAGCGGCGTGCCTCGACGTCCTCGCCCATCAGCACCGAGAACAGGTCGTCGGCCTGCGCGGCGTCGTCCAGGGTGACCTGGCCGAGCACGCGGTGGTCGACGTCCATGGTGGTGATGCGCAGCTCCTCGGCGTTCATCTCGCCGAGACCCTTGAAGCGCTGGATCGAGTCTTCCCTGATCCGCTTGCCGCTCTGCTTGCCGAGCTCGACGAGCGCGTCCCGCTCGCGGTCCGAGTACGCGTACTCGAAGTCGTCCCGGCCCCACTTGATCTTGTAGAGCGGCGGGCGGGAGAGGTAGACGTGACCGGCTTCGACCAGCGGCCGCATGAAGCGGAAGAGGAAGGTCAGCAGGAGGGTGTTGATGTGCTGGCCGTCGACGTCGGCGTCCGCCATCAGGATGATCTTGTGATAGCGGAGCTTCTCGATGTCGAAGTCCTCGTGGACCCCGGTACCGAAGGCCGAGATCAGCGCCTGGACCTCGGTGTTCTGCAGGATCTTGTCGATCCTGGCCTTCTCGACGTTCAGGATCTTGCCGCGGATCGGCAGGATGGCCTGGTACATCGGGTTGCGGCCGGACTTGGCCGAGCCGCCGGCGGAGTCGCCCTCGACGATGAAGATCTCGCACTTGGCCGGGTCGTTCGACTGGCAGTCGGAGAGCTTGCCCGGCAGCGACGCCGACTCCAGGAGGCCCTTACGACGGGTCAGGTCGCGCGCCTTGCGGGCGGCCACGCGCGCGGTGGCGGCCTGGATGGACTTGCGGACGATGTCCGCGGCCTCGACCGGGTTGCGGTCCAGCCAGTCGTTGAGGTGCTCGTAGACCGCCTTCTGGACGAAGGTCTTCGCCTCCGTGTTGCCCAGCTTGGTCTTGGTCTGGCCCTCGAACTGCGGCTCGCTCAGCTTGACCGAGATGATCGCGGTCAGACCCTCGCGGATGTCGTCGCCCGTGAGGTTGTCGTCCTTCTCACGGAGGTGCTTCTTGTCGCGCGCGTACTTGTTGATCAGCGAGGTCAGCGCCGCACGGAAGCCCTCCTCGTGCGTGCCGCCCTCGTGGGTGTGGATGATGTTGGCGAACGAGTACACGCCCTCGGTGTAGCCGCTGTTCCACTGCATCGCGACCTCGAGGGACAGGGCCTTGTCCTTGTCCTCCGCCTCCAGGTCGATCACGGTGGGGTGGATCAGCTCGCCCTTGCGCGAGTTGAGGTACTTCACGAAGTCGACGATGCCGCCCTCGTAGTGGTACTTCACCGTGCGCGCGGTGGGCTCGGCGGCCTCCGCCTCGGGGTCGTCCGCGCCGACCGTGGCCTTCGCCGACTCGCGCTCGTCCGTGAGCGTCAGGGTGAGGCCCTTGTTGAGGAAGGCCATCTCCTGGAAGCGGCGCGCGAGCGTCTCGAAGGAGTACTCGGTGGTCTCGAAGATGTCCGGGTCGGCCCAGAAGGTGACCGACGTGCCGGTCTCCTCGGTCGCCTCGTGCTGGACCAGCGGGGCCGTCGGGACGCCCATCTTGTAGTCCTGCGTCCAGCGGTGGCCGTCCGTCCTGATCTCGACGGAGACCTTGGTGGACAGGGCGTTCACGACCGACACACCGACACCGTGCAGACCGCCGGAGACGGCGTAGCCGCCGCCGCCGAACTTGCCGCCCGCGTGCAGCACGGTCAGCACGACCTCGACGGCCGGCTTGCCCTCGGAGGCCACGATGCCCACCGGGATGCCACGACCGTTGTCGATGACGCGGACGCCGCCGTCGGGCAGGATCGTCACGTCGATGGTGTCGGCGTGGCCGGCCAGGGCTTCGTCGACCGAGTTGTCGACGACCTCCTGCACCATGTGGTGCAGACCGCGCTCGCCGGTCGAGCCGATGTACATGCCAGGGCGCTTACGCACGGCATCCAGGCCTTCGAGAACCTGGATGTTGTTGGCGGTGTACTGGTTGTTCTCGTTGGGGTTGCCGGAATCGGCCACGAAGCGCCCTTTCTGGCACAGCACAGGCCGTTCTCCGGGCATACGGGAGCGGCTGCGTCGTTCGACATGTTCCGCAGGGTGGCGGGATTGTCTTCCAGTCTACCGGTAGCGCTGACACTCATGGGGGTTTGCCGGTCCCTGAGTCCGCATGTGCCGCCCTGAGCGGGAGCGAGACGACTCCCCATATCCGGACAGGGGCTCCAGAGCCCTCTGACGGCCACCCAGCGCTTCGGGCTGTGACGGCGAGTGCCACCCGCCGAGAGCATCGGACCGGCCGCGGGGCGGGCGCCTTGCGGAGGGCGTCGCGGGGGCGTCGCGGGGGCGGCGCGGGAGGCGCTGTGGGGGGCGCTGTGGGCGCCTCCATCCGCGCGCTGGGGACGTCCCGGCCGACGGCGTCGCGGGCATCCGCGTCCCGCGTTGTCGGCGTCGTACCTACGGCGTCGCGGGCATCCGCGCCCCGGGTTGTGGGCGTCCGCACCACCGCGTTGTGGGCATACGTTCCGCAGGGTGGAACGGGTGGGCACGACGCCCCCGCGCGGCGGCCCTCGGCCCGGACCCGCGCCCCGAGGTGCCGAGGTCGCGCCCCGCGGTCCGCCCCGCCCGCTGCTACCCGTACGTGTCCCCGGGCCCCACCGACCCCGGCGCCCTGAGCGGCCCGTACCCCCGCCGCGGCGCCCCCGGTCCCAGCACCTTGATCACCCGCACCGTCCCATGGCCGAGGTCCTCGTTGAGACGGGCCACGAGCCGGGGCGCCAGCAGCCGCAGCTGCGTCGCCCAGGCCGTCGAGTCGCACTGCACGGTGAGCACGCGCGCGTCCGGCTCGTCGTCGAACTTCAGCGGTACGCAGTGCTTCGCCAGGTCCTCGCCGACGATCTGCGGCCAGCGGCCCATCACCCCGCCGACGGCGGCCGGCGTCTCCCACCCGCGCTCGGTGATCAGCCGGTTGATCGCCGCACCGAGGGCCATGGGGTCGCGTCCGTCGGCGCGCGCGCCGGAGCGCAGTCCGCCTCCGCGCCGGGCCTGCTTCTTCTGCTGGGCGGCCGCGCCCTTGGCCTTGGCCTGCTCCTTGGCGGCGCGCAGCGCTACCCGGGCGAGGTCGACACCCGAGGCCTCGGGCACCGAAGGCGTCGTCGGCAAAGGTGTGTCCACAGGCTGTGGACGGTGTTCCTCGCTCATACCCGTTCCACCGTCCCGCCGCCCACCTCGTACCGCGCCCCCGCCAGGACCGCCGGGACGTCGTCGTCCACGGCCGCCGTCACGAGCACCTGCTCGCCGCCCGCCACCAGCTCCGCGAGCCGCTCGCGGCGCCGCGCGTCCAGCTCGGCGAAGACGTCGTCGAGGACGAGGACCGGCTCGTTGCCCTCGGACCGCAGCAGGTCGTACGAGGCGAGCCGCAGCGCCAGCGCGTACGACCAGGACTCGCCATGACTGGCGTATCCCTTCGCCGGCAACTCGCCGAGCTTGAGCAGCAGCTCGTCCCGGTGCGGCCCGACCAGCGTGACGCCCCGCTCGATCTCCTGCTTGCGCACGTCGGCGAGGGCGGCGATCAGCTGTTCGTACAGCTCCTCGCGGGTGTGCCCGGTGCCGGGCGCGGAGGGTCGGTACTCCAGCAGAATCGGTCCGCCTGCGGGCGCCAGCTGGTCGTACGCCTTGTCCGCGAGCGGCTGCAGTACGGCGATCAGATCCAGCCGCTGGGCGAGCAGCTCGGCTCCGACCCGCGCCAGGTGCTGGTCCCAGACGTCCAGGGTGGAGAGGTCCATGCCGCGGCCGCCGTGCCGTCGGGCCATGGCGGCGGACTTCAGGAGCGTGTTGCGCTGCTTGAGCACGCGGTCGTAGTCGGAGCGCACGCCGGCCATGCGCGGCGTGCGCGCCGTGATCAGCTCGTCGAGGAAGCGCCGGCGCTCGCCGGGATCGCCCTTCACCAGGGCGAGGTCCTCGGGCGCGAACAGCACGGTCCGTACGATGCCGAGCACGTCACGCGGTCTGACCTGCGAGGACCTGTTGATACGGGCACGGTTGGCCCGACCCGGGTTGAGTTCGAGCTCGATCAGCTGGGAACGCTCGCCCTGGGTGACGGCGGCGCGGATGACCGCACGCTCGGCGCCCATCCGGACGAGCGGCGCGTCGGAGGCGACGCGGTGGCTGGAAAGGGTCGCGAGATAGCCGACGGCCTCGACCAGATTGGTCTTGCCCTGGCCATTGGCACCCACGAAAGCGGTGACGCCCGGGTCGAGCGGGACCTCGACCCGGGCGTAGGAGCGGAAGTCGGCCAGCGACAGATGCGTGACGTGCATGGTTGGGCGCCGACCTTCTTCCCCCGGCGGCTGTGCACCGCGGGGCGCACAGCCTGTGGATTACTTCTTGGACTCGACCGCGTGGCCACCGAACTGGTTGCGCAGCGCGGCGATCATCTTCATCTGCGGGGAGTCGTCCTGCCGCGAGGCGAACCGCGCGAACAGCGACGCGGTGATCGCCGGCAGCGGTACGGCGTTGTCGATGGCGGCCTCGACGGTCCACCGGCCCTCGCCGGAGTCCTGGGCGAAGCCGCGGAGCTGCTCCAGGTGCTCGTCCTCGTCCAGGGCGTTCACCGCGAGGTCGAGCAGCCAGGAACGGATGACCGTGCCCTCCTGCCAGGAGCGGAAGACCTCACGCACGTCGGTGACGGAGTCGACCTTCTCCAGGAGCTCCCAGCCCTCGGCGTAGGCCTGCATCATCGCGTACTCGATGCCGTTGTGGACCATCTTCGCGAAGTGGCCGGCGCCGACCTTGCCCGCGTGGACCGAGCCGAACTCGCCCTCGGGCTTGAGCGCGTCGAAGATCGGCTGGACCCTCGCCACGTTCTCGGCGTCGCCGCCGTACATCAGCGCGTAGCCGTTCTCCAGGCCCCAGACGCCGCCGGAGACACCGCAGTCGACGAAGCCGATGCCCTTGGCCGCCAGCTCCTCGGCGTGCTTCTCGTCGTCCGTCCAGCGCGAGTTCCCGCCGTCCACGACGATGTCGCCGGGGGAGAGCAGGGCGGCCAGCTCGTCGACGGTGGACTGGGTCGCGGCACCGGCCGGAACCATGACCCACACGACGCGGGGCCCCTTGAGCTTGCCCACAAGCTCTTCGAGGCTGTGGACATCGGCGAGGTCCGGGTTGCGGTCGTATCCGATGACGGTGTGGCCTGCGCGGCGGATGCGCTCGCGCATGTTGCCGCCCATCTTGCCGAGACCGACGAGACCGAGCTCCATCAGAGATTCCTTAAGCGTCGTGTGCGGTTTACCCGGGTCCGAGCCTACGCCGGGACCCGGGTGCACACCTGTGGGGTCAGCCGCTCAGTCGACGGCCGCCCCGGAGGGGTCATCCGGAGAGTCGCACCGGCATGATCAGGTACTTGTAGGCCTCGTCCGCCTCGGCGTCCAGGGCCGGCTTCCCGCTCAGCAGCGCCGGCTTCGTGGAGGTCGTGAAGGAGAGCTGGGCGACCGGGGAGTCGATCGCGCTGAGACCGTCCAGGAGGAAGGTCGGGTTGAAGGCGATCGAGATGTCGTCGCCCTCCAGCTGCGCGTCGACCCGCTCCACAGCCTGTGCGTCGTCGCTGGAGCCCGCCTCCAGGATCAGCACGCCCTGCTCGAAGCTCAGCCGGACCGGGGTGTTGCGCTCGGCCACCAGGGCCACACGCTTGACGGCCTCGACGAACGGGGCGGTCTCGATCACCGCGACCGAGTTGAACTCGGTGGGGAAGAGCGTCCGGTACTTCGGCAGGTCGCCTTCGAGCAGCCGGGTCGTGGTGCGGCGGCCCGCGCCCTCGAAGCCGATGAGGCCCTCGCCCTTGCCGGAGCCGGAGAGAGCCAGGGTGACGGTGTCGCCACTGGTGAGCGCCTTGGCGGTGTCCAGGAGGGTCTTCGCGGGCACCAGGGCGACCGCGGAGGCGTCCGGGGACTCGGGCTTCCACATGAACTCGCGGACCGCGAAGCGGTAGCGGTCGGTGGAGGCCAGGGTGACCGTGTCGCCCTCGATCTCGATGCGCACACCGGTGAGCACCGGCAGCGTGTCGTCACGGCCGGCGGCGATGGCCACCTGCGCGGCGGCGGAGGCGAAGACCTCACCGGGGACGGTGCCGGTCGCGGTGGGCATCTCCGGCAGCGCCGGGTACTCCTCCACAGGCAGCGTGTGGAGGGTGAAGCGGGAGGAGCCGCAGACCACCGTCGCCCGTACACCGTCTGTGGAGATCTCCACGGGCCGGTTGGGGAGGGCGCGGCAGATGTCGGCGAGCAGTCGGCCGGAGACCAGGACGGTGCCGTCCTCCTCGACCTCCGCCTCGACGGAGACGCGGGCCGAGACCTCGTAGTCGAAGCTCGAGAAGCTCAGTGCGCCGTCCTCGGCCTTCAGCAGAAGGCCCGCGAGCACGGGCGCCGGCGGACGGGCCGGGAGGCTGCGGGCCACCCAGGCCACCGCCTCCGCGAGTACATCGCGCTCCACCCGGATCTTCACCGGAACCGCCTCCTGCTGTTGCTGGCTCTTCGTCGACTGCGAGAACCAGTCTGACGTACGCCGCCGACACTCGGTGCTGCTCGGGGTCAAGTCGGGACGAGAGCGCGTCGGAGCTCCGACGCCGAGTTGTGCACAGGCCCCACTTCGAAGCGGATTCCGGGCTAACTCTATGTGGGAGTAGTAGTAGGGCCTGTGGAAACGGTGGATAACCCCGTTTTTGCAGGTCAGACCCGATTTTTTGTCCACCGAGCCTGTGGGTGAACCCGGTGGACAACTCGGGGTCTCTGTGGACACCCGAAAGTTCTGCACACCCCGTACACAGGCCACGGGGAGTTCTCCCCAGCGCTGTCCCCAGCTTTACCCCGGTTCCCCACAGCCCAACCGTCCTCCTTGGTGTGACCGCTTTCACTCGACGCGGTGAGAGGGGGCGATTCGTTGCCGAACAGTGGACAGGGGTGTGGAGAAGCTGTGGGCAACGGACCTCAGCCTGTGGGCGGCCGGTGGACAACCCTCGGACAGCCCTGTGGACGAAAGATTCATCCACAGCCTGTGGAGATCTTTTACCAACAATTCCACAAGGGTCTGACCTGGGGTGATGGTCTGTCACCAGACCTTCCTGTGGACACGATCGGGATAACTCGACAGTCCCCACCCTGTGGACGGGAGATCATCCCCCAATCTGTGGAGAACCCGCCACCGGAACGGAGTAATCGAACAGCCGGGCCGCCGCCCCGGCGTCGTGCACAGCCGTGCACCACCCCGCGGAAGGGCTCCGGAGACGCCGAAGGGCGCCCCGGGAGGTGTCCCGGGGCGCCCTTCGGAGGCTGCTGAGGCGAGCGTCAGCCGTTCTTGATGCGGTTGGTGAGCTCGGTGACCTGGTTGTAGATGGAGCGCCGCTCGGCCATCAGCGCGCGGATCTTCCGGTCCGCGTGCATCACCGTCGTATGGTCACGGCCGCCGAACTGCGCGCCGATCTTCGGCAACGACAGGTCCGTCAGCTCGCGGCACAGGTACATGGCGATCTGCCGGGCCGTCACCAGGACACGGCTGCGCGAGGATCCGCAGAGGTCCTCCACCGTCAGACCGAAGTAGTCCGCCGTCGCCGCCATGATCGCCGGCGCCGTGATCTCCGGCGACGAGTCCTCGCCACCCGGGATGAGGTCCTTGAGGACGATCTCGGTCAGACCCAGGTCCACCGGCTGCCGGTTGAGGCTCGCGAACGCCGTCACCCGGATCAGCGCGCCCTCCAGCTCACGGATGTTCCGCGAGATCCGGGACGCGATGAACTCCAGCACCTCCGGCGGGGCGTTGAGCTGCTCCTGCACCGCCTTCTTGCGGAGGATCGCGATGCGCGTCTCCAACTCGGGCGGCTGGACGTCGGTGGTAAGACCCCACTCGAAGCGGTTGCGGAGCCGGTCCTCCAGGGTCACCAGCTGTCGGGGCGGCCGGTCCGAGGAGAGCACGATCTGCTTGTTCGCGTTGTGCAGGGTGTTGAAGGTGTGGAAGAACTCCTCCTGCGTCGACTCCTTGCTCGCGAGGAACTGGATGTCGTCGACGAGCAGGATGTCCACATCGCGGTAGCGCTTGCGGAAGGCGTCGCCCTTGCCGTCGCGGATCGAGTTGATGAACTCGTTCGTGAACTCCTCGGAGCTCACGTACCGCACGCGCGTGCCGGGGTAGAGGCTCCGCGCGTAGTGTCCGATCGCGTGCAGCAGATGGGTCTTGCCGAGGCCCGACTCGCCGTAGATGAAGAGCGGGTTGTACGCCTTCGCCGGCGCCTCGGCCACCGCGACGGCGGCCGCGTGCGCGAAGCGGTTCGAGGAACCGATGACGAAGGTGTCGAAGAGGTACCGCGGGTTCAGCCGCGCGTGCTGCTCGCCGGGAGCGCCGGAGCCCTGCGCGGAGGACGAGGAGCCGTGGCCCCCGCCCGGCCCGCCCCCGGGACCGCCGGGACGGGGGCCGGGACGGCCCCCGTGGTTCTGGGGGTCGGGCAGCTCGCCGCGCTCGGGCCGCTGCGACTCGTAACCCCGGGGCGCCTCGTCGTATCGCGACTGCCTCGGCTGCTCGGGACCGGTGTACGGAGCCCGCTCCTGGTAGCCGCCCATCCGGGGCTGCTGCCAGAGGTCCTCCTGGGTGCGCGGCCAGGCGCCGAGATCGGGCCGCTGCTGTGAGTAGTCCGGGTAGGCGGGGCGTGCGGTGGGCAGCCCGTCGTCGGGCATCGGCCGGTGGCCGTATCCCTCGTACTTCTCGTACGGCTCCGGCTGGCCGCGCTCGTCGTAGCGGGACTGCTGCACGGGCGGCGCCGGCGGGGTCGGCTCGCCTACGGAGTCGTCGACGGTGATCGCGATCCGGATTGTGCGGCCGCACTCACGGCTCAGGGTCTCGCTGATCAATGGAGCGAGCCGGCCTTCGAGGACGCGCTTGCCCCACTCGTTGGGCACGGCGAGGAGCGCGGTGTCCGCGACCAGGGCCAGCGGCTGGCAGCGCTCGATCCACTGCTTGTCCTTGGGCTCGATTCCCTGCTGGCCCTCGGCGAGGAGGTGCTCGAGGACGCGTGGCCACACTGCGGCAAGATCGGCAGGTACGTCAGCCACAGGGCACGCTTTCTCGCGGGTCCCCCGATGGTGTGGTTCTCGGGGGACGGTGGGTCGATGTCCGTGAGGACGGGTCCAGGAGGACAGGTGAGGACAGAACGGAAAAGAGGTCGGAGTCCATCCACGGTAGTCGCGGCGGCTGACGTGGTTCAAGTTGTTGTCCACAGCCTGTGCACAATGGAGGGCGGCGACAGGTCGGTTTGACCGGATGGCGTAGCCGCGCGTACCGTAACCAGGTCGAGTTGTCGATGGCTGCTGCCGCCTGCCTCCGATGGGCAAAGATCACGGTCTGTGATCGTGAAGCGGTGCACTCGGGCGTATTGCGAGCTACTCGTGGGCGCACGGTGACAGCCAGGCGATGTCCCGCCATCTACGAATCATTTCTGGAGCCCCCGAGTGAGCAAGCGCACCTTCCAGCCGAACAACCGTCGTCGCGCCAAGACCCACGGCTTCCGCCTGCGGATGCGTACGCGTGCCGGTCGAGCCATCCTTGCGAACCGCCGTTCCAAGGGTCGCTCCGAGCTGTCCGCCTGATCTGCCTTAACAGGTCATGACGTGCTGCCTACCGAGAATCGGCTGAGGCGGCGCGAGGACTTCGCAACCGCGGTACGCCGAGGTCGCCGGGCCGGTCGCCCGCTCCTCGTCGTCCACCTACGCAGCGGTGCAACGAGCCCGCACGCGCCTGGGGAGAGCGTTCCCCCGACGCGTGCGGGTTTCGTCGTGAGCAAAGCCGTGGGCGGGGCGGTCGTACGCAACCAGGTGAAGCGTCGTCTGCGCCATCTCGTCCGCGACCGGCTCACCGAGCTGCCCCCCGGTAGCCTGGTGGTCGTACGGGCGTTGCCCGGAGCCGGCGACGCCGACCACGCACAGCTGGCCCGAGACCTGGACGCCGCTCTCCAGCGGCTGCTGGGAGGGGGCGCGCGATGAAGTACCCGCTGCTGGCTCTCATCAAGCTGTACCAGTGGACGATCAGCCCGCTCCTGGGCCCCGTCTGCCGGTACTACCCGTCGTGTTCCCACTATGGATTCACGGCCATCGACCGGCATGGCGCGATCAAGGGCACGGCCCTGACCGCCTGGCGCATCCTGCGGTGCAACCCGTGGTCGCCCGGTGGTGTGGACCACGTCCCCCCGCGTAAGCGCCCCCGCTGGCACGAAATGCTGAGGAACGCGCTGCGCGGCGACAAGGGCGGGTCCACCGCCGAGACGAGCCCGGCCGCAGAGACCTCGCCCAATGCTCAAGGAGCCTGATTAGTGGACACGATTGCCAGTTTTTTCAGCTTCATCACCACACCTGTCTCATGGGTGATCGTCCAGTTCCACAAGCTGTTCGGGGCGATCTTCGGCCCTGACACGGGCTGGGCCTGGGGCCTGTCGATCGTGTGCCTGGTGGTGCTGATCCGTATCTGTCTGATTCCGCTGTTCGTCAAGCAGATCAAGTCGACGCGGAACATGCAGGCGCTCCAGCCCAAGATGAAGGCGATCCAGGAGCGCTACAAGAGCGACAAGCAGCGTCAGTCCGAAGAGATGATGAAGCTGTACAAGGAGACGGGTACCAACCCGCTCTCCTCGTGCCTTCCCATCCTGGCGCAGTCGCCGTTCTTCTTCGCCCTGTACCACGTGCTGTCCAACATCGCCGAGGGCGACACGGTCGGCGTCATCAACCAGTCGCTGCTCGACAGCGCCCGGCAGGCGCACATCTTCGGCGCTCCGCTGGCCTCGAAGTTCACGGACAGTGCCGCCGATGTCGCCGCTCTGGACGCTTCGATCACCTCGGTCCGGATCGTCACCGCGATCATGATCATCATGATGTCGGCCTCGCAGTTCTTCACCCAGCGCCAGCTGATGATGAAGAACGTCGACCTCTCGGTGAAGACCCCGTACATGCAGCAGCAGAAGATGCTCATGTACATCTTCCCGGTGATCTTCGCCGTCATGGGCATCAACTTCCCCGTCGGCGTCCTCGTCTACTGGCTGACCACCAACGTGTGGACCATGGGCCAGCAGATGTACGTGATCAACCAGAACCCGACCCCGGGCAGCAAGGCGCAGGACTCCTACCTCCAGCGCCTGCTGAAGAGCATCACCACGCACGGCGAGGTCCGCGGTCGTCGCCGGAAGACCATCGTCAAGATGATCGTCGCCAAGAGCAGCAGCGACCGCAACGAGAACGAGCGCCGCTTCTTCTCGGGTCTGACCAAGGCGGGCTTCGCCGCCCAGGCCGACGGCACGGTGATCAAGAGCGACACGATCGAGACCGAGGCCGAGGGCGGTGCCGCCGCCAGGCGCCAGCAGCCCAAGCGCCAGACCAAGGCCCAGCGCCAGGCCGCCGCGGCTCAGGCCATGGCCAAGGACACCGAGGGAGTCTCCGAGCCGGCCGCCGGAGAGGTGACCACCTCGCTCGAGAAGAAGCCTCAGGGTCCGGCCGCGACCGACGCCAAGGGCGACTCGAAGGACGAGGCAGGCGACAAGCCCGCGCGTCCGAGCCGTGCCAACTCCGGAGGCTCCCGCCAGGGCAAGTCCGGTCAGCGCAAGGGCCAGCAGCGGCCCAAGCACCCGTCCTCCAAGAAGTAAGCCTCGCCGAAGCAAGAAGGAGTCCATCCGTGACGGAAGGCACCATCTCCGCCGCCGCCGAGGGTGGCGACACCCTGACCCGCCTCGAGCAGGAGGGTGAGATCGCGGCCGACTACCTCGAAGGTCTGCTCGACATCGCCGACCTCGACGGCGACATCGACATGGACGTCGAGGCGGACCGGGCCGCGGTCTCGATCATCAGCGACTCCAGCAGCCGTGAGCTGCAGAAGCTCGTGGGCCGCGACGGTGAGGTCCTGGAGGCCCTCCAGGAGCTGACCCGCCTCGCCGTGCACCGGGAGACGGGTGACCGCAGCCGCCTGATGCTCGACATCGCCGGCTTCCGTGCCCAGAAGCGCACCGAGCTCGCCGAGCTGGGCGCCAAGGCCGCGTCCGAGGTGAAGTCCACCGGGCAGCCGGTCAAGCTGGACCCGATGACGCCGTTCGAGCGCAAGGTCGTGCATGACGCGATCGCCTCCGCCGGTCTGCGCAGCGAGTCCGAGGGCGAGGAGCCCCAGCGCTTCGTCGTTGTGCTCCCGGCCTGAACCCTCACGTAGTGTCGGCCCCGTCTGTTCACAGGCGGGGCCGATCTTTGTCAGCCCGATAGTCAGCCACCACAGTGCGCTCGCACGCGAAGCGTGCGGTACGGAAGGACGGTTCCCGTGACGGAGGCAGCGGAGCTCCCCGAGGCTCCGGAGCAGGCACGGACAGTCTTCGGCCAGCACTTCCCAGAGGCCGTGCGGTATGCCGAGCTGCTCGCGGACGCGGGTGTGAAGCGGGGTCTGATCGGCCCCCGCGAGGTCCCGCGACTGTGGGAACGCCACCTGTTGAACTGTGCTGTCCTCTCGGAGGTCGTCCCCGAAGGCGTCACCGTCTGCGACGTGGGCTCGGGCGCCGGCCTTCCCGGCATCCCCCTGGCGCTGGTCCGGCCCGACCTGAAGATCACGCTCCTGGAGCCGCTGCTTCGCCGGACGAACTTCCTCCAGGAGGTCGTCGAGATGCTCGGCCTCGACCACGTCACCGTGGCCAGGGGACGCGCGGAGGAGATGCTCGGCAAGATCACGCCCGTCCATGTGGTGACCGCTCGCGCGGTGGCGCCGCTGGACCGCCTCGCCGGCTGGGGGGTTCCCCTGCTGCGCCCGTACGGAGAGATGCTCGCGCTCAAGGGCGACACCGCGGAGGAGGAGATCAGCGGTGCCCGCGCGGCGCTCTCCCGACTCGGTGTGGTGGCGACCTCGGTGCTGCACGTGGGCGAGGGAATCGTCGATCCGCTGTCCACCGTGGTCCGGGTGGAAGTCGGCGAGAGCCCGGGCGGGGTACGGTTCGCGGCCAAGCGGGCCAAGGCGGCCCGGACGAGCAAAACTCGCCGACGCCGCTGACTGTCCCCTACGTACCATTTCGGAGTGTCGACCGGCCCGGGACGAACGGCAGGGGCATGGTGTTTCACGTGAAACGTCGCTCACTGCTGCAGGGGATCATCAGCCGCGGTCGCGCGGCCGCCACGCCCCGGGACCGTCGACTCCGTGTGAAGCCACCCGCGAGGGTTACGAAGATGTCCACAGAGGTGGATTCACCCACAGAACCACCGGCCTCGCTGGTTCATGACCCTGAAAGCATGGCAGGCTCTCCCCATCGCGAGCCTGAAGCCGAGGAGAGTGAATCCTTGCGGTCCGACGCCAACATCGCGGGACCGATGACCGATCCGGTCCCCGGTCCCCGAACCGAATCGGTGGGGGAGGATGTTTCACGTGAAACACCGCCCCCGATGGACGACACCCCCATTGGTCGTGCTGCCCAGCTGGCAGTAGAAGCCTTGGGTCGTGCCGGTGAGGGACTTCCCCGCCCGGCGCAGACTCGCGTGATGGTGGTTGCCAATCAGAAGGGCGGCGTGGGCAAGACGACCACGACGGTCAACCTTGCCGCGTCCCTGGCTCTGCACGGTGCCCGGGTCCTCGTCATCGACCTGGACCCGCAGGGCAACGCCTCCACGGCACTCGGCATCGACCACCACGCCGAGGTCCCCTCGATCTACGACGTCCTTGTCGACAGCAAGCCGCTTTCCGATGTGGTGCAGCCGGTCATGGACGTCGAGGGCCTCTTCTGCGCCCCCGCCACCATCGACCTGGCCGGCGCGGAGATCGAGCTGGTGTCCCTGGTGGCGCGAGAGAGTCGCCTCCAGCGGGCGATCCAGGCTTATGAGCAGCCGCTGGACTACATCCTCATCGACTGCCCGCCCTCGCTCGGTCTGCTCACGGTCAACGCCATGGTGGCCGGAGCCGAGGTGCTGATCCCGATCCAGTGCGAGTACTACGCGCTGGAGGGGCTCGGCCAGCTCCTGAGGAACGTCGACCTGGTGCGGGGACACCTCAACCCCGCACTCCACGTCTCCACGATCCTGCTCACCATGTACGACGGCCGGACGAGGCTCGCCTCCCAGGTCGCCGACGAGGTGCGCACCCACTTCGCCGACGAGGTGCTGCGGACCAGCATCCCGAGGTCCGTCCGTATCTCGGAAGCCCCGAGTTACGGTCAGACGGTCCTCACCTATGACCCGGGTTCCAGTGGCGCCCTGTCGTATCTCGAGGCGGCTCGTGAGATCGCTCTGCGGGGGGCCGCCGTGCACTATGACCCGCAGCACGCCCATGTCGGGCACCAGAACAACCAGCGCAGCATGTCGGAGGGGATCCAGTGAGTGAGCGACGTAGGGGATTGGGGCGTGGGCTCGGTGCTCTGATTCCCGCTGCTCCCCAGGAACGACAGACGTCGGCAGCCGGTGTCGGGGCGGGCGTGACCTCCCCCGGTGCGGTTCCCGCCATGCCTTCTGATCGCGGGGTGGCGGCGGCGAAGCTGGCGACACTCCCGCAGAGTGCGCGGTCGCCGGAGTCCACACCGTCGTGGAACGAAGCGGAGCCGCTGCTCCGGCCGGAGCCGCCGACCGGGGCCTATTTCACCGAGCTTCCGCTCGATGCCATCGTTCCCAATCGGCACCAGCCGCGTGAGGTCTTCGACGAGGACGCCTTGGCGGAGCTCGTCATCTCCATCAAGGAGGTCGGCCTCCTCCAGCCCGTGGTCGTGCGCAAGGTCGATGGCGAGCGCTACGAGCTCGTCATGGGTGAGCGTCGCCTGAGGGCGTCGAAGGCGGCGGGTCTTGAGCGGATTCCGGCGATCGTCCGGGACACCGACGACGAGAAGATGCTCCTGGACGCCCTCCTGGAGAACCTCCACCGTGCCCAGCTGAACGCGATCGAAGAGGCTCACGCCTACGAGCAGCTCCTGAAGGACTTCGGCTGCACCCATGACCAGCTCGCGGAGCGCATCGGCCGGTCCCGCCCGCAGATCTCCAACACACTGCGTCTCCTGCGGCTCTCGCCGCCGGTGCAGCGGAGGGTTGCCGCCGGGGTGCTGTCCGCCGGTCACGCGCGGGCCCTGCTCGGCGTGGAGGACCCCGAGTCCCAGGACAAGCTGGCCTACCGGATCGTGTCCGAGGGCCTCTCGGTGCGCAGTGTCGAGGAGATCGTGAGCCTCATGGGCTCCGAGGAGCCCGTCGGTCCGGTCAAGCCGAAGGGCCCGCGCGCGGGCGGCCGGGTCTCGCCCGCGCTGACGGACCTCGCCTCCCGGCTCTCGGACCGGTTCGAGACCCGGGTGAAGGTCGACCTGGGGCAGAAGAAGGGCAAGATCGTCGTCGAGTTCGCCTCGATGGAGGATCTGGAACGGATCCTCTCGACGCTCGCTCCCGGCGAGGGCCGGGTGCTGGACCAGAAGAACGCTGCTCCGGGCGCGGAGGGCTGAGTTTCCCGCAGCCTTCAAGGCCGCCCAGGGCGGGGGGGGGGGGGGGGGGGAACCGGACCCCCCCCCCCCGGGGTGGGGGTGGGGGGGGGCCGCCCGGGGCAGTTAGATAAAGGTGAGAAGGGGGGATTAGGAGAACGAGTGGG
>NZ_JBHXSA010000001.1:0-107911 GCF_042716475.1 Streptomyces sp. NPDC058671 | reverse complement strand
GCGCCGCCGGCGCCCCGCCCGGTGCGCCGGGGCCCCGGGCGCCGCCGCCCCCCCTACCCCCCCCCCCACCCCCCCGCCCTTTGTCTGTGAGCGCTGTCCCGCCGATCGACTGATCGATACGATTCTCAGAGGCGTATCCGTACTCGATGGCGAGGGAAGTGAGGAGCAGCCGTGGGGCGTCGGCTCGTACCGCTCACGCTGGACAACCTTCCGGAGCTGCCCCAACGGTGTCGCTCCTGCGTCTTCTGGGAGCTGGACCCGGTCAGCGGGGAGGCCGCGGTGAAGGCCGGGCGGCCGGAGTTGGAGAAGGAAGCCTGGATCTCCGGCGTCCTGCTGGAGTGGGGATCGTGCGGTCGGGTGGTCTATGTCGACGAGGTGCCGGTCGGCTACGTCCTCTACGCTCCCCCGGCCTATGTGCCGCGTTCGACGGCCTTTCCGACGAGCCCCGTGGCCGCCGACGCCGCACAGCTGATGACCGCCTGGATCATGCCCGACTACCAGGGGCAGGGTCTGGGTCGGGTGATGCTGCAGACCGTGGCCAAGGACCTGCTGCGGAGGGGTTTCAAGGCCATCGAGGCATTCGGAGACGCTCGGTGGAAGGAACCCGCCTGTGTGCTGCCGGTGGATCATCTTCTGGCGGTGGGCTTCAAGACGGTGCGACCGCATCCGGCTTTCCCCCGGCTGAGGTTGGAGCTCCGGACGACGCTCTCCTGGAAGGAGGACGTCGAGATGGCCCTGGACCGGCTTCTCGGTGCCGTGCAGAAGGAGCCCGTCCTGCGGCCGCTCTAGCCTCGGGGACACGAGAACGGCCCGCCCCAGGAGGGGGCGGGCCGTTCTGTGTTTCACGTGAAACAGAAGCGCTGTTTCACGTGAAACAACGAGGGAGCATCAGGCCGTGGGCTCGACGAAACCCTCAAGGTCACGCAGGATGGCGGCCTTCGGCTTGGCGCCGACGATCGTCTTCACGACCTCGCCGCCCTGGTACACGTTCAGCGTCGGGATGGACATGACGCCGTACTTGGCGGCCGTGGCCGGGTTCTCGTCGATGTTGAGCTTCACGACCTCGATCTCGCCGTGCTCGGCGGCGATGGCCTCCAGCGACGGGGCGATCTGGCGGCAGGGGCCGCACCAGGCCGCCCAGAAGTCCACCAGGACGGGCTTGTCGCTCTTGAGGACGTCGTCTTCGAAGGAAGCGTCGGTCACAGTCTTCAGGGCCACAGCGGCCTCCTTGATCTCGCGGGGTGTGGTGAGGAGAGACGGGGTCAGACCGCGGGGGTCTCGGCCAGCTTCTCGCTGTCGGCGAGGGCGGCCAGGAAACGCTCGGCGTCCAGCGCGGCGGAGCAGCCGGTGCCGGCGGCCGTGATGGCCTGGCGGTAGGTGTGGTCGACGACGTCGCCGGCGCCGAAGACACCGGTGAGGTTCGTGCGGGTCGACGGGGCCTCCACCTTGAGGTAGCCCTCCTCGTCGAGGTCCAGCTGACCCTTGAAGAGCTCGGTCCGCGGGTCGTGGCCGACCGCGATGAAGAGGCCGGTGACGGGAAGCTGGCGGGTCTCACCGGTCTTCGTGTCGCGCAGGGTCAGACCGCTGAGCTTCTGCTCGCCGTGGATCTCGGTGACCTCGCTGTCCCAGGCGAACGAGATCTTCGGGTCGGCGAAGGCACGCTCCTGCATGGCCTTGGAGGCGCGAAGGGTGTCCCGACGGTGGACGATCGTGACGGACTTGGCGAAGCGGGAGAGGAAGGTGGCCTCCTCGATCGCGGTGTCGCCACCGCCGACGACGGCGATGTCCTGGTCCTTGAAGAAGAACCCGTCACAGGTGGCGCACCAGGAGACACCGCGGCCGGAGAGCGTGTCTTCGTTGGGCAGGCCGAGCTTGCGGTGCTGAGAGCCCGTGGTGACGATGACGGCCTTGGCGCGGTGCACGGTCCCGGCGGTGTCGGTGACCGTCTTGATCTCGCCCGTCAGGTCGACGGCGATGACGTCGTCGGGGATCAGCTCGGCGCCGAAACGCTCGGCCTGGGCCCGCATGTTGTCCATCAGGTCCGGGCCCATGATGCCGTCACGGAAGCCGGGGAAGTTCTCGACCTCGGTCGTGTTCATCAGTGCGCCACCGGCGGTGACGGCACCTTCGAAGACCAGGGGGTTCAGCGACGCTCGGGCGGTGTAGAGCGCAGCGGTGTAACCCGCGGGCCCGGAGCCGATAATGATCACGTTACGGACGTCGCTCACGGATTTCTTCCTCGTCTCTGCAGACTGCCACTGCCTACGGGGGCGTTGTCTCGGTCACTCTCACCCCACCCAACGGATCCTAAGGGGCGTACATTCCCGAGACCGCCGCGCGGCACCGTGACGGGACGAGGACCCGGCACGGAGCGAGGTCAGGAGCGGGGAAACGTCTGGCTGAACAGAAGGTCGGCGGCCGGGCTGCCGCTTGCCGTGGTCCGGTCGGCGCAGGAGGCGTCGAGGACATAGGCCTGGATCCGGTTGCTGTCCAGGGGATCCGCCAGGACCACCAGGTAGGCGGGCGACCCCTGGTACTCGCCCCGCTCGTGCCCGAGTACCGCGTCGGTGCGGCCGGTGCCGGCCAGCACACAGCCGGGGACGGCGGTGTCCCTGTTCCGCTGGGGAGGCGTGGTGCCCGTCTCGGCGGACATGGACTCGGGCCCGATTCCTCGGGGCGTCCTGGCCGTGCCTTCCTCGGCCAGGAGCGCGTGGACGCGGTCCTCGACCGGCGCCCCCGAGAAGGGGATGAGGGGGACACCGGCGGCCGTGGCGGCCTTCCTGGTGTCCGCCGCGTCTCCTCCGGCGTTCATGCTGCCCACCTGGCTGAGGTAGAGGCTCGTTCCCAGGACCACGGCACTGAAGGCGGCACCGAGCGTGGAGAGCAGCGCGATCCGGCGGCGGGGCCTTCTGGTCCGGCCGGGGCCGGTGGCGGCGCCGGGGCGTCCGGCAGGACGGTCCGTGGCGGGGAGCCGGGACGGGGAGTCAACCGTCTCCGACGGGGTACGCGATGTTTCACGTGAAACAGGGGCGTCGCTCTCGGGCGTCGTGGCAGCGAGGAGGGCTTCGGCGGCGAGCGCGGCATCGATACGGCCGGCGATCTCGGCAGGCATGCGGGGCGGCCCGGGCAGGGTACCCAGGAGCCCGCGGATCTCCTCCAGAGAGGTCCGTACATCGGCGCAGAGCGGACAGATGTCCAGATGGCGGCGTACGACGGCGGAGCGGCTCGGTGAGAGCAGCCCCTCGGTCAGGTCGGAGATCTCCGAGACGTCCGGGTGCTGTGTCGTGTCGGCCTTGCCGGTCGTGGAAGTCACGCGCGCCCACCTCCGCCCTTCACAGCAGCTGGATCAGTCGGTCCGGTGTCCGTCGGCCCCGGCACCGGTGGGACGGATGTCCCCGGCGTCCGGTTCCTTCCCCCATCGGCGGCTTCGTTACCCACGGTGTCGGCGCGCAGATGAGTGACCATCGGAAGGAGTCGTGCCCGCCCGCGCGCGCAGCGGCTCTTCACGGTGCCGGTGGGAACGCCGAGGATACGGGCCGCCTCCGCCACCGGGTATCCCTGCATGTCGACCAGAACGAGGGCGGCACGCTGATCGGCGGGGATCGCGGCGAGCGCGTCGAGGACCTGGCGGTGGACATCCTGTCGTTCCACGGGCGCCTCGGCCGACTCGTGGGGTTCGAGGAGCTGCTCGAAGCGGCCGGAGTCGTCGACCGGTGAGGTTCTGCGGGAGGCCGTCTTGCGGGCGCGGTCGAGGCAGGCGTTCACCGTGATGCGGTGGAGCCAGGTCGTGACCGCCGACTGGCCGCGGAAGGTGTGGGCGGCCCGGAAGGCGGAGATCAGGGCGTCCTGGACGGCGTCAGCGGCCTCCTCGCGGTCCCCCAGGGTCCGCAGGGCGACCGCCCACAGCCGATCGCGATGCCGCCGCACGAGCTCACCGAAGGCGTCCGGGTCTCCGGCGACATGGAGGGCCAGGAGCTCCTGGTCGCCTGTGGCCTTGTCTATCGGATCGTCCAACGGTGAGCCCCTCCTTGTGCGGCGGTCAGCCCATGATCTTGATCTCGGTCAGCCTGCCGCGGAACCCGCCGTCGTCGTTGGGCAGCTTCGTCAGCCAGACCAGAACGTAGCGGGTCGTGACGGGCTTGGTGGGTTTGAGCGTGACGTCGGTGCCGTCGCCGGACGTCTGGGTCGTGAAGTCGTCGAGCGTGTAGGGCGCCGAGGAGGCATCGGCGGCCGCGGTGCGCAGCTCTACCGAGGTGTCACCCGTGAAGGCCAGCTCGACCGAACTGATCTCCTGGGCCTTGCCCAGGTCGAGCACGAGCCCTACGCCGGCTTTCAGGTAGCCGAACTCGGCGTTGGCGTAGTTCACGGTGTGCCAGGACGTGCTGGGGTCGCCGTCGTAGGCGTTCTCTATGGCCTGGCCGTTCTCCACACCGTTGCCCAGCGGGTCGAAGTCCTCGGCGGACTTGATGGCGATCGGCTTGGGCGGTGGCGGCTTCTCGTCGGCGGTGGGCGTCGTCACCGGCGCCTTGGGGGCGGCCTCGGGGCCGAGGAGCCGGTCCGCGATCTGCCAGCTGCCCAGGCCGAGGGCGGCGATGAGAAGGGCGGAGACGGCCCACTTCAGCGCCGTGCCGGTGCGGCTCTGGAGCGGAGGAGGCGGGACGATCACCGGCTGGGTGGGCGCGGGGCGCTGCTGGGGGCGCCCGTAGGTGCCCTGCTGGTACGTCGTGCGCTGGTACTCGGGCGGTGCGGCGAACTCGGGCTCCGGCGGCTTCACACGGGGCATCGCGGCCACGGCCTTCGCCAGCTCGTCCGGGGTGGTGCAGGGCGGCTCCTGACGCGAGGCGGTGGCCCCGTCGTTGACCAGGGCGCGCATGGCGATCTCGGAGAGGCCCCGATGGACGCCGGCACGGACCTGGTCGGGCGCGAGGAGGCCGACGCCCTTGGGAAGCCCGGAGAGCCCGTACGCGTCACTGTCGTACGGCCAGCGCTGGGTGAGCGCGGCGTACAGGAGTGCGCCGATCGCCTCGGTGTCGGTGCGCTGGGGCCGCTCGGCGGTGATGCCGCGCAGGGCGGCGTTCACGGCAAGGCCGCGGATCCGGTACTGGCCGGTGGAGCTGCGCAGGACGGCGCTGGGGGTGAGCCGGAGGTGTGCGAGGCCTTCGCGGTGGGCGGCGGCCATGGCCTGGGAGACCTGGCTGACGAGCTGGTAGGCGTCGTGGGGCTCCAGCGGGCCGAGCGCGAGCAGCGCGGTCAGCTCGGTGGAGTCGGGCAGCCACTCGTGCACGACGTACACGAGGTCGTTCTCCTCGACGGCGTCGAGGACCTGGACGAAACGAGGGTCGCCGAGGAGGGCCGAGGAGCGGGCCGCGGCCAGGACCGAGCGTGCCCGGGGGTGGTCCGCGGGCAGCAGGTGGACCCCTACGGCACGCCGCAGTTTCTCGTCGACGGCACGCCAGCTGCTGAAGCCGTCCAGTCGGGTGACGCACTCCTCCAGCCGGTAGCGTCTGGCCAGCTTGTGGCCGCTGTGCAGTTCGGGAGCCGTCAGGGAGGGCTGTTCGCCGCTCTGTCGTTCGACCGCCTTCTTCTCCGTGGCCTCGGCGCTCTGCTCCGCCGTCTTCTGCTCTTCCGCCACTCCGTCGGTCGCGGCCGTGTCCGCCTTGGCGGTCAGCGGGTCGTCACCGCTGTTGTCGGCCACGTCGACGGCAGCCGTGCTACGTTCCGCCACCGTCGTTCCTGCCTCCCCATCCGTTGCGCCACATCCAACAGCCAAGCCAATTGTGCCCACAGTCGGACGCTATGCACGACACGCGGTTCCCCCCGATGGTTGTGCGGGACCCGCCGTTCAGCGTCCGAGGCGTCCGCGCACCATACCGACCAGGGTGTTCAGCTCCGCGATCCGCATCCGCTTGGCGGCGACGAAGAAGACTCCGAGGAGCACCGCTCCGCCGACGAGCAGGGCCACGAGTGAGCCCAACGCGCCTTCGCCGAGGAGCTTCAGCAGACCGAATCCGACGGCGCCGGAGACGATCGCGGCGGGGACGGAGGCCATGCAGAGGCGCGCGTAGGTCCGCATGACCTGGGTGCCGTCCAGGTCGCCTCCCAGCCGCTTGCGGAGGCGGCGCCATGCGATGCCGACACCGACGGCGTAGGCGAGTCCGTAGGAGGCGGCCATACCGACGACGGCCCATCGGGCGGGCAGGACGACGTAACAGAGCGCGGAGGCGGCTGCGTTGACCGCGGCGACGATGACCGTGTTGTAGAAGGGCGTCCGGGTGTCCTCGTAGGCGTAGAAGCCGCGGAGCACGACGTACTGGACGGAGTAGGGGATCAGGCCGAGGCCGAAGGCCATCAGGATGAAGCCCATGCTCTGGGCTGCCTCGAAGCCGCTGGAGGCGTACAGCAGGGTGCACATCGGGACGCCGAGCGCGAGGAAGGCGAAGGAGACGGGGACGATCGCTACGGCCGAGTTGCGCAGACCCTGCGAGATGTCGTCCCGGACGGCACCGGGGTCGTCGTCGTGGGCGGCGCGTGAGATCCGCGGCAGCAGCGCGGCCATGACGGAGACGGTGATGATGGCCTGCGGCATGCCCCAGATCAGCTGGGCGTTCGAGTACGCGAGGAAGCCGGCGCCGTTCTGTCCGGACTCCGCACCGGCGGCCGTGGCCAGCTGGGTGACGACCAGGACGCCCGCCTGGTTGGCGAGGACGAAGAGGACGGTCCATTTGGCGAGCTTGACCGTCTTGCCGAGCCCGTGGCCCTTCCAGTCGAAGCGGGGCCGGAAGCGGAAGCCCGTCTCACGGAGGTACGGGATCATCGCCAGCGCCTGGACGACGAGTCCGAGGAGGGTGCCGATGCCGAGCAGGCGGATGCCGTCGTCCGGGATGGTCTGCACACCCATCTGGGACTCGGCGGAGGTGCCGTAGACCCAGATGAACAGGCCGAAGGTGACGATCATGACGATGTTGTTGAGGACCGGGGTCCACATCATCGCGCCGAACTTGCCGCGGGCGTTGAGGATCTGACCCATCACCACGTGAACGCCCATGAAGAAGATCGTGGGCAGGCAGTAGCGGGCGAAGGTCACGGCCACGCTGTTGGCCGCCGTGTCGTCGGCGATGGTGTTCGACATCAGCCGGATGAGCAGCGGAGCCGCGAAGACGGCGAGGGCCACGATGGCGGCGAGGGCCACCATGACCAGGGTGAGCAGACGGTTGGCGTAGGCCTCGCCGCCGTCCTCGTCGTTCTTCATCGAGCGGACGAGCTGCGGGACGAAGACGGAGTTGAGGCCGCCGCCGACGGTGAGGATGTAGATCATCGTCGGCAGGGTGTAGGCGATGGTGAAGGTGTCACCGAGCAGGGCCGCGCCGAGCGCGCCGGTGATCACCAGGCTGCGGACGAAACCGGTGAGCCGGGACACCAGGGTGCCGGCCGCCATCAGCGCGCTCGACTTCAGCAGCCCGGAGGCGCGGCCGGACTTCTTGGGGGCGGGCGCGGGCATGGGGTCCGGCTCCGGGGCCGGCGGGGGGACCTGGCCGGGCGTCTGCTGGTCGCGGTAGAGGTGCGCGAAGGCGTCCGGTTCGGGCACCTCATCGCCGGCCCGGGTGACGAGGTCGTCTACGCCGGTGAACTGGACCGTGCGCGCGTCGTCGCCGTACGGCAGGTGGCGCGAGGGGCCTTCGGGCTCCGGCGCCGGGGTGTGCGCCCACACCCGGGGGTCGGGGGCGTGCGGGGGCGGGGCAGGCTGCTGGTAGAGCGGCTGCGGCTCCTGGTAGGTGCCGGGTGGCGGCGGCGGGTGCGCGGCGCGGTCGTAGAGCGCCTCGGTCACCGGGTCCTGCGCGGAGAGGTCCTGGGCGCGGTACGGGTCATGGGTGTACGCGTCCTGGACGTAGGGGTCCTGGGCGTACGGGTGCTGCGGGTGGACGCCCTGTCCGTAGGGGTCCTGCTCCGGTGGGTGCTGCGGGTGGGCGCCCTGTGGGGGCGGCACCGGCGGGTAGCCGGAACCGGGAGGTGCCGGGGGCGTCCCACCGGACGGCGCGGTGCCGCCCGGGCCCTGGCCGCGGTCACCGTCGTACGGCGCGTTCATGGTTACCCCACCTCATCGTCCCCGGCCGACCGGCCACGACATCGCTCAACGGTCCACTTTCTCACCCGCGCCCGACGGGTCGGCGCTTTCGGGCCCGGTGTCCGGTGTCGGGTCACTCGGCTGCACGGGTTCGTCGTCCCCGTCGGTCTCCGCCGGCCGTGTCTCCGTCTCCGGGTCCGTCTGCTCGTCCTCCGCCTCCGTGCCTGGCTCCGCCGCCTCGGCTTCCGCTTCGGCGTTCAGGGCGGCGCGCCGCTTGCGCTGGCTGTACATGCGTACGCCTGCCAGAACGAGGAGGAGGACTCCACCGGCGATCACGAGCATCACCGTGGCGGTGATCTCGGAGACCTTCACGTTGAAGGTCATCGGCTGTCCGTACGGGGTGCCGTCGTCGGTGTAGAGCTGGGCCGTCATCGCCACCTGGCCGTTGACGTTCGCCGATACCGGGAACTTCACCGACTGGCTGTGCCCGCCGTTGATCTTCACGGGCAGCTCGGCGAGCCCGTCGTCGCCGTTCAGCTTCAGCCGGTTCTTGTTGCCGGAGGTGAGCCGGAGCACCAGATGGGCGTCCTGCAGCAGCTGGTTCTGGACGGTCACGGGGATCGTCGCGCTACGGCCGGACAGGGTGAGGTCCGACTTGTCCACCAGTTGGACCCCCTTGGTGAGGGTCTGCAGATACTCCAGGACGTTGCCCCGGTAGATCGCCGCCGCTCTCGCCTGACCACGCCACGAGGTCGACATCTCGCGGTTGATCGCGTTGCCGAAGGGGGTCACGACGCGATACGGCAGGGTCAGGACGACCTTGAAGTCGTCCAGCTCGTCGCGGGTGGTCTTCATGTCCCGGAAGGCCTGGACCGGCAGCTCACGGTCGCGCAGCTTCTTCGGGTACCGGGAGCTGCCGGGCACCGCGGTGGAGGCGTCGGGGTCCGGCTTGGCCGCCGCTGCCGCCAGGAGGTCGACCGGCTCGCTCCAGCGCCGGCCGGAGAGCCCGTGAAGGGCGGTCGCCATGGTCTGCGCCTGGGCGACGGACGGCATCCGTTGTGGGGCGACCACGATGCTGCGCCGGACCTCCGGCTGCTCCAGGGTGATCGCGAGGGACTGGGCGAGGAACTCCTGGACCGCGAGCGTGGACTTCTCCGCCCGGACCATGTCCCCCTCGAACGCGGTCGACAGGAGCGCGTCGCTCACCACGGCCGTCGTGCTGCCGTTGCCGAGGGGACGGGCGGCCGTGGGCGTGTACGAGAGGTCGTCGCGGACGCTGTCGCTGCGGGCGATCACCTTGTCGGCACCGGCCGAGGTCGCCACCGCCACGATCGACGGGTCGACGGCCCCGTCGGCGGGCCAGGCGAAATCCGTGGCGGGCTGTACGTGGAGGATCGTCTCCACCGTTCCTCTGGCGAGGGCGGTCGCCGACTGGAGGTGCCCCAGCGAGCCGGGGACGTCCTTGCCGCGGTGGGCCAGGGAGGCGAGGTCGGGGTCCGCGAAGGGAAGGGCGACGACCTTGCGGCCCTCGATCGCCTTCTCCAGCGCGTTCAGCCACCGCTCCGCGACGGTCTGGTTCGGGCCGGGGACGTGCAGGGTGCCGTTGCCGTCCTTGACGCGGTAACCGTTCGCCATGGCGTCGACGGAGGCCAGCAGATCCGGGTCGACCACCCACGTGACGGGGAGGTCCTTGCCCAGCGAGACCAGCTGGTCGAGCCGTCCGCCCGGCTTCAGCTCGGCCGCCAGGGCGTCGTCCTCGAAGACCGGGGTCTGCTGATCGTCCGTGGCCGTCTCCGCCGAGACATGAGCCGAGGAGATCAGCGGCCACAGATAGGTGAGCTGGGTCTTCTTCTCGGTGGCCTCGGGCTGGTAGGGCACGAAGGTCCGCTCGATGCCGAGCACCCGGTCGTAGCGCTGGTCCGTGGTCTGCCCGGTGAGGGAGACGCCCAGCTGATAGACGCCCGCCTCGTCGAGTCCGAGCTTGGAGACCGGTACGGAGAGGGAGAACTCCGCACTGAGTCCGGCGCCCAGCCGGGGGATGGCGATGGCGGGGGCGTCCTCGAGTGCGGCAGGGTCACTGTCGCGGCGGAAGCCGGTACGTCCTGCCACCTGATCGATCTGGCTGCGGCTCGTCATCCGCGGCCCGACGTGCAGGTCCACGGTCGCGTCGGTGACGGTCTTCCTGCTCCGGTTGGTGACCGTCCCGGTGACCCTGACGGTGTCCCCTTCGACGGGCGCGCTCGGAGTCAGCGTGTCGAGGGACACATCGACGGTCTTCGAGCCGGTGGCGTCCTCGGCGGCGGCTGCCGGAGAGGTCACCGCCGGGGCCTGGAGGAGTCCGGCGAGGAGAGGCGCCCCGAAGGCGACGGTGATCGTGCGCCGCAGCCATCGGCGGGCAGGTGAGGGACCGGTTCCCTGGATGTCTGCCGCCTCGGCCACGCGTTCGCCCGTCCTCGTCGTTGTCTGTGGTGCCTGTGGTGTAGGTGGTTCCCGGTTGCTGTGTCCAGGCATGGTAACGAGGCACGCTGGGAGCAAGTGCCGGGGACTGCTCCAGCCGGTCTCCGGTCGATCTTCCTCCGACCTCCCGACGGGCCTCCGGCCGGCGCGTCACGAGCCCCGGCGCTCCGGAAAAACGGGGACGTCACCGCGAGCCGGGGCACGTACCCTTTTCTGTTGTGCCGAACGCCAACGAAGACACCCCGACCGCACTGAGCCAGGTGCAACGCCGCGCGGTCAGCGAACTGCTGCGTGTGTCCCCTGCCGCCGACGACCTCGCCCGCCGTTTCCAGGAGGCCGGGTTCAGCCTCGCGCTGGTCGGAGGCTCGGTACGGGACGCCCTGCTCGGCCGGCTCGGCAACGACCTGGACTTCACCACCGACGCCCGCCCCGAGGACGTACTGAAGATCGTCCGGCCCTGGGCCGACGCCGTATGGGAGGTCGGCATCGCCTTCGGGACGGTCGGCTGCCAGAAGGACGCCCGCGTCGGAGACGCTGTCCAGCGCTTTGAGATCGAAGTCACCACCTACCGCTCGGAGGCGTACGACCGGACGTCGCGCAAGCCCGAGGTCTCCTACGGCGACTCCATCGACGACGACCTCGTCCGGCGTGACTTCACCGTCAACGCCATGGCCGTGGCGCTGCCGGAGAAGGAGTTCATCGACCCGTACGGCGGCCTGGAGGATCTCGCCGCCCGGGTGCTGCGCACTCCCGGTACGCCGGAGGAATCTTTCTCCGACGACCCCTTGCGCATGATGCGGGCCGCGCGGTTCGCCGCCCAGCTGGACTTCGAGGTCGCCCCCGAGGTCGTCACGGCGATGACGGAGATGTCCGGCCGGATCGAGATCGTCTCCGCCGAGCGTGTCCGCGACGAGCTCAACAAGCTGCTGCTCTCCGCCCACCCCCGCAAGGGCCTCGGGCTCCTCGTCGACACCGGGCTCGCCGATCATGTGCTCCCTGAGCTGCCCGCGCTGCGCCTGGAGAGCGACGAGCACCATCGGCACAAGGACGTCTACGAGCACTCCCTGACCGTGCTCGACCAGGCGATCGACCTGGAGGAGAACGGCCCGGATCTGGTGCTGCGCCTTGCGGCCCTGCTTCATGACATCGGCAAGCCGCGCACCCGTCGCTTCGAGAAGGACGGCCGGGTCTCCTTCCACCACCACGAGGTGGTCGGCGCGAAGATGACCAAGAAACGCATGACCGCGCTGAAGTACTCCAACGAGATGATCAAGGACGTCTCGCAACTGGTGGAGCTGCACCTTCGCTTCCACGGGTACGGGACCGGTGAGTGGACCGACTCGGCCGTCCGCCGCTACGTCCGTGACGCGGGGCCGATGCTCTCGCGTCTGCACAAGCTGACCCGCTCGGACTGCACGACCCGCAACAAGCGCAAGGCGACCGCGCTCTCCCGCGCCTATGACGGCCTGGAGGAGCGCATCGCCCAGCTCCAGGAGCAGGAGGAACTGGACGCGATCCGCCCCGACCTCGACGGGAACCAGATCCAGGAGATCCTGGGCATCGGCCCCGGACCCGCCATCGGCCAGGCGTACAAGTTCCTGTTGGAGCTGCGTCTGGAGAACGGCCCGATGGAGCACGAGCGGGCGGTCGGCGCGCTCAAGGAGTGGTGGGCCACGCAGAGCTGAGTCGTGCCGCGTCGGGGTGCGGGGATGTTTCACGTGAAACACCGCCGGCCCACGACAGCGAGAGGGGGTGGTGTTTCACGTGAAACATCACCCCTTCGTCCTTCCCCGCCCCAAGGCCAGAGCGATCGCCGCGTAGATCACGCCCACGAGCACGACCAGCAGAGTGGATCGGCCGTCGGGCGGCAGCATCAGCGCCGCGACCCCCGCCGCAGCCACGAAGGCGACGTTGAACAGCACGTCGTACAGCGCGAAGACCCGGCCGCGGTAGGAGTCGTCCACGGTGGTCTGCACAACCGTGTCCGTCGCGATCTTGGACCCTTGGGTGATGAGCCCCAGGAGGAAGGCGGCGACGAGGAAGGGGACCGGGGCGAAGGTCAGGGCGAGCACCGGTTCGAGCACGGCGGCCGCCGCCGCGCACACCGTCATCCAGCCGAAGGGGCCGAGCCGTCCCACCGCCCAGGGGGAGACGACGGCGGCCGCGAAGAATCCCGCGCCCGAGACGCCGACGGCGAGTCCGAGCAGCGCGAGCCCTTCGGACTCCGTGGCACCCCAGGCGTAGCGGCAGAGCATGAGCACGGTGACCAATAGGGCGCCATAACAGAAGCGCATGAGGCCCACCGCGGTAAGAGCGCGGGCAGCCGGCCGTCGCTCGGCGAGGTGACGCAGCCCCCCGGCCAGGCCTCGGGCCGTCGAGGCCAGCGCTGAGCTGAGGCGCTGCGGTAGGAGGTCCGGATCGGGACCGAGAAGCTCTCGGGACATCCGCAGGGAGGCGAGGGCGGCGCAGAGATAGAGGGCCGCACCGAAGCCCACCACGACCGCGTCGGACCGGGAGGCGATCAACTGGATGCCGAACGCGAGTCCGCCGCCCACGGTCGCGGCGAGGGTGCCGGCGGTGGGGGAGAGCGAGTTCGCCACGACCAGCCGTTCGGCGTCGACGACACGCGGGAGTGAGGCCGAGAGGCCGGCGAGGACGAAGCGGTTGACGGCTGTGACGGAGAGCGCGGAGACGTAGAAGAGCCAGTCGGGAACGGAGGCGATGACGAGCACGGCGGTGCCACCGGCGAGCAGGGCGCGCAGCAGGTTGCCGTACAGGAAGACCTGGCGCCGCTGCCAGCGGTCCAGGAGCACGCCGGCGAAGGGCCCGACGAGCGAGTACGGGAGCAGCAGGATCGCCATCGCGGAGGCGATCGCCGCCGGGGAGGTCTGTTTCTCGGGGGAGAAGACGACGTACGTGGCCAGGGCCACCTGGTAGACACCGTCGGCGCACTGGGAGAGCAGCCGGACGGTGAGCAGGCGGCGGAAGTTCGTCAGGCGCAGGAGTACGCGCAGATCACGTACGACGGACATGGCAGCAAGACTCACATACGAAGAGGGCCCCCGGGCAAGTGCCTCGGGGACCCTCTGTCGACAAACGGGGCGGAGCTTAGCGCTCGACCTCGCCCTTGATGAACTTCTCGACGTTGGCGTAGGCCTCGTCGTCGAAGTACTGCACCGGCGGGGACTTCATGAAGTACGACGACGCGGAGAGGATCGGGCCGCCGATTCCGCGGTCCTTGGCGATCTTCGCGGCACGCAGGGCGTCGATGATGACACCCGCCGAGTTCGGGGAGTCCCACACCTCGAGCTTGTACTCGAGGTTCAGCGGGACGTCACCGAAGGCGCGGCCCTCAAGACGCACGTACGCCCACTTGCGGTCGTCCAGCCACGCCACGTAGTCCGACGGACCGATGTGGACGTTCTTCTCGCCCATCTCGCGGTCGGGGATCTGCGAGGTGACGGCCTGGGTCTTGGAGATCTTCTTCGACTCCAGACGGTCCCGCTCCAGCATGTTCTTGAAGTCCATGTTGCCGCCGACGTTGAGCTGCATCGTGCGCTCAAGACGGACACCACGGTCCTCGAACAGCTTCGCCATCACGCGGTGCGTGATGGTCGCGCCGACCTGCGACTTGATGTCGTCGCCGACGATCGGGACGCCCGCCTCGGTGAACTTGTCCGCCCACTCCTTGGTGCCGGCGATGAAGACCGGAAGGGCGTTGACGAAGGCGACCTTGGCGTCGATGGCGCACTGGGCGTAGAACTTCGCGGCTTCCTCGGAACCCACCGGCAGGTAGCAGATGAGAACGTCGACCTCGCGGTCCTTGAGGATCTGGACGATGTCGACCGGCTCCTCGGCGGACTCCTCGATGGTCAGGCGGTAGTACTTGCCGAGACCGTCGAGCGTGTGACCGCGCTGGACCGTGACGCCCCTGTTCGGGACGTCGCAGATCTTGATGGTGTTGTTCTCGCTGGCGCCGATGGCGTCCGAGAGGTCGAGGCCGACCTTCTTCGCGTCGACGTCGAAGGCGGCGACGAACTCGACGTCACCGACGTGGTAGTCGCCGAACTGGACGTGCATCAGGCCGGGCACCTTGGCCGCCGGGTCGGCGTCCTTGTAGTACTCGACGCCCTGAACCAGCGAGGCGGCGCAGTTGCCCACGCCGACGATGGCTACGCGAACCGAACCCATTCCGGTTGCTCCCTGTTGTGATCGTGGAATCCCTGCTGTGCGCAGGGATTCACTTGGCGGTGTCGTCGGACGGATCCGGCCGGGTACTGCCCCCGTGCCGGGGCAGGCCGCCCGTTTCTCCAGAATCGTTGTCGTGCAGAGCGGGGGCGTCGGAACCGGATCGCTGATCCCGTCCTGCCCGCTCGCTCTCGATGAGCTCGTTCAGCCAGCGCACTTCGCGCTCCACGGACTCCATACCGTGGCGCTGCAGCTCAAGTGTGTAGTCGTCGAGGCGCTCGCGGGTCCGGGCCAGGGAGGCGCGCATCTTCTCCAGGCGCTCCTCCAGCCGGCTGCGGCGCCCTTCGAGGACGCGCATCCGCACCTCGCGCTCGGTCTGCCCGAAGAAGGCGAAGCGTGCGGCGAAGTGCTCGTCCTCCCAGGCGTCCGGGCCGGTGTGGGAAAGGAGCTCCTCGAAGTGTTCCTTGCCCTCGGGGGTCAACCTGTAGACGATCTTGGCTCGGCGTCCCGCGAGTGACGCGGCGAGGGCCTCTTCCGGAGCGCTGCCCGGTTCCTCGATCAACCAGCCGTTGGTGACCAGCGTCTTGAGGCAGGGGTACAGCGTTCCGTAGCTGAAGGCCCGGAAGACGCCCAGCGAGGTGTTGAGGCGCTTCCGCAGCTCGTACCCGTGCATCGGCGCCTCGCGGAGCAGGCCGAGGACGGCGAACTCGAGGATGCCGGAGCGTCTGCTCATTCGTCGCCTCCTCTTCCGCCTTCGGGGCCCTTATGCCGTGCTGATGTATCGGCTCGATACATCAGCACGATAGAACGGCCTCCGTGTCCCGACAAGCGGGACCGCCGTGACCGGCGTCACATCCTCGATTCACAGCGTTCGACTTGCCTGATTTGGGGTGAAGTCCGGTGCCAGGTGGGTTTTGGCCGTGCGTAGTCTGTGCGGCATGCAGAACACCGGGAACCGAGCATCGCCATGGGGCGTCAGTGCTCCGGGTGACCGGCTGCGGTACGGGGGGACCTCCGATGGGGTTCCGGCCGTGCGCATTTCGGGGGGACCGGAACTCAACTGCCGCTTCCAGGCGTATGTGCCTGCCCGAGGAGTAGTCGTTCGATGAGCGAGCATCGTCGCAAAATGCCGCCGCAGCAGCCGCCGACGGGCGGTCGCGCGGCGGCACGGCGCGCTGCCCAGCAGCCGGTGGGCCGCAGGCCGGCCCCGGTCCAGGAGTTCGGTACGGGGGCCCCTTCGGCCTCGTACGGGCCTGCTTCCTCCCATGGAGAGGAGCAGCGTCCTTACGGGGGCCGCGCGGAGGCCCGTAGGGCCGCGCAGCGCGGCAGCCGTCGGAGGGGGGCCGACACCGGCCCCGGAGGCCCGGGTGGTTCCGGTGGCGGACGGCGTGGCGGCGGTGGCGGCCGTGGCAGTGGCCCGGGGCGTGGCCCCGGCGGCACTCCGCCGGGCAAGAAGCGGATGATCGACTACCCCCGTCACGGAAAGTACGGATGGCGTCGCTGGATGCCGTCGTGGAAGCTCGTGACGGGTACGTTCCTGTTCTTCATGGCGAGTCTGATGGGCGCGGCCGCCCTCGCGTACTCGCGGGTGGAGGTGCCCGACGAGGCCCTGACCGCGACCTCGCAGAACAACATCTACTACTGGGCCGACAAGACCCGTATGGTCGCGACGGGCAGCGGCACGAACCGCCAGATGGTCCCGTTCGAGAAGATCCCGAAGTCCATGCAGAACGCGGTGATCTCCGCGGAGAACAAGACCTTCTGGACCGACTCCGGTGTCGACCCCATGGGCATCGGCCGCGCCGTGTGGAACATGGCCAAGGGCGGCGAGACCCAGGGTGGTTCGACCATCACCCAGCAGTACGTGAAGAACAACCGGCTCGACGACCAGTCCCAGACCCTCAGCCGGAAGGTGAAGGAACTCTTCATCTCGATGAAGGTCGGCGACACGGTCACCAAAGACAAGATCATGGCCGGTTACCTGAACACCGCGTACTACGGACGCGGCGCGTACGGCGTCCAGGCGGCGGCCCGTGCCTACTTCAACAAGGACGCGGCGGACCTCGACCCCAGCCAGTCGGCGCTCCTCGCCGCGGTGCTGAAGGGCGCGACGTACTACGACCCCGCCGGCTACCCCGAGATCGACACCGAGGCCACTGCCCAGAAGAACACCGAGCGGGCCACCAAGCGGTGGAAGTGGATCCTCGACGAGATGGAGAAGGACGGGCACCTCCCGGCCGCGGAGCGCGCGAAGTACCAGACCTTCCCCAAGGTGGAGAAGCCGAAGAAGAGCGCCAACCTGAGCGGGCAGATCGGCTACCTGGTCAGCACCGCCAAGGCGAACATCAAGGCCCAGTTCGGTATCACCGAGCAGGACCTGGAGCGCGGCGGCTACGAGATCTACACCACCTTCGAGAAGAAGAAGGTGGATGCGCTCGAGGACTCGGTCTCGAAGATCCTGAAGGAGTACATCGACCCGAAGAAGCGCCCCAAGACGGACACGAACGTCCAGTTCGGCGGCGCGTCCGTCGACACGGCGACCGGGAAGATCGTCGCGATCTACGGCGGCGTCGACGCGACCAAGCACTTCAACAGCAACGCCGACAACACCGGCGCCCAGGTCGGATCGACCTTCAAGCCCTTCGTGCTCGCCGCCGCGATGAAGGACGGTGTCCGGGACAGGGACCTGGATCCGGTCCAGGACGCGTCCACCCGCACCATCGTGGACCCGGACAAGAGCCGCTACTCCGGAAAGAACGGCCTGACGGTCCGGAAGTACAACGGCGAGGTCTGGCACGACGAGAAGGGCGAGGAGTGGCGCCAGACCAATGACGACGACGCCAGCTACGGCAACATGACCCTGCGCGAGGCCATGATCCGTTCGGCCAACTCGCCGTACGTGCAGCTCGGCATGGACGTCGGCATCGACAAGGTCCGCGAGGCCGCCGTGAAGGCGGGCCTGCGCCCCGAGTCGCTCGTCCAGGGAGAGGTGCCCTCCTTCTCCCTCGGTATCTCCAGCCCGAGCGCCATCCGCATGGCCGGTGCCTACGCGACCTTCGCCAACAAGGGGCAGCAGAACGACCCCTACTCGGTGGAGACCGTGAAGAAGGACGGCCTCGTCATCAAGCAGCACGAGGGGAAGGCCGAGCCGGCCTTCAGCCCGGCCATCGCGAGCAACGTCACCGATGTCCTCCGGGACGTCGTGGAGGACCCGAAGGGCACCGGCCGGAAGGCCGCGATCCCGGGCCGTCACGTGGCCGGCAAGACGGGTACGACCGACGGCAACAAGTCGGCCTGGTTCGTGGGATACACCGCGCAGCTGTCGACCGCGATCGACATGTACCGCTTCAGCGACGACGAGACGCAGGAGAAGCGCGAGTTCCAGGAGATGTACGGCACGGGTGACCAGCCGCAGATCCACGGCTCGTCGTTCCCCTCGCGGATCTGGAACGACTACATGACCGAGGCCGTCGCCGACGATCCGAAGGTCAGCTTCCCCAAGCCGGAGAAGCTGGAGAACGCCGAGCCCGTCTTCGGCGGCGGCGCCACGAGCCCTACGCCGACCCCGACGCCCACGCCGACACCGACCGAGACGACGCCGAGTCCGACTCCGACGACGACTCCCCCGACCACGCCGTCGACGACTCCCCCGCCGACCACCAAGACGCCGAAGCCGGGCAAGACGACCTGCGACGTCTGGGGCTGGAACTGCGACAACACCCAGGAACCGGGTGACCCCGGCGGCAACACCGGGCAGCCCTCCACCACGCCGCCCACCACCGGCACACCGACGCCGACCGGCACACCGACGGACGACGACGGCAACGGCAACGGGAACGGCAAACCCGAGGACGGGACCTGGATCCCCTGATCCCTCCCGCCGGGGCAGTCCCCGAGGGCCGCCGCGACCGCTCCGTACCTTCCCGTACGGGCCGGCCGCGGCGGCCCTCGCCGTTTTCCCGGAGACGTACGGCAGGATGTCCCCCATGCCGAGCCTCCAGAAGACGAGCGCGCCGCAGGACCGGTCGCAGGGCCGCTCGCCGACGGTCATCCCCACCCACCGGGACAAGGTGGCCGCCGCGGGCAGTGAGCTGATCGGTGGCCCCTACGGCCGTCGGGCGGCGACCGGCACCGGACAGCTGACGCCGGTGCGGGTGATCGCCCTCGTGGCCATCGGCATGTTCGCGCTCGGCATGGTGCAGAAGCTGCCCTGCTACAACTGGGCCTGGTTCCGCGGCACGACCTCCCAGTACACCCACGCCTGCTACTCGGACATTCCGCACCTCTTCTCGGGGCGCGGCTTCGCGGACGGTCTGGTGCCGTACTTCGACCGGCTGGGCGGCGACATACCGTTCCTGGAGTACCCGGTCCTGACGGGCCTTTTCATGGAGGTCGCGGCCTGGCTGACGCCGGGCGGCGGCGACACGATGCAGCAGGAGCGGGCGTACTGGCTGGCCAACGCCGGTCTGCTGATGGTCTGCGCGGCCGTCCTCGCGGTCTGTGTGGCACGGACGCACCGCCTGCGCCCCTGGGACGGTCTCCTCGTCGCCCTGGCGCCCTCGATCGCCCTCACCGCCACGATCAACTGGGACATACTGGCCGTCGCGCTGACCGCCGCCGCGGTCCTGATGTGGTCGCGCGGGCGGCCGCTGGCCTTCGGCATCCTGCTCGGCCTGGCCACCGCGTCCAAGCTCTACCCGGTCCTGCTGCTCTGTCCGCTGCTGCTGCTCTGCTGGCGGGCCGGGAAGTGGCGGGAGTACGGGGCGGCGGTGCTCGGCGCGGGCGGCGCGTGGCTGGTGGTGAACCTGCCGGTGATGCTGCTGGCGCCCGAGGGCTGGAAACAGTTCTACGTCTTCAGCCGCCAGCGGAACGTCGACTTCGGTTCCGTGTGGCTGCTGGTCGGCCAGCGGACAGGCGTCTCGATCCCGCCCGAGCGGGCCAACCTGTACGCGCTGCTGCTGATGCTGGCGGCGGTGGCCGGTCTCGCCTACCTGGCGTTCACGGCCCCGCGCAGGCCCCGCTTCGTCCAGCTGGCCTTCCTGATCGTCGCCGCGTTCGTGCTGACCAACAAGGTCTACTCGCCGCAGTACGTCCTGTGGCTTGTCCCGCTGGCGGCCCTCGCCCGCCCGCGCTGGCGCGACTTCCTGATCTGGCAGGCGTGCGAGGTCATGTACTTCGCGGCCGTCTGGATGTACCTGGCGTTCACGACCAGCGGCAACAAGCAGGGACTGCCGGTCGACGGCTACCAGTTCGCGATCGTCCTGCACCTGGCCGGCACGCTCTACCTGTGCGTGATGGTCGTACGCGACATCCTGAGGCCCGAGAAGGACCCCGTCCGGCAGGACGGCGCCGACGACCCCTCGGGCGGCGTCCTGGACGGCGCGGAGGACGTCGTCGTGGCGGGCAGGGCGGCGCGTCCGGCCCGGCACGCGGCCCAGACCATGGAGGTCGGGCCGCGGGTGGAGTGGGGAACCCCCGGGGAGCAGGCCTCCCGGGGGTGAGCGGGACCGGCCGGGTCAGCGCTCCACGATCCGGTCGAACTGGGTCGTGGTGTGGCGCAGATGCGCCACGAGCTCGTCGCCGACCCGGGGCTCCTGCGCGTCGGCGGGCACGAACAGGATCGACACCTGCATGTGCGGCGGTTCGGCGAACCAGCGCTGCTTCCCCGCCCAGACGAAGGGCGACAGGTTGCGGTTGACGGTGGCGAGGCCGGCGCGGGCGACGCCCTTGGCGCGCGGCATGACGCCGTGCATCGCCTTGGGGGCCTCCAGACCGACGCCGTGCGAGGTACCGCCCGCGACGACGACGAGCCAGCCGTCCGACGCCGCCTTCTGCTGGCGGTAGCCGAAGCGGTCGCCCTTGGCGACCCGGGTCACGTCGAGGACCGCGCCCCGGTACTCCGTTGCCTCGTGGTCGCCCAGCCACAGCCGGGTGCCGATCCGGGCGCGGAAGCGGGTCTGGGGGAACTGCTGCTGCAGCCGGGCCTGCTCCTCGGCCCGCAGGTGGCTGACGAACATGGTGTGCAGCGGCAGCCGGGCGGCCCGCAGCCGGTCCATCCAGCCGATGACCTCCTCCACGGCGTCGGTGCCGTCGGGGCGGTCGAGGGGCAGGTGCAGCGCGAAGCCCTCGAGGCGTACGTCCTCGATGGCGGCGTGGAGCTGCTGGAGCTCCTCCTCGCGGACGCCGTGCCGCTTCATCGAGCTCATGCACTCGATGACGACCCGGGCCCCCACCAGGGCGTGGACGCCGTCCACGGAGGACACCGAGCGGATGACCCGGTCGGGCAGCGGAACCGGTTCCTCACCCCGGCGGAAGGGGGTGAGGACCAGCAGGTCGCCGCTGAACCAGTCCTTGATCCTCGCGGCCTCGTACGTGGTGCCCACGGCGAGCATGTCGGCCCCGAACCGGGCCGCCTCGTCGGCGAGGCGCTCGTGCCCGAAGCCGTATCCGTTGCCCTTGCAGACCGGGATGACACCGGGGAACTGGTCGATGACGTTCTTCTGGTGCGCGCGCCAGCGAGCGGTGTCGACGTAGAGGGAGAGCGCCATGGCCGGCCCGGAACCTTTCTGATGGCAGCGGTGTATCAAAGGTATGTACGAGATTACGGAAAGGTCAGTGACGCCACACGGGTCAGCGGCGCGACATGTAGATGTCGAGCGCCTTGTGCAGCAGCTTGTTCAGCGGGAAGTCCCACTCTCCGACGTACTCCACGGCCTCGCCGCCCGTGCCCACCTTGAACTGGATGAGCCCGAAGAGGTGGTCGGTCTCGTCGAGCGAGTCGGAGATGCCGCGCAGGTCGTAGACGGTCGCGCCCATCGCGTAGGCGTCGCGCAGCATCCGCCACTGCATCGCGTTCGAGGGCCGGACCTCACGGCCGATGTTGTCGGAGGCGCCGTAGGAGTACCAGACGTGCCCCCCGACGACGAGCATCGTGGCAGCGGAGAGGTTCACACCGTCGTGGCGCGCGAAGTAGAGCCGCATGCGGTTGGGGTCCTCGTTGTTGAGGACGGTCCACATGCGCTGGAAGTACGAGAGCGGGCGCGGCCGGAAGTGGTCGCGGACGGCCGTGATCTCGTACAGCCGCTGCCACTCGGCCAGGTCCTCGTAGCCGCCCTGGACGACCTCGACGCCGGCCTTCTCGGCCTTCTTGATGTTGCGGCGCCACAGCTGGTTGAAGCCCTTGAGGACGTCGTCGAGCGAGCGGTTCGCGAGCGGGACCTGGAAGACGTAGCGGGGCTGCACGTCGCCGAAGCCGGCGCCGCCGTCCTCGCCTTGCTGCCAGCCCATCTTCCGCAGCCGGTCCGCGACTTCGAAGGCACGCGGTTCGACATGCGTGGCCTGGACGTCCTTGAGCCGCTTCACGTCCGGGTCCTGGATGCCGGACTTGATGGCGGCCGAGTCCCAGCGGCGGATGACGACCGGCGGGCCCATCTTCACCGAGAAGGCGCCCTGATGCTTGAGATGCGCCAGCATCGGCTGCAGCCAGTCGTCCAGGTTGGGCGCGTACCAGTTGATGACCGGGCCCTCGGGCAGATATGCGAGGTAGCGCTTGATCTTCGGCAGCTGGCGGTAGAGCACCAGACCGGCGCCGACGAGCTGGCCGTCCTTGTCGAACCAACCGAGGTTCTCCGAGCGCCATTCGGTCTTCACATCAGCCCATGCGGGGACCTGGCAGTGGCTTGCCGAGGGCTGGCTCTGGATGAATGCCAGATGCTGCTCACGGCTGATGGTCCTCAGGGTCAGGCTCATGCGGGGCGCTCCTCGCAGGTGTGTCCCCATCGGTCAGGGGCTCCGGCTCTCGCGCCGAAGCCTACTGTGACCGGGGAGCGCCCCGTATGGGCATGTGTGCCCTGACGTGCCGGGCTAGCCGGCGATGCCTCCGAAAAGGCCGCCGTGGGCCATGCCGAGGAAGAAGCCCACGGCTGCCGCGCCGAGTCCCACGATCAGGGCGAAGCGCTCGCGTGTCGTCACGGAGATGAACTGTCCGTAGGCGCCGGTCAGGATGCCGATCAGGCCCGACCAGGAGCTCAGCAGATGCAGGTGGTGGAACTGCGCGGTGACGAAGGCGAGGACGCCCAGCACCAGGGTCACGGCGACCAGGGTGTCCTGGAGCGGATGGGGTTTGCCGTCGGTCGCGAAGAGGGAGTGGCCCGGGTCGGGTCGCATTGTCTGTGCCATGGAGCACCTCCTGGCGTGTCTGCCGGAAGGCGGCGCATCGTAGCGCCGCCGACATCCGATGTGTCCAGATTGCGTCCCCTCACCAGTGAATTTCAACCGGAGGGGGTTGTCCGGGTACGCTGTACGGTCTGCACCGGTGTCTGCCCAGGTCCCTCGTGGATCCGACGGTGTCCCTCGCTCGCGAGGGGACTGTCAGTGGTGGCGGATACCGTTGTCTACGCATCACGACCCTCCTGCCACGGAACGACCGTGGCCGCTGAGTCCAAAGGAGGTGGGTTCCACATGCGTCACTACGAAGTGATGGTCATCCTCGACCCCGATCTCGAGGAGCGCGCTGTCTCCCCGCTGATCGAGAACTTCCTTTCTGTCGTCCGTGAGGGCAACGGAAAGGTCGAGAAGGTCGACACCTGGGGCCGTCGTCGTCTGGCCTACGAGATCAAGAAGAAGCCCGAGGGCATCTACTCGGTCATCGACCTGCAGGCCGAGCCTGCGGTCGTCAAGGAGCTCGACCGACAGCTCAACCTGAACGAGTCGGTCCTCCGGACCAAGGTCCTCCGTCCCGAGACCCACTGAGCTTCTAGCTCAGTGGTCATCGGGTCCGAGTAGCAGCAAAGCAGCCAGAAGCAATCCCGCCGAGAGGTTCCCCCATGGCAGGCGAGACCGTCATCACGGTCGTCGGCAATCTTGTCGACGACCCCGAGCTGCGCTTCACCCCGTCCGGTGCGGCGGTCGCGAAGTTCCGTATCGCGTCCACCCCCCGCACCTTCGACCGTCAGACCAATGAGTGGAAGGACGGCGACAGCCTGTTCCTCACCTGCTCGGTCTGGCGTCAGGCGGCGGAGAACGTCGCCGAGTCGCTTCAGCGAGGCATGCGCGTCGTCGTGCAGGGCCGGCTGAAGCAGCGGTCCTATGAGGACCGTGAGGGCGTCAAGCGCACGGTCTACGAGCTGGATGTCGAGGAAGTCGGCCCCAGCCTCAAGAACGCCACGGCCAAGGTCACCAAGACCGCCGGTCGTAGCGGCCAGGGTGGGTTCGGCGGCGGTGGCGCCCCGCAGGGCGGCGGAGGCAGCTGGGGTGGAAACTCCGGCGGTGGCCAGCAGGGCGGTGGCGGTGCTCCCGCCGACGACCCGTGGGCGACCGGCGGTCCTTCCTCTTCCGGCGCTTCCGGCGGTCAGCAGGGCGGCGGAGGCAGCTGGGGTGGAAACTCCGGCGGCGGCTACTCGGACGAGCCTCCCTTCTAGGGCACGCCCTCGAAGCAGCTCGTACCCCCACTTCTTGATCACACAGGAGAAACACCATGGCGAAGCCGCCTGTGCGCAAGCCTAAGAAGAAGGTCTGCGCGTTCTGCAAGGACAAGACCGCGTACGTGGACTACAAGGACACGAACATGCTGCGGAAGTTCATTTCCGACCGTGGCAAGATCCGTGCCCGCCGCGTGACCGGCAACTGCACGCAGCACCAGCGTGACGTCGCCACGGCCGTCAAGAACAGCCGTGAGATGGCGCTGCTGCCCTACACGTCCACCGCGCGATAAGGGAAGGGTGACCGGAAAATGAAGATCATCCTCACCCACGAGGTCTCTGGCCTCGGTGCCGCTGGCGACGTCGTCGACGTCAAGGACGGCTACGCTCGCAACTACCTGGTCCCGCGTGGTTTCGCGATCCGCTGGACCAAGGGTGGCGAGCAGGACGTGGCGCAGATCCGCCGCGCCCGCAAGATCCACGAGATCGCGACCATCGAGCAGGCCAACGAGATCAAGGCCAAGCTCGAGGGCACGAAGGTGCGCCTGGCCGTTCGCTCCGGCGACGCCGGCCGCCTCTTCGGCTCCGTGACCCCGGCCGACATCGCCTCGGCGATCAAGTCCGCGGGTGGCCCCGACGTCGACAAGCGTCGCGTCGAGCTCGGCTCGCCGATCAAGACCCTGGGCTCGCACCAGGTGTCCGTGCGTCTGCACCCCGAGGTTGCCGCGAAGCTCGGCGTCGAGGTCGTCGCCGCGTAACGCTGCCCTTGGCAGTCTGCGCTCAGCAGTGAGGAAGGGCCGCACCCCTCGGGGTGCGGCCCTTCCGCCTTCTCGGAGAAGCGGGATGAGCGCGGGAAGCACGGCGTTTCACGTGAAACACCGTGTTTCACGTGAAACGTGCCTCACCGGGTGGCGCCGGTGACGATCCAGCGCCCGGAGCGTGAACGCAGCCAGAGCGTCGCCATCCGGACCGCCATCATCAGCGTCATCGCCCCCCACAGTGCCGTCAGCCCGCCGCCGAGCGTCGGGATCACCAGGGCGACCGGGGCGAAGACGGCGAGGGTCAGCAGCATGGCCCAGGCCAGATAGGTCCCGTCCCCCGCACCCATGAGGACTCCGTCGAGAACGAAGACGACGCCGGAGATCGGCTGGGAGAGCGCGACCACGAGCAGAGCGGGAAGCAAGGTGTCCTGGACCGTGGTGTCGCCGGTGAAGAGAGGAATGAACAGGGGGCGGGACGCGATGATCAGAACACCCAGCACCACGCCGGAGGCCACGCCCCACTGGACCATACGGCGGCAGACCTGACGGGCGCCCTCGGCATCGTCCGCGCCGAGATAACGGCCGATGATGGCCTGGCCCGCGATGGCGATCGCGTCGAGGGCGAAGGCCGTCAGGCTCCACAGGGACAGGATGATCTGATGGGCCGCGACCTCCGCGTCACCGAGGCGGGCAGCGACGGCCGTGGCGATCAGCAGGACCGCGCGCAGCGAGAGCGTACGGATGAGGAGCGGAGCGCCGGCCTGGGCAGAGGCGCGGATACCGGCCAGGTCGGGGCGGAGGGAGGCTCCATGGCGGCGGGCACCGCGGACGACCACGACGAGGTAGGCGGCGGCCATGCCGCACTGGGCGATGACCGTGCCCCAGGCGGAGCCCGCGATGCCGAGGTCGGCACCGTAGACCAGGCCGACGTTGAGGGCGGCGTTCGCCGTGAAGCCGGCGATGGCCACGTAGAGCGGTGTACGGGTGTTCTGGAGGCCGCGCAGGACGCCGGTGGCGGCCAGGACCACCAGCATCGCGGGGATCCCGAGGCTGGAGATCCGGAGGTAGGTGACGGCGTAGGGGGTCGCGGTGTCGGAGGCCCCGAAGACGTCGACGAGCCAAGGGGCGCCGGGCAGGGTCAGGGCGACGACGGCGGCGCCGAGGAGCAGGGCGAGCCAGATGCCGTCCATGCCCTGCCGGATGGCGGCTTGGAGGTCTCCGGCTCCGACCCGGCGGGCGACGGCGGCTGTGGTGGCATAGGCGAGGAAGACGAAGACGCTGACGGCGGTGGACAGCAGTGCCGCGGCGATCGCGAGGCCCGCCAGTTGCGGGGTTCCGAGATGGCCGACGACGGCGCTGTCGACCATGAGGAACAGCGGCTCGGCGACCAGAGCACCGAAGGCCGGCAGGGCGAGGGAGAAGATCTCGCGGTCGTGCTGGCGGCGGATGGCCTTGGAGGTCGCGGGGGCCTGGGTCATGAGGTCAATCTAATCTTCCACAGGTAAGAGATGCAATGGGCAAGTAGTCCTTACTTGCGGAGGCTGGCGGGCTTCGGAAGTGGGTTGTTTGTTCTGATCTTGGTCCGGTGGGAAAAGTTTTTCTCCCCCACAGCCCGTGGATCGAAAAAGACCAGGTCAGGAGCGTGGGGCGGCAAGTCCTATGAGTTTGTCCACATGGCTGTCCCCCGCTGCGTGCACAGGTTCCGGCGAGTTCTCCACAGCATCTGGCCCTTCACCCACAGGGCCTGTGGATAACCAGATTGGCTGACGCCCCTCGCGGGCCTACCGTGGACCGGCGCCCGACGCGCCAAAAGCGGTCGCGAAGCCACTCTTTGATCAAGGCCGTGGCGTAGGAAAGAGTGGCATGGCGAGGTCCGCGGAGCGGACGGGAGGAGGTGGCTTGGTGAGCGTTACCGAGCCCTTGGACGACCCCTGGGCCGACAGCGGACCCAGTGACCGGCTGCCCGCCCGTTCCCGCGGCGAAGGGCGTGGCCGCGGCAGAGGGCGTGACGACCAGCACGAGCGGGGCGGCGACGGCCCGTGGGACGGCGGGCTGTCCGGCTTCGAGCGTGTTCCCCCGCAGGACCTCGACGCCGAGCAGTCCGTCCTGGGCGGCATGCTGCTCTCCAAGGACGCCATCGCGGACGTCGTGGAGATCATCAAGGGCAACGACTTCTACAAACCCGCCCACGAGACCGTCTACGCCGCGATTCTCGACCTCTACGCCAAGGGTGAGCCGGCCGACCCCATCACCGTCGGCGCCGAGCTCACCAAACGCGGCGAGATCACCCGTGTCGGCGGCGCCTCCTACCTCCACACCCTGGTCCAGTCGGTACCGACCGCGGCCAACGCCTCGTACTACGCGGAGATCGTCCACGAGCGGGCCGTCCTGCGCCGCCTCGTGGAGGCAGGCACCAAGATCACGCAGATGGGATACGCGGCCGACGGGGACGTCGACGAGATCGTGAACTCGGCCCAGGCCGAGATCTACGCGGTCACCGAGCAGCGCACCACCGAGGACTATCTGCCGCTCGGCGACATCATGGAGGGGGCGCTCGACGAGATCGAGGCGATCGGCTCCCGCAGCGGCGAGATGACCGGTGTGCCCACCGGCTTCAGCGACCTCGACTCGCTCACGAACGGCCTGCATCCCGGCCAGATGATCATCATCGCGGCCCGTCCCGCCATGGGTAAGTCGACCCTCGCCTTGGACTTCGCCCGGGCCGCGTCCATCAAGCACAACCTGCCCAGCGTCATCTTCTCGCTCGAAATGGGCCGCAACGAGATCGCGATGCGTCTGCTCTCGGCCGAGGCCCGGGTAGCACTGCACCACATGCGCTCCGGCACGATGACCGACGAGGACTGGACCCGTCTCGCCCGTCGGATGCCGGACGTCTCGCAGGCGCCGCTCTACATCGACGACTCCCCGAACCTGTCGATGATGGAGATCAGGGCGAAGTGCCGCCGGCTCAAGCAGCGCAACGGCCTCAAGCTCGTCATCATCGACTATCTGCAGCTCATGCAGTCGGGCGGATCGAAGCGGCAGGAGAGCCGACAGCAAGAGGTCTCCGACATGTCGCGAAACCTGAAGCTCCTCGCCAAGGAGCTGGAACTGCCCGTGATCGCGCTCTCGCAGCTGAACCGTGGCCCCGAACAGCGCACCGACAAGAAGCCGATGGTCTCCGACCTCCGCGAGTCCGGCTCCATCGAGCAGGACGCGGACATGGTGATCCTGCTCCACCGCGAGGACGCCTACGAGAAGGAGTCTCCCCGCGCGGGCGAGGCGGACATCATCGTGGGCAAGCACCGTAACGGCCCGACGGCCACGATCACGGTGGCCTTCCAGGGCCACTACTCCCGCTTCGTGGACATGGCCCAGACCTGACGTTCGTGTCCGCCGACAAACCGGGGAGCTTCGGGGAGGGGCGTCGCGTTGGATGGGGGCCATGACGACATCTTTCGAAGCCTTGCTGCCCGGTACCGAGCGGGCTCTGCTGCATCGGGTCGCCGTCGCTCAGTCCGAGGGGCGGGCACCGTCCTTCGTGGGGGCGGTGGTCCGGGACGGGGCGCTGGTCTGGAGCGGGGCGCGCAGTTGTGTGGACGGGCACGCTCCGGACAGTGACACGCAGTTCAGGATCGGCTCCCTGACCAAGGTATTCACCGCGGTGCTGGTGATGCGACTGCGCGACGAGGGGCTCCTCGGACTTGACGATCCGCTGGAGCGGCACCTCAAGGGCACGGGCGTGGGGGAGGTGACGGTCGCTCAACTGCTCGGGCACAGCGGTGGACTCGCGGCCGAGACCCCCGGGCCGTGGTGGGAGCGTTCGTCCGCCGCGCTGCGGCCGGAGCTCTCGGACGTCCTGGGGGATCAGCCGTTCCTCTCGACGCCGGGGCGACGGCACCACTACTCCAACCCCGGCTACACGCTGCTCGGTTCGCTGGTCGAGGCCGTGCGGGGGGTGTCCTGGGAAGAGGCCCTGCGGCGCGAGGTCCTGGAGCCTCTGGGTATGGGCCGTACGACCGTCGATCCCGTCGCCCCGCACGCGGGCGGTTGGGCGGTGCACCCCTGGGCCGATGTGATGCTGCCGGAGCCGGCCGAGTCCCTGGGGCTGATGGCGCCGGCGGGGGTGCTCTGGTCGACGGCGGCGGACCTCGCCCGGTTCGCCGCGTTCCTCGCGGCGGGTGACGAGCGGGTGCTCGCGGCGGCTTCCGTGGAGGAGATGAGGGCGCCCGCCTCCCCGGCCGGTGAGGGGGAGTGGGAGGGGGGCTACGGGCTCGGTCTTCAACTGCTGCGCAAGGACGGCCGGACCTTGATCGGTCACACCGGATCCCTCCCCGGCTTCGTCGCCGCCCTGTGGGTGAGCGTGGAGGACGGGCTTGCGGCGATCGCCCTTGCCAATGCCACCTCAGGGCCGCTGACGGCGGCTGTGGCCGCCGATCTGGTGCGGATCGTGGCAGAGGCGGAGCCGAGGTTCCCGGAGACGTGGCGCCCCCTTCCGGAGGCCGAGGTCGACGAGGACCTTCTCGCTCTCACGGGCCCCTGGTACTGGGGCACGTACGCCTACGGACTGCGGCTCGGTTCCGAGCGGGGAGTGGTGCTCGAACCTCTGCGAGGAGCCGGGCGGCGCGCGCGCTTCAGGGCGCTGCCCGAGGGAGGTTGGGTCGGGCTGGACGGCTACTACGCGGGGGAGATGCTCCGGGCGGTCAGGCGGGCCGACGGCAGCGTCAGCCACCTCGACCTCGGCTCGTTCGTCTTCACGCGGGAGCCGTACACGCCTGCGGACGCCGTGCCGGGCGGGGTGGACGAGGCAGGGTGGCGCGGTCTCTGAGCGTCGTGCGGTGTTTCACGTGAAACGGCGGGCCGGGGCCTGTGCCCCGGCCCGCTCGCTCCGTCTCAGAGGCTCTTCTTGAAGCCCACGTGCGAGGCGTCGAAGCCCAGGCGCTGGTAGAAGCGGTGGGCGTCGGTGCGCGTGGCGTCGGAGGTCAGCTGGACGAGCTGACAGCCCTGGTGCCGGGACTCCTCGACGGCCCACTCGATGAGCTGGGTTCCCAGGCCGCCACCCCGCTCGTCGGCGTGGACGCGGACGGCTTCGATGAGGGAGCGCACGGCGCCCCGGCGGGAGAGCCCGGGGATGATCGTCAACTGGAGGGTGCCGACGACCTTGTCCGCGCGGACGGCCACGACGAGGTGCTGGTGGGGGTCGTCCGCCAGACGCTCGAAGGCGGCGAGGTACGGGCCGAGGTCGTCCGGCGATTCGCGCTGGGCGCCCAGAGGGTCGTCCGCGAGCATCGCGACGATGGCTTCGACGTCCGCCGCCGCAGCGGGACGTATCTCAAGATCGCTCATGGCCCGCAGCGTACGCCGGTCCGTTGTCGATGCCGCTCATGCCCATGTTCCGTCCCTGACTGCCGACTCGCGTCAGGCAGGAACGCCCACGCCCTCCACGACCTGGACCAGAGGGGCCAGTTCCGGGTTCTTCGCGGCTTCGTCCAAGGCTTCGCGGAGCGCGCTGTCGTTGGTGGGGCGGGCCTCTTCCAAAAGCTTCAGACCGGCTTCGGTGACATCGGTGTAGATGCCGCGCCGGTCGGTGGCGCAGAGGTACCGGGTGAGCAGTCCGCGGTCTTCGAGCCGGGTGACGAGCCGTGTGGTGGCGCTCTGGCTGAGCACGACCGCGTCGGCGACCTGCTTCATCTGGAGGTGGCCACCGGGGCCGCTGTGCTGGCGGCTGAGCACGTCGAGCAGCGAGTACTCCCGCACGCTCAGACCGTGCCGGCTCTCCAGGGCGCGCTCGATGTGGGACTCGATCCTGCCGTGCAGCAGGGAGAGCGCGCACCAGCGCTGGGAGAGGGCGGTGAGGGCGGGGTCCGTCGCGGTCATGGTCTCTCCTCGGTCTCGCCTCGGCACCGGAGTGGCTCGTGACCCAGGGTAGACGATGGAACGCAATAATGCGCGCGTGCAAGTAAATATCGCCCGGGCCCGCAAGGGTCGCGGGCAGGGCTACCCGGCGGCGACGGTCAGGGGAGCGAAGCGGCGGCGCCAGTCACCGGGGAGGTCGGGAAGGGAACGGACCATCACCGCGTTCGAGGCGATCGAGTCGACGCCGTTCTCCTTCATCCAGCTCAGCAGTGCTGTGTGGCGGACGTCGATGTCCGTGCGCAGCGGCCGGTCGGTGGCGGCCGCCAGTGAGGCGATCAGGGCCTTGGCCGTCTCGGAGTCCCGGGCGATGAGCGGTCCGACGACATGGGTGTCCATATTGGGCCAGGCGGCGGCGAAGCCCGTGATCTCGCCGTCCTGCTCCGCGACCCGGAGGTGGTCCGCGAACGCGGGAAGCCTGGTGATGATGTGGGTACGGTCGAGGCCGAAGACCTCGTGGTCCAGTCGCAGGATCGCCCGGAGGTCCTCCGCCGTCGCAGGGCGCACCGGGACGGCCGGGGCGGGCGTGGTGAAGGTGAACCGTCCCAGCACCATCTCCGCCCGGCTCGTCTCGGTGAAGCCCAGCTGCTCGTACAAGGGCTGGCCGTTCGCGGTGGCATGCAGGGTGAGGGGCGTTGTCCCGGCTTCCGCGACGACGTGTTCCATGAGCCGGCGTCCCACCCCTCGGCGGGCGTACCGCTCGGCGACGAGGACCATGCCGATCGCGGCGAGCTCCGGGCCGTACGGCGTGACGACGGAGCAGGCGATCAGCCCGGCTCCGGAGGGGGCGTCGATGCCGTAGCCGGTACCGGCGGTGAGCAGCAGTCCCCATTTGTGTTCCTCACGATGCCAGCCCCGGTTCTCAGCGAGGTCGGCGCAGGCGGAGAGGTCGCCCGAGGTGAGGTGCCGGATGGGGAGCTGCGCGAGGGCGGAGGGGGAGATCGGCATGCCGTCAGGCTGTCCGACCCGGCGATCTTCCGTCCACCTCTTTACCGGATCTGGCCGATACCCGAGGAGGCGTTGATTTCCACCCCGCGACATGAGGACGATGTTTCACGTGAAACCGCGTAGACAGCGACTGCACCTCTTCGACCTCGACGGCACCCTGATCCGGGGGTCGGCCGCAGCGGTGGAGATCTCCCGGCAACTGGGGGTGGGCGACGAGATCGCTGCGCTGGAAGAGGGCTTCCTGCGGGGCCTGACACCGGACGAGTTCGCCGTCAGGGCCCGTGAGCTGTGGGCCGCACTCACCGAGGACCAGGTCGCGGCCGCGTTCGAGGAGGCACCCTGGCTGATGGGCATCCGTGAGGTCTGGGCCGACATCCGGGATCGGGGCGACCGCTGTGCGGTCATCTCCCTCTCCCCCGACTTCTTCGTCGAGCGGCTCCTCGACTGGGGTGCCGACGCGGCACACGGCTCGCGCTGGCCGACCATCCCCTTCACCGAGCCGATCCACCGGCCGAGCATCCTCGACGCGAGGGCCAAAGTGCGGATCGCGGGCCGCCTCTGTGAGGAGTTCGGGGTGGACCCGTTTGACTGCGTCGCTTATGGAGATTCGATGTCCGACGCGAAACTCTTCGCGATCGTGCCGGAGACCGTGGCCGTGAACGCGGATCACCATCTCGCAGGGCTCTCCCGCCACAGCTACGACGGCGGTGATCTGCGCGAGGCCTACGCTCTGGTTCAGAACAGCGCAGCCTAGCCAGAAACCAGGCCCTTTGGACCCAGAACACCGCTTTCCGTCCGACGGGCCGGAGGGAACGGGCATGCTGCGATCACGGAAGCCGTCCAGCGCGAGGCGAGGCACATGATGGATGCTCCGACCACCACGAAGGTAACGGAGGACACGGACGAACCCCGAATATCCGGCGAGCCCTCCGCCGACGCGGTACTCGTACGGCGCACCCTGGAGGAGATCGCCCCGGTCGCCGACCGGGTGACCTCGTACTTCTACGCCCTGCTCTTCATCAGGAACCCCGAGCTGCGCGAGATGTTCCCCGTGGCGATGGACACCCAGCGGGACCGGCTTCTGAAGGCTCTCCTCACCGCGGCGGAGCGCATGGACGACACCCCCGCGCTCACGGCGTACCTGGAGAACCTCGGCCGCGGGCACCGCAAGTACGGCACCCGGTCCATCCACTACCCGGCCGTGGGCGAGGCTCTCATCGGAGCGCTCGCCAGGTACGCGTCGACGAGCTGGGACGGGGAGACCGAGGCGGCATGGGTCCGTACGTACACGACGATCTCCCAGATCATGATCGACGCGGCCGCGGAGGACGAGGTGGCGGCGCCCGCCTGGTGGCATGCCGAGGTGGTCTCCCATGAGCTGCGGACCCCGGACATCGCCGTCGTCACGCTCCGGCCCGACCAGCCGTACCCCTTCCTCGCGGGGCAGTACACGACGCTGGAGACCCCGTGGTGGCCCCGGATCTGGCGCCACTACTCCTTCGCGTCGGCGCCCCGGCCCGACGGACTGCTCTCCCTTCACGTCAAAGCGGTCCCGGCCGGCTGGGTGTCCAACGCGCTGGTCCACCGGGCACGCCCCGGGGACGTGCTGCGTCTGGGCCCGCCGGCCGGCTCGATGACGGTCGACCACGCCACCGACACCGGCCTGCTCTGTGTGGGCGGGGGCACCGGGATCGCGCCGATCAAGGCCCTGGTGGAGGACGTGGCGGAGCACGGGGACCGGCGGCCGGTCGACGTCTTCTACGGGGCGCGCAGCGGTCACGACCTGTACGACATCGACACGATGATGCGGCTCCAGAAGACCTTTCCGTGGCTCTCCGTCCACCCGGTCACGGAGGAGCAGGGGCGGCTTCCGGAGGCCGTCTGCCGCTACGGCCCCTGGAGCGGGCGCGACGCCTACCTCTCGGGTCCGCTCGGCATGGTCCGTCGCGGAGTGGACGCGCTCCGGGGAGCGGGGATTCCCGTGGAGCGCATCCGCCATGACTTCCTCGCGGAACTCACCCCGGCGTAGGGTTCCGGTCAGCCGAGGTCGGGGGCGTGCATCGCGCGGACGCCCTCGATGTTGCCGTCGAGGTAGTGGCGCAGGGAGAGCGGCACGAGGTGCACGGCGGCGATGCCGACCCGGCTGAAGGGCACCCGGACGATCTCGTACTCGCCGACCGGTTCCTCCATCTCGGGGCCGTGGCGCAGCGAGGGATCCATGGAGTCGAGCCGGCACACGAAGAAGTGCTGGACCTTCACCCCGGAGACCCCGCCGTCGACGATGTGCTCGACGGTGTCGACGAAGCAGGGCACCACGTCGGTGATCTTGGCGCCCAGTTCCTCGTGGACCTCGCGGTGCAGGGCTTCGACGACGGTGGTGTCGGAGGGTTCAACGCCGCCACCGGGCGTGAGCCAGTAGGGATCCATCCCCGGCTTGGTGCGCTTGATGAGGATGAGGTCGTCCCCGTCGAGCAGGATGGCGCGTGCGGTGCGTTTGATCACGGGCCGTTCGTTCATGGGAAGAAAATGGCCCGTCCCAGGTGTCCTGAAACTCACCAGCCCGCCGCGGCTCGCAACAGTTCCTCGTGAGCCCGTGCGATCGGCGACAGCGCGAGCGTCCCCGCACGCACGACCAGGAAGTAGGTGCGCAGCGGAGGGACCGGCGGGTCGAGCAGCGCCACGAGCACGCCCTGCTCCAACGCCTCCTCGCAGAGGTAGCGGGGCAGGACGGCGAGCCCGGCCCCGGAGGCGGCGGAGTCCCGCACCGCCCGCAGATCGGGGGCGATCACCGTGGCGGCGACCGTCGGCTCGGACTCGAAGACGCCGGTCCAGTAGCGGGAGACGAACGGCAGTGACTCGTGCACCTCGACCACGGGGAGCTGTTCGAGGACGGTCGCGCCCTCGCGGCGGAGCGCGTCGGGGGACAGCCGGGCCGCCCAGTGGGGCGCCGCGACCAGGACGTACTCCTCGTCGCAGAGGGGGGTGGAGATGAGCAGGCCGCCCCGGGGGCGGGCGGTGGCCACGGCCAGGTCATGGTGGCCCGCGGCGAGGCCGTCCAGGATCTCCTCCGTGTTCCCGAGGAACGACGCCCGTACGGCGAGGCCCCGGCCGACGAGGGGAGTGAGGGCGGGCAGCACACGGAACGCGGTGAACTCCGGGAGCCCTGCGACATGGAGGGTGCGGACGCCGCTCTCCTCGTCGAGGCCGGTCCCGGCGATCTCGACGAGGGCGTCCAGGTGCGGAGCGGCCCGGTGCGCGAGTTCGTCGCCGATGGTGGTCGGGGTGACTCCACGGGCCCGCCGGAGGAAGAGCGGCCGGCCGAGTTGTCGTTCGAGGGTGCGAATCTGACTGGTGACGGCCGGCTGGGAGAGGCCGAGGAGCGCGGCCGCGCGGGTGAACGAGCCGGCCCGGTGCACGGTCACGAACGTGCGCAGCAGGGCCAGGTCCATGTCCGTCCCCTCCCGGCCGGGCGGCCGTTCGACTCAGGCGGTCGGCTGACTGCGCCTCAGGAACGTCCAACTATAAATAAGTCGATAGGTCTCTGTCGCTACCGTGATTGGACACTGACGCTCGGTCAACTAGCCTTGCACAGGCGGTCTCCGCGCGTGGAGCGCGGCGTTCCGAGCCACGAGGGGGGAGGCTCGGAGCGCCCCGCTCCGCGTATCCGCGGCCGGTGGCAACGGACTCAGCCGGCGGCTCCGGTCTCGTCGAGGGCCCGCAGTACATCGGCGATCAGGTCCTCCGGGTCCTCGGCGCCGACGGAGAACCGGATGAAGCCCTCCGCGACCGCGTCCCCGCCCCAGCGCCCGCGCCGCTCCGCCGTGGAGCGCACGCCGCCGAAGCTGGTGGCGTCGTCCACGAGCCGCAGCTCTTCGAGGAACCGGTCGGCCCGCTTCCGGTCCGCGAGCTCGAAGGAGACGACGGACCCGAAGCGCCGCATCTGCCCGGCCGCGACCGCGTGCGAGGGGTCGCCGGGCAGTCCGGGGTACCGCAGCCCGGTCACGTCCGCGCGCTCGGTGAGCGTCCGGGCGAGCGCGAGGGCCGTGGAGCACTGGCGGTCGATCCGCAGGTGGAGCGTGGCGAGCGAACGGTGGGCGAGCCAGGCCTCCATCGGACCGGGAATGGCCCCGACGACCTTGCGCCAGCGCCGCACCTCCGCCGCCCGCTCGGGGTCGCGGCAGCTGACGTGGCCGAGCAGGATGTCGCCGTGCCCGGTCATGCCCTTGGTGTCGCTGGCGACGGAGAAGTCCGCGCCCAGCACCAGGGGGCGCTGGCCGAGCGGGGTGGCGAGGGTGTTGTCGACGGCCACGAGTGCCCCCGCTGCATGCGCCTCCCGCACCAGGCGTCGGATGTCGCAGACATCGAGGCCGGGGTTGGACGGGGTCTCGATCCAGAGGAGCCGGGCCCCGTCGAGCACGGCGAGCTGGCCGTCGCCACCGGTCGGCGCGGTGCGGACCTCGATGCCGTACGCCCTCAGCTGCTCGTGCAGCAGGGGCAGGGCCTGGTAGCCGTCGGTGGGCAGCACCACCGCGTCGCCCGCCTTCAGCTGCGAGAGGAGGACGGCGGAGATCGCGGCCATGCCCGAGGCGAAGACCAGCGTCTCGACGCCCTCCTCCCCCGGCGCCTCCAGCTCGCCGATGGCCCGCTCCAGATGGGTCCAGGTGGGGTTCTCGTCGCGGCCGTAGGTGTACGGCCCCGTCGGCTCGCCCGGCAGGTGGAAGTGCGCGGCGAAGACCGGCCCCGGCAGCGTCGGCTCGTACTTCACGGGTTCGGGAAGCCCCGCCCGCACGGCACGCGTGCCGTCGCCGTAGTCCTTGTCGGTCACGGTGTCCGCTCCTCAAGCTCAAGGCGTACGGCGGCGAGCAGTCCCGCGCTCGCGGCCTGCGCCGTGTCTGCACACCCCTCGAAGCCCTCACGCCCCCGGGAGGAGGCCGTGCGGTAGGTCATGGCCCCCACTCAGTCACCGTCGGGGAGTACGACGTTCAGCGCCCACGAGACGACGGAGATGATCAGGCCGCCCAGGACGGCGGTCCAGAAGCCCTCGACGTGGAAGCTGAGGTCGAACTGCTCGGCGAGCCAGGACGTGAGGAGCAGCATCAGGGCGTTGACCACGAGGGTGATCAGGCCAAGCGTCAGGATGAAGAGGGGCAGCGTCAGCAACTTGACGAGCGGCTTGACCAAGAAGTTCACGAGCCCGAAGACCAGGGCGACGAGAATGAGGGTCAGGGCCTTCTTGCCGGTGCTCTCACCGGTCAGGGTGATGTCCTGGAGCAGCCAGATGGCGACTCCCAGGGCGCCCGCGTTCGCGAGCGTCTTGACTACGAAATTCATCATGTGTCTGATCGTGGCAGACATGATCGGGCCGAGGGCAGGGGCGTACGGGCGATGAAGGCATTCCGACTGGACGAACTGGAGGCGGAGCGTGCCGCGAACAAGGGCGCGTATCTCCAGTTCCTGCGGGAGCGGAACATGTCGGTGGGCCTGTACGCGCTGGACGCCGGGGAGCTCGACCCCCAGCAGCCGCACCGTCAGGACGAGGTGTACTTCGTCGTGAGCGGCCGGGCGGCGATCACGGTCGGGACGGAGACGACCCAGGTGGCTCGCGGCAGCGTGGTCTACGTGCCGGCCGGGGTGGAGCACAGGTTCCACCACATCAGCGAGGACCTGCGGGTGATGGTGGTCTTCTCCCCGCCGGAGAGCTGAGGGTCGGGGACCCGGACCCCCTAGGGGGCGGGTCAGGGGAGAGCGGGGGCCACGGCGGCCCCATAGGCCTCTTACGGCCCCTAGCCTTGAGGTTGTTCGGCGCGGAGTGCGCGGAACGGACTTCGAGAGCGAGGTAGGACGATGGCCGTACAGGAGATTCTCGCGGGGATGCCCTGGTGGGTGAAGTGGGTCGCCGTACCGGCGCTCGCCCTGCTCGTCTTCGGCGGGCTGATCACCAGCGTCCTGGCCTTCGTGGTCGGACTGCTGTTCAAGGTGCTGCTCTTCGTGGCCCTCGTCGCCGGACTGATCTACGTCGTACGGAAGTTCAGTGCCTCCGGCCGCTCGCGTGAGGAGTGGTAGCACAAGCTACTGATCGGTATGGGGGCGACGGAGGGTATTAGCCCGGCCGGGGGAACGCACTGGTCGAATCGGGGCGGGGGCCCAGGGGCTGCCCTTAGAGTGGGATCTCTCCGCCGCTTTGGGGACTACAGGTGTAGATCTCCCTACTGACCAGCGGTTTCCCAGGCCCGGCGGGCGCGCGGGGGCGGCCCCCGCGGGCGGGTGCGATGCATCCGTCGTCACGCCTGGGGGTGACCTTTGGCCACGGCTACGCATACGGCTGCGCCTACCCTGATCGGCTCGGTTCAGCGCGCGCTGAGACTTCTGGAGGCCGTGGCCTCCCATGAGGGCGGCGCGCCGGCCAAACAGCTCGCCCGTGAGACGGGCCTCCCGCTGCCCACCACGTACCACCTGCTCCGCACCCTGACGCACGAGGGCTATCTGCGCCGCGAGAAGGGTGTGTTCGTGCTGGGTGAGGCCGCGGCCCGGCTGGCCGGCGGCGAAGCCGTGCAGAATCGTCGCATCAAGATCGAAGACTCCCTTGCCCGCTGGCGGGACGAGATCGGTGTGCCGGTGTACTTCGCCCTCTATCGCGAGGGGGAGGTCGAACTCGTCGCGGTCGCCGACACTCCTGCCGCCCCCGCCGTGGAGGAATGGGCCGATTTCCGGCAGACCGCCCACGCCCATGCGATCGGTCAGTGTCTGCTGAGCCAACTCGATGTGAAATCCCGTCAAGACCACCTCGACCGGTATCCGGTGGAAGCCATCACTCCGTTCACTGTGCGTAACCGCCGTGTGCTTCTGGAGCGTCTGGATGGTTTGGGGCGAATGGAGCCTCTGGTGGAGCGTCAGGAATATGCGCTCGGCACGGTTTGTGCCGCGATCCCCATCACCGCGGGCTCCGCGGCGGCCGCCATGGCCATTTCTGTCCCTCTTCACCAAGAAGAACGGTTGCTCCCCGCAGTCGAACGACTACGCACAGAGATCGGACGGCTCTTCAGTTCCCTCGCTTTCTCTATCAGTATCTGAAAAATCACTCCTTGTGATCTGCTAGCGCGTACAGCACGATTGCGTCAAGAGGGCACGGGGGATCATTCCTGGCCGTTTCGGTCACAGCTTTCAGCAGCGGTGTTTACACAACTGCTCCATCTACTGCGGGGTACACGATGCGAGAGTCCGTTCAGGCGGAAGTCCTGATGAGCTTCCTCGTCTCCGAGGAGCTCTCCTTCCGGATCCCGGTCGAACTGCGATATGAGACCCGGGATCCCTACGCGGTGCGGATGACCTTCCACCTTCCCGGGGACGCTCCCGTGACCTGGGCCTTCGGCCGGGAGCTGCTGCTCGACGGCATCGCCCGGCCGAGCGGGGACGGCGACGTGCACATCGCCCCGACGGAGCCCGAAGGCCTTTCGGACGTCTCCATCCGGCTCCAGGTCGGCGGCGACCGTGCCCTGTTCCGGGCGAGCGCGCCGCCGCTCGTGGCCTTCCTCGACCGTACGGACAAGCTCGTCCCGCTCGGGCAGGAACGGAGCCTCGGCGACTTCGAGGACAACCTGGAGGCCGCTCTCGGCCGGATCCTGGCCGAGGAGAGCGCGGGACCGGCCGCCTGAACCGGCGCCCGCCCTCTCGTACGTCTGCAACCACGCGGCTCGTACGTACCCACCATCCCGGGTTCGTACGTCACCCGCCATGACGTCGCGCGTACGAGTCACTTGGCGCGGCGGCGCCGTCCGCCCCGTGCCGTCGCGGGCCGGGTCCCCCCGGAAGCCGGTCGGTCGGCGGAGACCACCAGGGCCGCGAGCGCCGTGGTGACCGGCACGGAGGCGACCAGGCCGATCGACCCCACCAGGGTCCGCACGATCTCCTCGGCGATCAGCTCGCTGTTGGCCACCGTCCCCATGCTGCTCTGCGCGATCGAGAAGAGCAGCAGCAGCGGGAGGGCGGCACCGGCGTAGGCGAGCACAAGCGTGTTCACTACCGAGGCGATGTGGTCGCGTCCGATCCGGATGGCGGCCCGGTACAGGGCGCGCGGCCCCATGCCCGGGTCGGCCTGGTGCAGCTCCCAGACGGCCGAGGTCTGGGTGACCGTCACGTCGTCGAGCACACCGAGCGAACCGATAATGATTCCGGCCAGGAGCAGGCCGGACATGTCGATGCTCGGGTACAGGCCGTGGATCAGACCGGTGTTGTCGTCGGTGTTGCCGCTGAGCGAGGCCCAGCCGATGAAGAGCGAGCCGAGCAGGCCGATCAGCAGCAGTGAGATCAGCGTCCCGAGCACCGCGACCGAGGTGCGGGCCGAGAGGCCGTGGCACATGTAGAGGGCGATCAACATGATCGCGCTCGACCCGACCACCGCCACCACCAGCGGATTCGATCCCTCCAGGATCGCCGGCAGGATGAAGAACGTCAGCACCAGGAAGCTCGCGACGAGCGCGATGAGCGCCATCACGCCGCGCATCCGGCCGACGAGCACGACGACGAGGGCGAAGATCCCGGCCAGCACCGCCAACGGCACCTTGCGGTTCACGTCGGTCACCGAATACTGCAGGTCACGCGGGGCGTCGGGGGCGTACGCCACCACCACCCCCTGGCCCCGGTCCAGTTGGCGGGGCGCGTCCGGCTGCACGATCTCGGTGAACCTGCGTCCCTTCTCCGGGCCGCTGACCAGTTCGACGGTCGCCTTCTCGCACTGTCCCCGCTGGGACTCGACGGCCTCGCGCCCCTCCGGGGTGGAGGTGTCACCGGTCGGCGGGACCTGCGCGGCGTTCACGTCCTTGCAGTCGACCTGCTCGACGGCGACGACCCTGCCCTGCTCGGTCTGCCGGTCGAAGCCGACCCCGGTGCGGTCGTGCGCCGGGGCACCGCCCGGCCACAGCACCGCGAGGCCGACCACGACGGCGGTGGCGAAAGGGATCAGGACGGCCGCGATGACCTTGCGCAAGTGCCGGGACACCGGGGCGGCGGGGCCGTGGCTGTGGCTGTGGCCGTGCCCCTGGCCGTGCCCGTGGGAGGGGCCGGGACCGGGGTCGTGGCCGTGCGGCTCGGGAGTCTGCTCGGGGGAAGTCACCGACCGATCATCGCAAGAACGGCGGGGGCCCACTGTTCAGCACGCCAGGGATGACGCTAGCGTGGTGGCACCTTTGCACACGCGGGAGCTCGGAGCACCGGGCTGAGAGGGCGCTGATCACCGTACGCGCGTACGGGAAGAGGCTGCGCCGACCGCCGAACCTGTTACCGGGTAATGCCGGCGTAGGGAGATCGGTCTCATGACCATTCAGGACGCACGCACGCCTGCCTCCGACCAGGACGGCACCTCTGTCGACGGCGAGCGCACGCCGGGCTGGCACAAGGGGTACGTCCAGGGCTCGCGCCCCGACCTCAGGGTGCCGGTCCGTCAGGTACACCTCACCAACGGCAAGGACGTCACGCTGTACGACACGTCCGGCCCGTACACCGACCCCACCGTCGACACCGACGTACGACGGGGCCTCCCGCCGCTGCGCGAGAACTGGATCATCGGCCGCGGCGACACCGAGGAGTACGCGGGCCGCCCGGCCCGCCCCGAGGACGACGGCATCAAGCACACCTCGCCGCGCGGCGGCGGGCTCAAGAACCTCGACGCCGTCTTCCCCGGCCGCCCGCGCCTGCCGCGCCGGAGCCGCGACGGCCGGGCGGTGACGCAGCTCGCGTACGCCCGCCGGGGCGAGATCACCCCGGAGATGGAGTACGTGGCGATCCGGGAGAACGTCTCCCCCGAGGTCGTACGGGAGGAGATCGCCGCGGGCCGCGCGGTGCTCCCGGCGAACGTCAACCACCCGGAGATCGAGCCGATGATCATCGGCAAGCGGTTCCTGGTGAAGGTCAACGCCAACATCGGCAACTCCGCCGTCACCTCCTCCATCGAGGAGGAGGTGGAGAAGATGACCTGGGCGACCAAGTGGGGCGCCGACACGGTCATGGACCTGTCCACCGGACGCAACATCCACACCACCCGCGAATGGGTGCTGCGCAACTCCCCCGTGCCCATCGGCACCGTGCCGCTCTACCAGGCCCTGGAGAAGGTCGACGGCCGGGCCGAGGAGCTGACCTGGGAGATCTACAAGGACACGGTCATCGAGCAGGCCGAGCAGGGCGTGGACTACATGACCGTGCACGCCGGCGTACTCCTGCCGTACGTGCCGCTCACCGCGCGCCGCAAGACCGGCATCGTCTCGCGCGGCGGCTCGATCATGGCCGCCTGGTGTCTCGCCCACCACAAGGAGAACTTCCTCTACACGAACTTCGAGGAGCTCTGCGAGATCCTGGCGGCGTACGACGTCACGTACTCGCTCGGCGACGGGCTGCGCCCCGGCTCGATCGCGGACGCCAACGACGAGGCGCAGTTCGCGGAGCTGCGCACGCTCGGCGAGCTGAACACGATCGCCAAGCGCCACCACGTGCAGACGATGATCGAGGGCCCCGGGCACGTCCCGATGCACAAGATCAAGGAGAACATCGACCTCCAGCAGGAGATCTGCGAGGAGGCGCCGTTCTACACGCTCGGCCCGCTGACGACGGACGTGGCGCCCGCGTACGACCACATCACCTCCGGCATCGGCGCGGCGATGATCGCCTGGTGGGGGACGGCGATGCTCTGCTACGTCACGCCCAAGGAGCACCTGGGCCTGCCGAACAGGGACGACGTGAAGACGGGGGTCATCACGTACAAGATCGCGGCGCACGCGGCCGACCTCGCGAAGGGGCACCCGGGCGCTCAGGAGTGGGACGACGCGCTCTCGGACGCGCGGTTCGAGTTCCGCTGGGAGGACCAGTTCAACCTGGCGCTCGACCCGGACACCGCGCGGGAGTTCCACGACGAGACGCTGCCCGCGGAGCCCGCGAAGACCGCGCACTTCTGCTCGATGTGCGGTCCGAAGTTCTGCTCGATGAAGATCAGTAGAAGCATCACAGAGCAGTTCGGCGGCGACGCGGACGCCACCCCGGATGAGATCGAGGCCGGGATGCTGGAGAAGTCCAAGGAGTTCGCGGCCTCCGGCAACCGCGTCTACCTTCCGCTGGCTGACTGACCTGCGCAAACGAGGCTGACCGACGGCATTCCGGGGGGAGTCGTCGGTCAGCCTTCGTTGTTCTGTGGACTGATCCTTTGACGTCGGAGCGTCCACCAGCACATGTTGGGGACGCTCCGATAGCCGTGCAGCCAGTAGGAGTAGATGGGTTAGCCGAGATAGGGCCGTTCGCGGTGCTCCATGTAGTGGCTGAGCCTGAGTCGCTGCGTGTGGTGCATGGGAAGTCGGTCCAGCTCGTCTGGAGGAACGAACCGTAGCTCCGTCGACTCGTCCGAGATTGCCAGCTCGCCGCCGACGATTCGTGCGGTGAAGCAGACGTTGAACTGCCGGCGCACCTCTCCATCCGAGTAGGCGATGATGTGCCTCGGGTCGGTGTACGTGCCCACTAGCCCGGTGACCTCCACGTCCAAGCCGGTCTCTTCCTTGACCTCACGGACGGCCGTGCCGGGAAGTGAGTCAGTGAGGTCCATGCCCCCGCCAGGGAGGGCCCAGAGATCGTTGTCGCGTCGACGCTGGAGCAGGATGCGCCCCTGGGCGTCGGTGACGACGGCTGAGGCCGCGACAACCATGCTGTTCGGCTTGGGAGCGTTCGGGTCGTCGTAGTACTCGGTCCGTCCCATGGTCACCCCTCATGCTGTACGGGGGTCGCTGTGGACCACACCGCGTTGAAGCTCTCGGCGTAGGTGTCGAACATGCCGCCTTCGCCGCTTCGCCGAAGGTGCCACACCGGGGCCCCGTATGCATTGACCCCCCAGACGTGGGCATTGACCAGCAACTGATCGTCGGCGCGGTAGAGCGAGTTGTAGAGCGTCGTGGCGTGGGTCCGGACGTCGATGCCCGACACGCCGACCAAGGGCCGGTAGTGCATGAGCGCCAGTTGGCAACGGGACTCGATGCCGTGGCCGAACTTCTCCTCCTGGCCGCGCGCCCGAACGTTCTCACTCTCCGCGTCGCCTACAGCGATCCGGATCGCACAGCCCTCTGCGGCTCGCTCCCGAAAGAGATCGTTCAATCGGGGGTACGCCTCATGCAAGAAGATTGCGGCGTAGACCAGCACGTCAATGCGCTCGCGTGCCTGGGCCAACATGTCCACGAACGCTGACACGGGGACATCCGCCCTCTGCTCATAGAGCGTCACGAGTTCCGGGCTTATCGCTCGCGCCGCGCGCGCCTGCCGGAGTGCCGGCCAGAGTGCGTGCACGTCTTCTCCTAAGGTCTCTGCCGCCCGCATGGCCGTGACCCGGCGTGGCGTACGACTGAGATTGACCCACCGTTCAACGGACTTGGGGTCAACATCGACCTCTATCGCGAGGGCGGCGTACGTCCAGCCTCCGTCCGCCATGACGGCACGAAGTCTCTCGTTCGGCATGAGTCTCCCCCTGATCCTTGGGACGGCACTAGGGACGTTCTACCGGACGTGGGACGTCCCGAAGTGGGGTTTGGTGGAGGTTCCTCCGTCCTTCTGGCCGACGCGATGATCGCGGAAAGCGTCTGCGGCATCGAAATGGAGCGGCACAGGTGATGACGACACAAAATGCAACGCCCTCGCCGGACCTAGACCACCCGCAGTCTCGGCCTGGCATCGGTGATGTGGCTAAGGACATGGTCAGTGGGCGTATCGGCGTCGTCATGGGCGATGTTGGCGGCCGTGTGCAGCTGCGGCCGTTGCGAGGGGGCATCGAGTGGGAGGCCATGCCCCGTGACGTCGTGGTGCCCAGGGCGCGGGAAGAGCTGAGCGCGCGCCTGGAGGCCAAGAACAGCAACAGTCGGTCGGGTCTGTGATGCGGGTCATCGGCCGGTACGCGGGGGTGCTGTTCATCATCTGCATCAGCGGTTCGTGTGGCCTGGTGCTCGGCATGGCGCTGGGCACCAGCCCATAGACCGGTTCCCCTGGGCGGGTGCCAATTTCCGTGGCTCCCCCGTCCCGTCCAGGGGGACCTCCCACACACGCCTCCTGGCCGCTTTCGAGCTCAGCTCGGTGGCCGGCGGCGACTAACGATGATCTCCCGTCCTCGGTCTTCCGGCCGCTATGGGTCGTGACGGGGAGGCCGAGGGCGGGTTGCACCACGTTCGTTGACAGCGACTACCAAGGGAGCATCCATGGGATGGGGAACTGGTAAGGGCGGAAGCGGCGGCGACGGCAAGCACTCGGGCGGCAAGGACCCGGGCACCTCCAGGCCGTCGCCGGACACCAAGTCGCCCAAGGCCGACCCGAAGCACAAGAAGGACTGAGGCCGTGACCAAGCAGGACGAGGCGGCCGAGCAGATCGCGATGCGTGGTCTGCTCGGCGAGGTCACCGCGGATCTCGGCGCGCCACTTGCGCGGGTGTGGGAGGAGGCATTCTGGGCGGTGCCCCGGCACCGGTTCCTGCCGGACCGTGTATGGCTCGGCACCGACCTGTACCCGTGCGACCGGAGTACCGATCCGGGCGGATGGCTGAGCGCGGCCTACGAGGACGACTCGGTGGTGACCCAGATCAACGACGGCAACGCCCCTGCCGTATCCGAATCGTGGGCGTCGTCTTCGGCATCCGCTCCCTCGATCGTGTTCCGCATGCTCGACATGCTGGACGTGAAAAGCGGTCACAAGGTGCTGGAGGTGGGTACGGGAACGGGCTGGAACGCCGGTCTCCTCGCCCACCGCGTCGGAGCGGACAACGTGGCCACGGTCGAGGTGGACCCGGTCCTTGCTGTACAGGCGGCGCTGAACCTCAAGAGGGCGGGTCTGGAGCCGGAGGCGATCTGCGGTGACGGCGCGGCTGGCTACCTTGCCTCGGCACCGTACGACCGGATCATCGCCACCTGCTCCGTGCGGGAGGTGCCCCGTGCCTGGGTGGAGCAGACCCGGCCGGGTGGGGTGATCCTCACGCCGTGGGAGACCCCGTGGGTGTGTTACGGGCTGGTGCGCCTGGTCGTGGACGCCGGCGGCCAGGCTTCGGGCTGGTTCCACCCGCACTCCGCGTTCATGCTGATGCGCAACCAGCGCACGGACCTGCGGATCTTTCAGGATGTGGTGCGGGATGACCATGTGCCGGATGAGTCCTCGACCGGTCTGTCTCCGTGGGCGGTCACGGGCAACGACTTCGCTGCCCAGTTCGCGATCGGCCTCCAGACGCGGGATGTGTGGAGGTCCTGGCACGACGACCCGGCCGTGGACGGAGTCGCCTCGCGGCTCTGGCTCGCCACCACGGACGCCACCTCATGGGCGGCGGTCGACTGGGACGGACAGAGCGAGGACCGGTTCACGGTGTGGCAGTACGGGCCGCGCCGGCTGTGGAACGAGGTGGAGGCGGCTCACGCCTGGTGGCACAACGTCGGCAGGCCGGGCCCGGAACGCTTCGGCCTGACCGTGAGGCCCGACGGCACGCACGCGCCGTGGTTCGACCGGCCTGATCAGGTGGTGCCCCGTACGGGCTGAGCTACGACAACTAGAGACCGGACCACCCCTTGGCCTGGACAGCATCGGGGGTGGTCCGGTCGTGGAATCCCTGTTCAGGACCCCGGTGCCGATGGTACCGGGGTGGTCGTCGTGCCCGCAGAAGGGGCTGATCCCAACCCCGCTTTTGACTTGGCGAGTTGGAGAGGAGCGCGCGGCGTGTGGGTTGAGTGGGCTTGTTGGCCCGGGGAGTTGACGGGTGGTGCACGTGGCATCGCGTCCGGCTGGAGCGGCTTTGGCCGGTGGCCTGCCCGGTCTGGGGTCGGGCATGTTCAGGGGGCCGTACGCTGGCCCGGCAACTCGGGCAGGCTTTGCCCCTGCCCGGAATTTGAACGAGTGGCCCCCTGGACTTGCCCGACGCGGGACCCGGACCGGGGAGGTGGGTAAAGCCGTGGAAGCCGGTCGCCCCAGCCACAGAGCCTCGGCCACGTGCGGCCCTTCGGGGGATGCCGGCGGGATCGGCTCGTCGGGGCTGGCGTGTAGGTGGGCCAGGGCGTGGACATCCGCCGGGTGCCTCGCGGGGCGCTGCCTGGTGGTGCGACTGCGGGCGGTTGGGTTGCTTCCTGACTCATCCGGTTCGCCTTCGGGCTTTTGCGGCGCGAGTGGACCGGCCGCCGGAGCGGTGGCGGAGACAAGGAGCGGCGGCGGCCTGAGGCCGCCGCGCCGCGCGGCCCGCGTGCGGGCCGCCTTGATCCAGTAAAGAAACTCTTAACAGCCCTGCTGCCGTAGGGGCTTGGCCGCGCCATGGCGAAACGATCCGGCGCAATCTGCGCATCTCTGACCAATCTGGGATCCATATGTCCTAGTGGTGACGATTCGTGTGGGTCTGCTCTCCGGATCGGCAGAACTTATCCACAGGCTCGGGATTGCAGGGTGGTCCCCGGTAAGTGGCTCGGGCTCACCACGGTGAGGTCGTGACCGTTTCGCGCCCTGTAGGAGGTCGCTTTAGTGAGCGCGGTGGTGAGTGGGGACTGCTGTGGTGGATTCGTCGGCCGCAGGTGTCACACAAGGCCCGCTTTTCGCACTTGCGGCAGGTGAAGGACGCGAGACAGGTGCGGAGGGAACGCATGAGGTGCGGACAGCGTCAGGGCTGCCTTCTGGGGCGCGAAATGGCGAAACATACCCCGGGATCGCCGGTTAGCCAAACCGGTGATTCTCCGGAACATGGAGGGCCGGAAGCGAAAGGAGGTCGGAAGACGTGATGCCGCTCGATGCCGCATGGGATTTCTTCCCGGGAGTGTGGCCACGGTGTAGCCGTGACATCGGCGGGCCCGGTTCTCGCTTGCGTGGTCCGTCGTGCGGGACGGCCTCAACGGTTGTTTCCCGTCCGGTGGCACCCGTAGGCGATGACGGCGAACAGGGGCGGCGAGGGCGGCTAGACCTGGAGGTCGGAGCGCTTTCGGCTGGCGGGCTTGCCTGGGACGGTGTCCGGCTTGCCCGCTGGAATGGGCAAGCCCTCAAAGGTGAACGGGCAAGCCGTGGGTCAGCTTTCGGGCAAGCCCCGGTGAGTTGTATCGAGCGCGTCAGCAAGGAACGGCACGACATGAACGGGGCGGGAATGAAGAAGCACGAGGCGGCGGAGATTGCGGCTCGCCTGGCGGAGATGGAACAGAAGGTGGCTCGCCTGGAGGAGTTGGCTCGTCAGGTCGATGCGCAAAAGGCTGCTACGACTTCTTCGGCTTCTCGGTGACTCCGGCGAGCTGCTGAAAGATGCTCAAGAGGCTGTCCAATCTTGCGTCGATCGCGTTCAGACGCTCAGACAGCTCGACGTATTCGGGTGTGGGCATGTGCCGGTCCGGTCCCTGCTCGCTGGTGTTGGCCTTCGGGCTGGTGCTGGCCGGCAGGGTGTCGACGACGAAATTGCCCACACCCGGCTTGGAGTAGATCAAGCCCTCGTCTCGCAGGACGCGGAGGGCTGAGCGGGCGGTCATGTTCGCGATCTCGTACTCGGCTTCGAGGTCGCGGGATGACGGGACGCGCTCACCCGGCTTGATGCGGCCAGACCGGATCTGCTTGCGGATCTCGTCGGCAACCAGCTGGTAGGGCGGGGTGTGGGAGTCCCTCGGCAGAGTCATGTGTCGAGGGTAGCCCGCCTAGCACACCAACCGCACTAGGACGCCTGAACATGGACTCCTACACCTACTGAGCTAGCTAGATCTCTGCGCTAGGTGCGCTAGGTGCTTGACGGGGGTGTCGGGCGTAGTGCACTGTTGTCACCACGCCGCACCGAGCGGCGTCGAATGAAAGGAAGTTCCTTATGGCGCGCATCCGCGTTGGCTTCACCAGCACGACCCGTCACATGCTCGGCGTGCTGCCCACCCCGAAGTTCACCGACATGGAGAAGACCCAGCTCGCCACCGACCGCGAGACCGGTGAGCCGCTGTACACGGTCACCGTCTTCGCGATGGAGGACGGCGCCGCTGAGGCCATCAAGGTCACCGTTCCGAAGAGCGGTCTGCCGAACGGGCTGAACGTCGGGGCGTTCGTGCGGCCGCTGGACCTGTTCGCCACTCCGTGGGCTCGGGTCTTCAACGGTCAGCTTCAGGACGGCATCGCCTACCGGGCCTCGGGCCTGGAGGTGCTGGCCATGCCCGCGCCTACGGTCGCGGACGAGCCGTCCGAGATCGCCGCGTGACGGGCGCTGTCGGGTTCCGGTTCGGCGCTGAGCGCAGCTATCCGCTCGCTCACGCCGGACCGGACCCCCGGTTCTCCGAGTCCCTGATCAACTCCGTGGCCGCCGTTCTCGTCGGCTACGGCTACCCGCCCTTCGAGTCCCTGGAGGACTGGGCGGGCCTCGAATCGGCCCTCGCGACTACCTCTACGAACGGAAGGAGACGACGTGACTGTGGGGGAGGTGACGGGCTACGCCCCGGTCGTGGTCGGGGCGGGCCTGGTCCTCGTCGCCGTATGGGCGGTCGTTTGGCTCGTCCGCTACCTGATGGCGGACACCGAGACACGGGCCAGCATCCGGCAGGCGATACGGGTTCGTCGCACGTGGAAGCGGCTCGCGCCGATGGCGGGGCTGTCGGTCACGGACAAGACCCCGCCTGCGCTGGCCTCGCTGACGAACACGGACGGCAAGCCGCCCAGGCCACGGGTGCTCATTCCCGCGTTGAATGTGAAGCCCGACCGGTTCGGCGTCGTCGTCCGGGCGAACTGCCTGCCGAAGGTGGGTCTGGAGGAGTTCCAGAAGGCGGCCCCGTATCTGGCGGACGCCTGGCGGTGCACGCGGGTGTCGGTCGTCCAGGACAAGCCCGGACAGGTGATGATCCGTGGTGTTCGTGTTGATCCGCTGTTGATGCCGACCACGCATGTCCCCTCCGGGCAGGCCCCGGAAGAGTTGGTGCGGTGGGAACTCGGCCTGGACGAGTACGCACAGCCGATCGCCGTGAACTTGGCCGAGGTGCCCGGTGTGACCATGGCCGGCCTGCCCGGCTTCGGCAAGACCTCGACGGTCAACCGCTTCATCTGTGACTGCGCACCCTCACCCGCCGTACAGATCGCCGTAGCTGATGGCAAGGTGTCCGCCGCGTACGAAGGCGACTACGCCGACCTGGTCAGCCGGTTGTTCGCCTTCGTCGGTGACGACCTGGACGACGCGAACGCTCTGTTCAAGCGGCTCGTCAAGCTCCGCCGGGACCGGTCCGCCGTGATCAAGACCGTGCTCGGGCGCAAGGACATGTGGCACGTCGGCCCGTCTGCCGCCTGGCCGTGGACGGTGCTGATCATCGACGAGGCGCACACGTACTTCCGCGACCACAAGGGATCCGACAAGGAGTCCAAGCGCCTCGCCGCCCTGGCGGCCGAGAACACCCGGCTCGTGGAAGAGCTGGTCAGGAAGGGGCGCAGCGTCGGAATCCTCGTCATCCTCATCACGCAGAAGCCCACGGGCGATGCCATCCCCACGTCCATCCGGGACGTGTGCCCGGTCGGTATGTCCTTCGCACAGAAGACCGCCGACGCAGCCGTGGCAGCCCTCGGGGACGACATCCGCGAGTGGCCCGACGCCAATCCGACGACGTTGCAGGACCCCGCCTATGTCGGCGTCGCGGTCATGAACAGCCCTGGCAAGGCGGGCTTCACCCGCCTGCGTACCCCGTACGTCGAAGAGGAGGACGCGGCCCGCATCGCGGCCGAGACCGCCCACCTCACGGCCGACCCCGCCGACCTGCTCTCCGCCCGGCTCCCCGTTGGAATCGACCTGACCAAGTACGACGGCTACGACGGAGGTGAGGAGCCACTCGCCGCATAGCCGAGACGGCCAATCCGCTTATTCCTGCACACTGTTGAGAGGAGGTGAACACTGTGTCTGAGGACCGGATCACCCAGCGCACCGTGACCGTGGTCATGGGCGTCATTGCCACCCTGGCCTTCGTCTTCTCCTTCGGCAACGTCTGGGCACTCGCCCTGCGCCTCGGCATCCCCGAGCCCATCGCGCCGCTGATCGCTCCGATGGTGGACCTGTCCGTGGTCGGACTCCTGGTGGCCCTGCGCTACCTCTCGCTGCGCGGTGTCCCGCCGGAGCAGATGAAGGCCGCTACCCGGCTGATGCACTTCTCCGGCCTGCTGACCCTTGCCCTCAAACATCGCCGAGCCACTGGCCGCCGGCCACTACGGCCGCGCTGCCGTGGACGCCGTGGCCCCGCTCCTCCTCCTCGGCTGGGGAGCCGTTGGCCCCCAACTCCTCCGGGCCTTCCACGCCATCGGCACCCCCGCGCCCGACCCCGTCGTCACGGAGCCGAGACCGGAACCCCGGCCCGTTCCCGCGTCGGTCGTCCCGGCTGAGGAAGACGAGCCTGCCGCCACCCCGGCCCTTGCGGATCCGGCCCCCGTGCCCGATCCCGCACCCGTGACGGCCCCGCCCGTGCCCGCCCCGGCCGTGGTGCCTGCGGTCAAGGTGCCCGAGCCGCTGCTGAACGAAGCGCGCTCGATCGCGGACGCCCACCGCGTCCAGCACGGCGAGCCCATCACCACGGCCCAGCTCAAGGCGCGGCTCGGCGTCGGCCTGCCCATGGCCTCCGCCCTGCACTCGGCCCTGACGGCCTGACCTTCCCGCCGACCTTCCATCTCCCCTCCCGCACCCAGCCCCCCAAGGGGCTCGGTCCGCCATGCCCCGAGCAGCCCGCGCATCCGTCGGCCTGCTCGGGGCCCCAGCCCCAGCACGAAGGGAGAACCCGCCCCATGAAGCGCCCCCTCGACCTCCGCCACATCGTCAGCCCCGCCTTGCGGGACCTGATCGAGCTGGCCCACCTCGAAGACTTCGACCGCGTCACCGAACAGGTTCGCAACGTCCGCGGCTGCACCCGCCCGGTCAACCTCGTCGGCCACACCGCCACCCTCGACGCCGCTACCCGCACCGTGGTCCGTGCTTACTCGACCGCCGACGAACCCACCGGCCGACTCCTCACCACCTGCGGCAACCGCCGTGCCTCCCGCTGCCCGGCCTGCTCCCGCGTCTACGCCGCCGACACCTACCACCTGATCAAGGCGGGACTCTCCGGCGGCAAGACCGTCGCGGAAGACGTCCGCACCCACCCCCGCGTCTTCGCCACGCTCACCGCACCCTCCTTCGGCCCCGTCCACAACCGCCCCACCACTCCGTCGGGCAAGCCCCTGGACTGCCGCTGCGGCCAGCGCCACGCCGAGGACGCCCCTGCCCTTGGCACTCCGCTCGCTCCAGCCTCGTACGACTACACCGGGGCCGTGCTCTGGAACGCACATGCCGGGGCCCTCTGGGCACGCTTCACCATCTACCTCCGGCGCGAACTCGCTGCCCAACTCGGCATCACACAGACGGAGTTGAAGGCAGCTCTGCGAGTCTCCTTCGCCAAGGTCGCCGAGTACCAGAAGCGCGGCCTGGTCCACTTCCACGCCGTGATCCGCCTCGACGGCCCCAAGGGACACACCACCGCGCCCCCGCCCTGGGCCACCCTCGGCGCCCTGGATCATGCCGTACGCGCCGCTGTCCGACGCGCTCAGCTCACCATCGAGTCAGACGCCGTGGGCGAACGCGTCATCGCCTGGGGCGACCGCATCGACGTCCGTGAGATCAAAGCCCTGGGAGACGGCGAGCTCACTGACCAGAAGGTTGCGGCCTACGTCGCCAAGTACGCCACCAAGAGCGCCGAGGGCTCAGGCACGGTCGACCGCACCCTCATCTGCCGCCCCTGCTCCGGACGCGGATACACCAGCGGCCTGGACGGCTTCCGCGACCTGTGCGCCGACTGCGACGGCACCGGGCAGGCCGAACCCCTGCGCGACCTCCATGTGCAGCAGCACGTACGCCAGATGATCCGCACCGCCTGGGCCCTCGGCCACCTGCCGGAATTCGCGGACCTCAAGCTCTGGAAGTGGGCCCACATGCTCGGCTTCCGTGGCCACTTCTCCACCAAGTCCCGCGCCTACTCCACCACCCTCGGCGCTCTCCGCGACGTACGCCGCGCCTGGCGCACCGCCCAGGCCGATGCCGCCCGCACCCGCGCCGGCCACCCGACCCCCGACGCGAACACCACCCTCGTCACCGAAGTCTCCTGGGCCTACCTCGCCTCCGGCTATCGCCCCGGTGAGGAGCTACTTGCCAATCAGGTCCGCCACGACCTCGCCCACACCGAACGCCTCAAGACAGAAGGGAACCCCTGGCAGTGATCAAGGTCGCGGAGAAGCCGGTTCGTTCCCTGGCGGACGAGGCCAGGGAACGGTGGATCCGGAAGTGCGTGGACGAGGCCCCGCCGCTGAGTGATGCCCAGCTCAAGAGCATCGGCACGGTGCTGGGCATCGGCCTCACTCGGAAGTACGCCACACAGGCTTGAGTAGCTCTGCAAGCCGGTGATCCCGCTGGGTCCCCATCGGCCACTCACCGGGTAGTGGCGTAGATGGCGCCAGCAGGATCCGAACCCTGGCCGGAGCCGCGGTAAGGAGCGGTATCGAGGGTTAGAGGCGGCTTCCCTGGTTCGATTCCATCAGTTGGTTGTTGCATGCACGCAGAAGGACTTCCGGTGCTCCGCCATCGTCGTCCTCGTTGACAAAGACACGCACTTCCCTCTGTGCGCGGCTGAGCGCGAGGTAGAGGAGCGACAGGTACCGGATGCGTTCATTGGCGGTCGGCGTGGACGAGTTCAGATCCGGAATCCCCGCGACAAGCACTGCGTCGAACTGCAGCCCCGCCAGATGCTCTGCTGTTCCGACGACCAGCCCGCGACGCCGGTAGCCGAGACCCTCGATGTCGGATCGACCAGTGACGGTGGACACGTGGAACTTGCCCGAGTGCCCGATCCGTGAGGCGAGACTGCTGAACCTTGACCATTGGCGGAAGTCCACCACCGCGAGCGCTAGCCGGCCTGAGGGATACAAGTCCTGTACCGCGCGGACGATGTCATCCTCCTCGCCAACGCGAGAAGCGGCGGAGATCAGGTGTGGCGGGGAGCCGTCCGCCTGCGCAGACTCCACCCTGGAGAAGTCGATGTCCCACTCCTGGCCGAGGTCGAGGGTCGGGAACTCGTGATGTACGTGCTTGATGAGCTCGAGGATCTGTGGTGTGAATCTGTGAACGGTGGTGAGTTCGAAGTTCGTCACGTCGCCGAGGTCGTCGTCCTCGGGCACACCACTTGACGACCTGGTCCCGTCGGCAGCCAGACCGATGAATGCCTCGGACGGTGACTGCCGAGGATCCACGGCCATGAATACGCGGGGGTAGACCGACGTATCACGGGTGAGGTAGTGGAGCACCTGTCGCTCCAGTGGGTTGAATAGATGGAATTCGTCTACGAATACCAAGTCGTATCCTTGAACTCGGCGGGCGCGGTTCCAGGTATTCGTCGAAAGGTGGATCAGGAAGTCTGCAAGTACCTGATCGGATGTGGTGAGTGAGCGTTCGTCGAGGCTTGCCCAATATCGTGTGTACAACTCGAAGACGACCCGCTGGTCTTCACGGCTCAGGGGTAGCATCCATGACGCTCGTGGCAGCTGGAAGTACCGCAGATCGGCTCCAACGCCGGGGAAGATTGCCGCAGCGCCGATGACGGATCCGAACTCGATGAGTAGGTCCCAGGCGAGCGCGCGCCGTTCGTCATCGTCGTTCGAATCGAACCTCGCACGCAGCCCTTCGCTGACCTGCCCCCTATAGGTGATCCAGTCGCCGTTGATGAACTCATCCAGCACTTCCTGGATCTCGTCCAACTGGGCCTGCTTGCCGCTGAGGCTGTCCTCTCCAATCAGGCTGAAACCAGAGGATTCATCCTGCACGTACTGAGGGGAAATCATCGTTGCAAGTTCGAGCAGGGGAAATACATCGATTTCCTGCAAGAGCCCGAGTCCCATCGAGTCGATTGAGTCTGAGATCTGAGCTGCCAACGCCCAGCTATGGGTCACGATGAGAGCACGCACATCCTCTCCGGCTGCGCGGGCGTTAAGCACCTCCCGGATTGCCTTGAGTGTCAAGGCGAGCGTCTTGCCAGAGCCGGCAGGGCCTCGGAGGCGGATCGACTTTTCCGTCTCTGCCTCGATGAATGCGCGCTGCTCGTTGCTAATTTCCTCCAGCCATTGTTGATGTGACCAGCCCTTGGTCGTCGACTGTTCGAGGGCCGGAAGGCTCATCTCGACATCTGCGGGTTGGGAGCGTGCCTGGCTGAAGTATTCCTGAGAGGCTGCGACGGCCAGGGGCCAGTCTGCGTTGACGTCGGGTGCGGTAGGCCGCCTGGAGTCGAACTGCTCCAGCGTCGATTTGTTTTCCGCAGTAGTGGCCGTCCAGAAGATGATGTCGGCTCTTTTTCCAGGGATAACTTCCGTAATCCATCGACTTTCGTGGATATCCTTCTTTGATGTTGCCCTGAAAGCGATGTAGTTATTGTACTTATATTGGTGCCACTGTTTCGGAAGGGAAAGAGGCCCCGGAGTCCTAGCCCTTTCGGCGAAGCTCTTCATCCGGCTTAGGACTTCTCTTCTTAGGCTTACGAGATGCTCTGGAACGAATGGCTCTTTGTTGTTCTGCTCGCGCATGAGGACGACGCGCTGCGCTTCTTCGTCGTCATCCACAGAGAGGATGAAGTCGGCCGACTCGGTGCTGAATTCGAAGAGAACAGCTGACGAGGAGACGGCGTCGGGGGATAGTCCGGTAGCTAGCTCGCTCAGCGCGCGGACGGTCGTAACCAGCGGCTTCACGTGAGATCATCTCCAAGATAGTCAGCGTGCAGATCGCGAAGGTCTTCGTACTGCTTAGGGAGCCCGATCGACATGAACACCATGGCGAATTTCTGCACAAGGGCGTGAGCGAACCGGTCTTGCATACGCGAGATTCGGCGGTATGAGATATTTTGGCGCGACGGCCCAAGTGCAATCGCGGGCTCCCAGACCTGTTCGATGTGGCGGAGATAGGCGAAGTATCCCGAGTCCTGTCCGGGCCCGATTGCTGTCAAGAACAGTGCGTCGCCAGGGGGCTGGGAATAGGGTTCTCGCAGTTTCTCTTTCACCCGCTTGACTGCATTCTCCCGTTTTGGGGGGTTAATGCCGATGAGTTGAGCCTCCACGAACAGGCGCATGCTCTCCTTAAGGCTGTCCGCCTGTGTGTCCATCATGCGGATGGCTTCGAGAGCGGCTTTGGCCCTCTGTGCCTCTGCGGGCTGCAGGTTGAGCATGCTGACGATTTCCATGGGTTTTTGTTCGCTTGGCCACTCCCGAAGCCGGCGTTCGGTGATGGTGGGGGCCGCAGACTTCGTGAGGATCTGTCGCAGCTCTTTCACCTGAAGTTTGGCCAACTGCTCGCGGAGCTTGGGGATCTGCATCTCCGACAAGTACTCCTCTGCCGCGAGCATGGGAACGCAGGTGACGCGGCCTTGGTGCTTCGCATTGGCGAAGTCGCAGTCGGCCGTCACGACGAGTAGGTGCCGCTGCCACATCGTTGCTTCTGGGGCAACGGCTTCCAGGACATCACCCTGCCGCAATGGGTCTGTCACGCTGACCTCACGGAATTCAGCGAACGACTCGTCCACGGCACGCCCCTCCCACCCATCGGGTTCACATCGTGACGCCAACGTATCCGACTGCGGTACGGTGCGCGTGAGCTTCAGGGAACCGCGTAGAAGTGCCCGACCCCTCCTGCGAGACAGCAGGTGACGACGGCCTTCCGCCCCGGAAGAACTGCATAGCCTTTGAGTCGTCCCAAGCTGCCGCGTACCTCCGGCACTCGATGGACATGTGATGAGCTTCAGCGTGGCTTATGACCAGTCAGTTGATCGTCGGAACTAGGGGCCGCTCGCGAGTGGAGGGACGTAAGCAAGTGGTACATAGCTTCACTCGGAAGTGCGCCACACAGGCTTGAGTAGCTCGTAGTCGAATGCCTTGTTCCCCTTGCCGCCGGGGACGGCCACAACGGCTACGAGCGCATCCTTTATGGCCTTGCGCTTCTGAGTCAGTGTCTTGCCCTTGAAAGACGCGGCAATATCGGCCTCTGCCGCCTCGGCCTCCGCCTTCAACGCCTCGTGCTTCGCTTGTTCGGCACGCAGCTCCTTGATGCGGCGCTCGATCACCGGAAGGTTCCGGAAGAACGCCTCGTCGTCAATGTCGGTGTCATCGTCGTCGTGCCACCGGCGCTCCAGCTCCTTGCGGCGCCGGATGGCACGTTCGAGGGCTTCGGCCTTGTCCCAGTCGGGCACGTCGCGGGACTTGCTGGCGGCGTCCTTCTCCAGCTTGGCGATGACCACGTCCACCACGAAGCGGTCGGTCTCGTCGCCCCGCTTGTACGTCTTGTTGCAGCCTCCGTCGACGGTCTTCTTGCACATGTAGGCGTGCTTGTACTTCAACCAGTCGTTCGCCTTGATGCCGATCATCTTGTTGTTGCAGACGGTCCCGTCCTCCAGGACGTGGCCGCACCTGAGGATGCCGGTCAGCAGGTATTTGTGCACCAGACCGCCCGTCGGCACGCCCGACCCTCGCCCCCGCTCGCGAATCGTGTTGGTCACGGCGTACCAGTCCTTGGGAGTGACGATCGCCTCCCACTCGCCGACCACGGGCTTGTCGTCCCCGTCGCGGACGAGCTCGCCCTTGATCTCGCGGTAGCCGCAGAGTCGCGGGTTCATCAGCACCTGCTTGACGGTCTGGTACTGGAAGGGATTGCCCCGGCTTGTGATGAACTCGGCCTCCTTCCACTGCCGGGTGATCTCCGAGATGGACGCCCCCGCGATCAAGTCCTTGACGGCCTGGCGGACAGCATCCGCCTCCTTGGGGCGAAGGGTGACCTTGTCGTCCTCCCAGCCGAACGGCCGCCAGGCGGAGACGGCCAGGCCGCGAACCGCCCGGTTGCGGTGGCTGTTCCGTGAGCGGCGCTGCTTCTTCCTCGTCTCGCTGAGCGACATGGCCACGCCCACGAGGCCCTTGATCTCGAACCCCTCGGCGTAGAGGTCCTGGACGCCGTTCGAGTCGTGGTACACGCGGCCTTCGTGCGCCGTGAACGCCTTCAGGTACCGCTCCCAGTCGCTCGGCCGGCGGTAGAGGCGGTCGTCGTTCACGGCCATCACGCCATGAATGGGGTAGCCCTCGGGCGTGTGGCCGGCCTTCAGGTCGGTGATGAGCTGCTCGAAGTCGTCGCGAACGACGCTCTCCTTGCTCGCGCTCTTGTCGTTGTCGGTGTACCGGTAGACCACCAGCCAGTTGAACGCGCGGGCATGGTCGCCCATCTCGCGGTGCTGGTCCTCGATGCCGTGGGCGTCCTTGACTCGTCCGTCGAACGAGATGCGCGCGTAGCAGACGACGCACTTCAGCGTTGGGTCCGCGGCGAGCATCGCTCGAACCTCGTCCACGGATGGCGTGCCTTCGGGCACTCCGCGCAACCTGCTGACGAGCTGTTCGCGCTTCTCCACGGGCGGCCCCCTCGGGTCTCATGCTGCTGTCTGTCCACGACCCTAGACCATATGGATACTCTGCTAATGCTCTGTTCGATGAAGATCTCGCACGACATCCGTCGTGAGCACGGCGGTACGCAGCAGGAGATCGAGGCCGGGATGGCGGAGAAGTCCAAGGAGTTCGCCGCGAGCGGGAATCGCGTCTACCTGCCACTGGCGGACTGACGCCTTCCGGATCCGTTCCGGCGCGTGATCCGGCCCGCGACCCCGGGGGAGTCGCGGGCCGGTTGCGTGCCGGAGGGGTGGCCCTACGGGTTGACGGGCGGGCCGGTGGACGGGCCGGTGGGAGGTGCGGTGGCGGCGAGGACGTCGCGGAGGAAGGGGATGATGCCGCGCTCGAGAAGGGCGCGGCGCCAGGCCTCCCGGGCGCGGGACAGCTCGTCGTCCGGCGCGGCGCCCGTGCTGACCTCGGCCGGACTGTTGCGCAGGGCCGTCACGAGGAGCCCGGCGGCCGCGCAGAGCAGTCCGGCCGCGGCCACGGCGCCGAAGACCAGGCCGGCGGTCAGCAGCGTCGCCCCGAACACCAGCGAGGGGGCGAGGGCCCGCAGGACCGCGCCGACCAGCAGGAGTATGACGGCGGCCGCCCCGGCGAGGACGGGCACCAGGACGGTGAAGATCGCGACGACGCCCGCGCCGGGACCGGGACGGTCGGAGGGGACCGGTGACCGGGCCCCGAGGGTGGCGCGGTTCTGCTCGCGGACCTTCACGAAGTGGTCGTACTCGCTCGCCGCCGCGCTGGTGACCAGCGACGTCGCGTTCAGCGTCAGGGCGCGCAGTTGCGCGAGGGTGAGCCTGGTCCCGGCCCCGGCGAGGTCCGGGCGTGTGTGGGCGGTGCTCAGTGCGTCGTCGAGGATCCGCTCGTACTCGGCGCGGTCCTCGGTCAGCAGGTGCGGAGCCACGTTCATGTGCATCCCCCGATGCTCCGTAGGCCCGGATCAGCCGTGGAACACGGTGGGTCGGGCGGAAACGGAGGAGAGCCTGCTACGGATGCACCTGATGGTAGGACGGGGGTGCCACACGCTGACAGGGTGTTTCCGGAATTCGCCTTTCGCGGATGCGCAGGGTGATGCCTCAGCGGTCCAGGGGGAGTTGGACGACCAGAAGCTTTCCGGCCATGGTCACTCCGCCGTCCATGGCGATCGCCAGACCGTCCGCGTACACGTGCGGACCGTCGACGACCGGGCCGGCGCTGTCCTCGCCGTCCTCCGTGCCGACCTGGCCGAGGAGGTACGGGATCGGGCTGTGGCCGTGGACGATCCGGTGGCCGCCGTAGGTGGAGAGCAGCTCCTGGACGGCCTGCGGGCCGCCTTCGTCGCGGAAGGCGAAGCGCTTGGTGAACTTGCGGAAGACGTCCCAGACCTCGTCGGCGTCGTTGCGGTTGAGGATCTCGTGGACCGTGTCGTTGACGTCCTCGATGGTCTCGCCGTATTCGAGGTACGCGGTGGTGTCGGAGTGCAGGAGGAGGTGGTCGTCCTCGCGCACGACGGCGTCGAGCCGGGACATCCACTGGAGGTGGACGTCCTGGAGCCGGTCCATGTCGTGCTTCTGGCCGCCGTTGAGCAGCCAGGCGGCCTGGAAGGTCGCGGTGCCGGCGCCGGAGTTCACCGGCGTGTCGCCGAAGCGCTTGGCGCCGATGAGCAGCAGCTCGTGGTTGCCCATGAGGGCCTTGCAGTAGCCGCCGGCGGCGGCGGCCTCGGCGGAGAGCCGCATGACGAGGTCGATGACGCCGATGCCGTCGGGGCCGCGGTCGGTGAAGTCGCCGAGGAACCAGAGGCGGGCGTTGCCCGCGGCCCAGCCGCCGTTCTCGTCGATGAGGCCCTGGGCGTGCAGGGCGGCCAGGAGCTCGTCGAGGTAGCCGTGGACGTCGCCGACGACGAAGAGCGGTCCGGGTCCCTCGCCGCTCGCGGGGGCGGGCTCGGCGGGGGCGGACTCGGGGGGGACCGGGACCTGGACGGTGTCGCCGCGGTTGATGACCGGAAGGTCGCGCTCGGTCGGCGTGTAGCCCTCGGGCATCGCCTCGTCGGGGAAGGCGTTGCCGGGGTGGCCGGTGGCGACGGAGACGATGGAGGAACCGGCCGCGGCGGCGTACGCGGGGGCGGCACGGCGTCCCAGATGGAGGGTCGGCTCGGCGGGCATGGGCGCGGTGGGCGCGGGTGCGGGCGGCGGTGCCTGCGGGGGCGCGGGCGCGGCGGCGGGTGCCGGCGCGGTCGGCGGTGAGGCGGGTGCGGGGCCCGGTGAGGCGGGTGCGGGGCCCGGCGGTGCGGAGGCGGGCGCAGGCGGCGCGGGCTGCGGCGCCGGGGCCGTCCCTGGTGCGGTGGCCGGGTGCGTGGCCTCGGCCGGCGCGGGCGCATGGGGGCTCCCGGGCGGCGGGGGTGCGGCGGAGTTCCCGGTCGGCGCGGAGGCCGGCTGGGGGTCCGTCGCGGTCGGTTCGGTGGCATGGCCCTGTACGGGCACCCGGGCGTACGGCGGTACGCGGAAGTCACGCAATGTCGCCGTGCGCACCACGGGCTCCTGCCCGGCCCCCTGAGTCATGGACCCCTCCACCACCGTCGCGATGCCCTGCACATCGCGGACCGACCTGGTCGGGGAGGTCCGCGGTGTCGTGCGCCCATCATAGGAATGAGGTTCCTCCTGTGTGACGCACCAGGGGTGGTGAATCCGGGTCCACTCCGGGTTCATCGGTTGTTTCGCCCGAATTGAGAAGGTCCAGTCCAGGGTTGAGGCCGGTTCGGTGGCCGGTTTCGCCGTCCCCGTCCACGGGCAGGGGCGGGGACGGCGGAACCGGAGGGGCGGGATTCAGTCTTTCGCCGGTGAGCGCGGAGGACTGACCGTGGTGCGGGGCGGACGGCGCTGCGAGGAGGTGCGGACGATGAGTTCGGTCGGTATCACCTGCTCGACCGGGCCGTCGGCGTCGGTCCCCTCGATGGCGTCGATGAGGAGTTGGACGACGGCCGTGCCGATCCGGCGAGGCTTGAGCGAGAGGGTCGTGATGGGCGGTTCGGTGGTGGCGTAGACGGTCGACTCGCTGCAGCAGACCAGCAGCAGGTCGTCCGGGACGCGCAGTCCGTAGCGGCGTGCGGCCGCGAGGAGATCGGTTCCGTTGGGGTCGAAGAGGCCGTAGACGGCGTCCGGCCGGTCGGGTCGGGCGAGCAGCCGGTCGGCCGCGACGGCGCCCGCGCACGGATCGTGCGCCGGGTAGGCCTCGTAGACGGGGTCCTGGCCCACGCGCTCGCACCAGTCGAGGTAGGCGGTGGTGGACAGGCGGGTGTAGGTGTCGGTGGTGGTTCCGGTGAGGAGTCCGATGCGGCGGGCGCCGGCGTCGGCGAGGTGGTCGAGGAGGTCGAGGACGGCGGCTTCGTGGTCGTTGTCGACCCAGGCGGTCACCGGGAGGGTGCCGGCGGGGCGTCCGTCCGAGACGACGGGCAGGCCCTGGCGGACCAGTTCGGTGACGACCGGGTCGTGGTCGGAGGGGTCGATGACGACGGTGCCGTCGAGGGCGACGTTCGACCAGACGTCATGGCGGGAGGTGGCGGGGAGGATGACCAGGGCGTAGCCCCGGGCGAGCGCCGCCGATGTGGCTGCTCTGGCCATCTCCGCGAAGTACGCGAATTCGGTGAAGGTGAAAGGTTCATCCCCGTACGTGGTCACGGTCAGGCCGATGAGTCCCGACTTCCCGGTGCGGAGCGTGCGGGCCGCCGCGGACGGGCGGTAGCCCAGCCGGTCGGCGACCTCGCGCACGTGCCGGCGGGTGGCGTCGGGGAGTCGGCCCTTGCCGTTGAGCGCGTCGGAGACTGTCGTGATGGAGACCCCGGCGGCGGCGGCCACGTCCCGGATGCCCGCCCGGCCCTGCCGGCTTCCCCGGGTCTGTGCCCGGCTCACCTGGTGCTTCCCTGCTGCTGTCATGGCGAGCCGATAGTAGGGCGATGAGGGGCGGTTGAGGCGGTCGCATATGCACGCGTTGACAGACACGTTTCTGCATGATCGAAAGAGGTCAATCGGCAAAGAATCCAAGGCAGTTGTGGCCTTTCGCATGGGACCTGTGGTTGCCGAACGGTGTAGGCCTGGCGTGGGGGCGAGGTCTCGAAGAGGTCTCAACTCACCTCTACGGGGGATGCGCGCCACGGCGCTCGCCACCCGCGCGCGCCACCCCGATGCGCGCTCCCCCCTCTCCGGGCCGCTCGGGGCGGCCGTGTCCGCAGCGTGTCCCTCCTGTTGTCCGCAGCCCATTCGCAGCGGGGGCGAATCCTCTTAAGGTGAGGAGCATTGGCGGTACGGACGGTCGAGGAGGCCACACAGTGAGCGAGACCAGCGGGACGAGTACGGGCGGCCCCAAGCTGCGCGCCGAGCTGGACGGCGTCCCCACCTACAAGCCGGGCAGGCCGGCGGCGGCGGGCGGCACCGTGGCCTTCAAGCTGTCCTCCAACGAGAATCCGTACCCGCCGCTGCCGGGGGTCATGGAGAGCACGCTGGCCGCCGCGGCCAACTTCAACCGCTACCCCGACATGGCCTGCACGGGGCTGACGGAGGAGCTGGCCGACCGCTTCGGCGTGCCGGTCTCGCACCTGGCCACGGGCACCGGCTCGGTCGGCGTCGCCCAGTCGCTGCTCCAGGCGACCTCGGGCCCCGGGGACGAGGTCATCTACGCCTGGCGTTCCTTCGAGGCGTACCCGATCATCACGCAGATCAGCGGGGCCACCTCGGTGCAGGTGCCGCTGACCGACGGCGAGGTGCACGACCTCGACGCGATGGCCGAGGCGATCACCGACCGGACCCGGCTGATCTTCGTCTGCAACCCCAACAACCCCACGGGCACCGCGGTGCGCCGGGCCGAGCTCGAGCGCTTCCTCGACCGGGTGCCCTCCGACGTCCTGGTGGTGATCGACGAGGCGTACCGCGAGTTCGTCCGCGATGCCGAGATCCCCGACGGCATCGAGCTGTACCGTGACCGTCCGAACGTCGCCGTGCTGCGGACCTTCTCCAAGGCGTACGGCCTGGCGGGGCTGCGGGTCGGCTTCGCGGTCGCCCACGAGCCGGTTGCGGCCGCGCTGCGCAAGACAGCGGTGCCGTTCGGGGTGAGCCAGCTGGCGCAGGACGCGGCGGTGGCCTCGCTGCGGGCCGAGGACGAGCTGCTCGGCCGGGTCGGCTCGCTGGTGGCCGAGCGCGAGCGGGTCCGCGCGGGGCTCGTGGCCCAGGGCTGGACCGTGCCGGACACCCAGGCCAACTTCGTCTGGCTGCGGCTCGGCGAGCGGACGGTGGACTTCGCGGCGGAGTGCGAGCGGCACGGGGTGACGGTCCGGCCGTTCGCCGGCGAGGGCGTGCGCGTCACGATCGGTGAGACCGAGGCGAACGACCTCTTCCTGAAGGCGGCGGAGGGCTTCCGCGAGGAGAGCTGACCGGCCCCCTGTCGTCGTGACCGATCCCCGCGAGCGCTCTGCTTGTGGGGATCGTCTCTTTGTGGGGACCCGGGACACCATACGGATTTCGTATGAGCCATAATAGCTTGTGAATGTGAACGCGTTCACAAGCGCTCCGCTTTCTCCCCTTATGGGGGGGATCAACGGGGCGAACTGCCGATGTGACCGCGGCGATGTAAGGAGAGAACGACGTGGACCTCGCTCTGGCGCCAGAGACGTTGGCGCGCTGGCAGTTCGGCATCACCACCGTCTACCACTTCCTCTTCGTCCCCCTGACGATCTCCCTCGCCGCGCTCACCGCCGGGCTCCAGACGGCCTGGGTGCGGACGGAGAACGAGAAGTACCTCAAGGCGACGAAGTTCTGGGGCAAGCTCTTCCTGATCAACATCGCCATGGGTGTCGTCACGGGCATCGTCCAGGAGTTCCAGTTCGGCATGAACTGGTCCGACTACTCCCGGTTCGTCGGTGACATCTTCGGCGCACCGCTCGCCTTCGAGGCGCTCATCGCCTTCTTCTTCGAGTCGACCTTCATCGGTCTGTGGATCTTCGGCTGGGACAAGCTGCCGAAGCGCGTCCACCTCGCCTGCATATGGATGGTGTCGATCGGCACCATCCTCTCCGCGTACTTCATCCTCGCGGCCAACTCCTGGATGCAGCACCCGGTGGGCTACCGCATCAACGAGGAACGCGGCCGGGCGGAGCTCACCGACTTCTGGCAGGTGCTCACGCAGAACACCGCCGTCACCCAGTTCTTCCACACCATGACGGCGGCCTTCCTGGTCGGCGGCGCGTTCATGGTCGGCGTCTCCGCCTTCCACCTGGCCCGCAAGAAGCACGTCCCGGTGATGCGGACCTCACTGCGGCTCGGCCTGATCACCCTGATCATCGCCGGCCTCTCCACCGCCATCAGCGGTGACATGCTCGGCAAGGTCATGTTCAAGCAGCAGCCGATGAAGATGGCCGCCGCCGAGGCGCTCTGGGACGGCGAGGCGCCCGCGCCGTTCTCGATCTTCGCCTACGGCGATGTCGAGAAGGGCCACAACAAGGTCGCCGTCGAGGTCCCCGGCATCCTGTCCTACCTCGCCAACGGCGACTTCGACTCGTACGTCCCCGGGATCAACGACATCAACAAGGCCGAACAGGAGAGGTTCGGGCCCGGCGACTACCGGCCCAACATCCCCGTCGCCTACTGGGGCTTCCGCTGGATGATCGGCTTCGGCATGGCCTCCCTGACCCTCGGGATGCTCGGCCTGTGGCTGACCCGGAAGAAGTTCCTGCTGGCCCCGGGCCTGAGGACCGGTGAGGACGAGGTGCCGAACCTGGTCCTGTTCAAGCGGAAGGCGCTCAGCCCCCGCCTGGGCAAGTGGTACTGGATCATCGCCCTCTGGACCATGGCGTTCCCGCTCATCGCCAACTCCTGGGGCTGGATCTTCACCGAGATGGGCCGTCAGCCCTGGGTCGTCTACGGCGTACTGCGCACCCGGGACGCGGTCTCGCCCGGCACCACGACGGCCGAGGTGCTCACCTCGATGATCGTCTTCACCGCGCTCTACGCGGTCCTCGCCGTCATCGAGGTCAAGCTCCTCGTGAAGTACATCAAGGCGGGACCGCCCGAGCTCACCGAGGACGACCTCAACCCGCCCACCAAGATCGGCGGGGACTCTCGGGACCCCGACCGCCCCATGGCCTTCTCGTACTGAGGCTGAGGAGATCGAGGCATGGAACTCCACGACATCTGGTTCGTACTCATCGCCGTCCTCTGGATCGGCTACTTCTTCCTCGAGGGCTTCGACTTCGGGGTCGGCGTCCTGACCAAGCTGCTCGCCCGAGACCGGGCCGAGAAGCGGGTCCTCATCAACACCATCGGACCCGTCTGGGACGGCAACGAGGTGTGGCTGCTCACCGCGGGCGGCGCGACCTTCGCCGCGTTCCCCGAGTGGTACGCGACCCTCTTCTCCGGCTTCTACCTGCCGCTGCTGATCATCCTGGTCTGTCTGATCATCCGGGGTGTCGCCTTCGAGTACCGGGTGAAACGGCCCGAGGAGAACTGGCAGCGCAACTGGGAGCGGGCGATCTTCTGGACCTCGCTGATCCCCGCGTTCCTCTGGGGTGTGGCCTTCGGCAACATCGTCCGGGGCGTGAAGATCGACGCGGACATGGAGTACGTCGGCGGTTTCTGGGAGCTGCTCAACCCCTACGCGCTCCTCGGCGGCCTGGTCACCCTGACCCTCTTCACCTTCCACGGTGCGGTCTTCGCCTCGCTCAAGACGGTCGGTGACATCCGGGTCCGGGCGCGGGCGCTCGCGCTCAAGCTCGGTCCGGTCACGGCGGTGCTCGCGCTGGGCTTCCTGACCTGGACCCAGGTCCACACCGGGGACAGCTGGAGCCTCGGGGCGATGCTGGTGGCCGTGGCGGCCCTGGTCGGCGCGATCGGCGCGATCAAGGCGGGCCGCGAGGGCTGGTCGTTCGCGCTCTCGGGCGTGACCATCGCCGCCGCCGTGGCGATGCTCTTCCTCGCGCTCTTCCCGGACGTCATGCCGTCGTCGCTCGACCCCGCGTGGAGCCTCACCGTGACGAACGCGTCGTCGAGCCCGTACACGCTCAAGATCATGACCTGGTGCGCGGCCATCGCGACCCCGCTGGTGCTGCTCTACCAGAGCTGGACCTACTGGGTGTTCCGCAAGCGGATCGGTACGCAGCACATCGCCGCCGACGCCCACTAGTCGTCCCGCCGCCACGTAGTCGTCCCACCCGTCGCGCCCGCGAGTCGGCCCTTCCAGGGAGCATGTTTCACGTGAAACCGATCGATCCGCGTCTGCTCCGGTACGCCAGGGCCACCCGAGTCTTCCTGATCGCGGTGGTGCTCCTCGGCCTCGTCGGGGCGGGGCTGGTCATCGCCCAGGCGATGCTCATCGCCGAGATCGTGGTGGGGGCCTTCCAGAAGGGCCGGTCGGCCTCCGACCTGACCACCGCCCTGCTGCTGCTCGTGGGCGTCGCGGCGGCCCGGGCCCTGGTCTCCTGGCTGACCGAACTCGCCGCCCACCGGGCGAGCGCTGCGGTCAAGTCCGAACTCCGCGGCCGGCTCCTCGACCGGGCGGCCGCGCTCGGTCCGGGCTGGTTGAGCGGGCAGAAGGCCGGTTCGCTCATCGCCCTCGCGACGCGGGGCGTGGACGCCCTCGACGACTACTTCGCCCGCTATCTGCCGCAGCTCGGCCTGGCGGTGGTCGTGCCGGTGGCGGTCCTGGCCCGGATCGTCACCGAGGACTGGGTCTCGGCGGCGATCATCGTCGCCACCCTGCCGCTCATCCCGGTCTTCATGATCCTCATCGGCTGGTACACCCAGGCCCGGATGGACCGGCAGTGGAAGCTGCTCTCGCGGCTCTCCGGTCACTTCCTGGACGTGGTGGCCGGGCTTCCCACCCTCAAGATCTTCGGCCGCGCCAAGGCGCAGGCCGAGTCGATCCGCGAGATCACCTCGGAGTACCGGCGGGCGACGATGCGCACGCTGCGGATCGCCTTCCTCTCGTCCTTCGCCCTGGAACTCCTCGCGACCCTGTCGGTCGCGCTCGTCGCCGTGACGATCGGCATGCGGCTCGTCCACGGTGAACTCGATCTGTACGTCGGGCTCGTCATCCTCATCCTGGCCCCCGAGGCGTATCTGCCGCTGCGGCAGGTGGGGGCGCAGTTCCACGCGGCGGCGGAGGGGCTCGCCGCCGCGGAGGAGATCTTCGAGGTCCTGGAGCAGCCGGTGCCGGGGGGAGGGGGTGCGGATGTCGCCGTACCGCAGTCCGTCCGGCTGGAGCTCGACCGGGTGACGGTACGTCACGCCGGGCGGGCCGAGCCCTCGCTGGACGCGGCGACGCTGACGGTCGAGCCGGGCGAGACGGTGGCCCTGGTGGGCCCGAGCGGGATCGGGAAGTCGACGCTGCTCGATGTCGTGCTCGGGTTCGCCGTGCCGGAGGAGGGTGGATCGGTACGGGTCGGGGGCGTCGACCTGGGATCGCTCGACCTGGAGGAGTGGCGGTCCCGGATCGCCTGGGTGCCGCAGCGGCCGTACCTCTTCGCCGGGACGATCGCCGAGAACGTCCGCCTGGCCCGCACGGACGCCTCCGACGAGGCGGTACGGGAGGCGCTGCGGGACGCCGGTGCGGACGGGTTCGTCGCGGGGCTCCCGCAGGGGCTCGACACGGTGCTCGGCGAGGACGGGGCCGGGCTCTCGGCGGGGCAGCGGCAGCGGCTCTCGCTGGCCCGCGCGTTTCTGGCGGACCGGCCGTTGTTGCTGCTCGACGAGCCGACGGCGGCGTTGGACGGGGAGACCGAGGCGGGGGTCGTGGACGCGGTCCGTCGGCTCGCCGCCGGCCGTACCGTGCTGTTGGTCGTGCACCGGCCGGCGCTGCTCGCCGTCGCGGACCGGGTGGTGACCTTGTCCAGGGCCGGGGCCGGGGCCGGGGCGTTGCGGGGCGCGGGCGCTGTCCTCGCGGAGGCGCGGGGGGTGGGCCGAGGGGCGGGGGGCGTCGAATCCGACACGGGTGCGGCGTTGTGCCCACCCGTTCCGCCCCCTGCGGAACGGATGCCCACACCACGTGCGGGTGTGGGCACCGCGCCGGAGGCCGTGCTTCGGCGGGTGCGGGACATGGCGGGGGAGCTCAAGGGGCGGATGGGGCTCGCGCTGTTGCTCGCGAGCCTTGCCCTCGGGTCCGCCGTGGGGCTCATGGCGGTGTCCGGGTGGCTCATCTCCCGGGCCTCCGAGCAGCCGCCCGTACTGCATCTGATGGTGGCCGTCACCGCCACGCGTGCCTTCGGTATCGGGCGGGCCGTGTTCCGGTACGCCGAGCGGCTCGTCTCGCACGACGCCGTGCTCCGGATGCTCGCCGAACTCCGGGTCTCCGTCTACCGGCGCCTGGAGCGGATCGCCCCGGCCGGGCTGCGCCGCACCCGCCGCGGGGACCTGCTCTCCCGGCTCGTCCAGGACGTCGACGCGCTCCAGGACTACTGGCTCCGCTGGCTGCTCCCCGCGGGCGCCGCGCTCGTCGTCGGGGTCGCGTCCGTCGGGTTCACCGCCTGGCTGCTGCCCGAGGCCGGTGCCGTCCTCGCGGTGGGCCTCCTCGTCGCGGGCGTCCTCGTCCCCGCGGCCGGCGGGGCGCTGGCCCGCCGGGCCGAACGGCGGCTCGCCCCCGCGCGCGGCGCCCTGGCCACCGCCGTGGCCGACCTGCTGCGCGGCTGCGCCGAGCTGACGGTGGCCGGGGCCCTGCGGAGCCGTATCGAACGGGCGCGGGCCGCCGACCGCACCCTCACCGGCATCGCCTCCCGGCAGGCCGCCGCCACGGCGCTCGGGTCCGGGCTCTCCGCCCTGGTGTGCGGGCTCACGGTCGTGGCCGCCGCGTTCGTCGGCGTCCAGGCCGTACGGGACGGGCGTCTCGACGGAGTGGCCCTCGCCGTGGTCGTGCTCACCCCGCTCGCCGCCTTCGAGGCCGTCACCGGACTGCCGCTCGCCGTGCGGTACCGCCAGCGTGTCCGGCACAGTGCCGAGCGGGTCTTCGAGGTGCTCGACGCCCCCGTCCCCGTACACGAGCCGGCTCAGCCGCACACCCCCCCGACGGGTCCGTTCCCGCTGGAACTGGCCGGGCTGTCCGCCCGGTACGCGGGGCAGGAGCGGGCCGCGCTCTCCGACTTCCGGCTCACCCTGGAGGCCGGGCGCCGGGTCGCCGTCGTCGGCACCTCCGGCTCCGGCAAGACCACGCTCGCCCAGGTGCTGCTGCGGTTCCTGGACGCGGAGCAGGGCGTGTACCGGCTCGGCGGGGTGCCCGCGCGGGAGCTCGAAGGCGACGCGGTCCGGCGGCTCGTCGGCCTCTGCGCCCAGGACGCGCACTTCTTCGACAGCTCCGTCCGGGAGAACCTGCGACTCGCCCGCACCGGGGCGAGCGACGAGGAGCTGCACGAGGCACTGCGCAGGGCGCGGCTGCTCGACTGGGTGGACGGACTCCCGGACGGGCTCGACACCCTCGTGGGCGAGCACGGCTCCCGGCTCTCCGGCGGCCAGCGGCAGCGCCTTGCCCTCGCCCGCGCCCTGCTCGCCGACTTCCCGGTCCTCGTCCTCGACGAGCCGGCCGAGCACCTGGACCTGGCCACGGCCGACGCGCTCACCGACGACCTGCTCCGGGCCACCGAGGGCCGGACGACCGTCCTCATCACCCACCGGCTGCACGGCCTCGACGCGGTCGACGAGGTCCTCGTCCTGGACGAGGGCCGGACCGTGCAGCGCGGCCCGTACGCGGAACTCGCGGAGACGGACGGCCCGCTGCGCCGGATGCTGGCACAGGAGCGGGCGACCGACCTGCTCGCCGTCGGCGCGGGAGCGGGCGAGGAGGGCCGGCCGACTTTTCTCGCCAAATAGGACTTACTAGGCTCACGTCATGACCGCCGCAGCGTCCGACGCCTCGGACCCCCTGGAAGCCACCACACAGGCCACCCGCAGCCTCCAGGGGCTGTCCACCGAGCTCACCGCCCGCGTACCGCAGCTCCTCGAGGCGATGCGCTCGGTCGGCACCGGGCTGGAACTCCACTCCACCCTCGACCGCATCTGCGAGACCGCCGCCGAACTCGCCGACGCCCGCTACGCCGCGATCGGCGTCGTCGACGAGGAGGGCAAGGGCCTCTCCGACTTCGTCACCTTCGGTGTCGGCGAGGACGTGGCCCGCCGGATCGGGAGGCGTCCCGACGGTCACGCGGGGCTGCTCGGCGCGCTGATCCGCGAGCCCCAGACGATCCGCCTCGCCGATCTGTCCACCGATCCGCGCTCCGCGGGCTTCCCGGCCGGACATCCCCCGATGGCGAGCTTCCTCGGCGTCCCCATCCGGGTCCAGGGCGAGATCTTCGGCAACCTGTACCTCGCGGAGAAGCGCGGGGACGGCGAGTTCAACGACTACGACGTGCACATGGTCCGGGTCCTGGCCACCGAGGCCGGCATCGCCATCGGCAACGCCCGGCTGTACGAGGCCGCCCGGCAGCGCGAGCGGTGGATCGACGGCTCGGTCGCCGTGACGACCGCGCTGCTCTCCGGCGGTGACGCGGACGACGCCCTCACGGTCGTCGCCGAGCAGGCCCGCAGGCTCGCCGACGCGGACGCCGGGATCGTGCTGCTGCCCGCCGAGGACGGCGGTCTGGAGATCGTCGCCGTCTCCTCGCCCCGGTCCACGAAGTCCCTCGGCGTGGTGATCCCGCCCGAGAGCGCGGTGGTGCGGCGGCTCCTGGACGGCGAGGCGGTCTTCGTGGCGGACGCGTCGACGGACCCGCTGATGATCAGCCGGCTGACCTCCTCGTACGGGCCGAGCATGATGCTGCCGCTGCAGAGCGGCGGGCGGGTGCTCGGCGCGCTCGCCACGCCCCGGGTGCGGGGGGCCCGCCCGTTCACGGAGGCGGAACGGACGCTCGCCACCCAGTTCGCCTCGCAGGCGGCGCTCGCCCTGATGATGGCCGAGGCGCAGCGCGACCGGGAACGCCTCGCCGTGTACGAGGACCGCGACCGGATCGCCCGTGACCTGCACGATCTGGTGATCCAGCGGCTCTTCGCCACCGGCATGATGCTGGAGAGCGCCCAGCGCAGGTCGATCGTGCCGGCGGTGCGGGACGGCGTCGGCAAGGCGGTGGACGAACTCGACGTCACCATCCAGGAGATCCGTACGGCGATCTTCGCGCTCCAGCAGGGGCCCGCCGAGGCGCCGTCGGGGCTGCGCACCCGGGTCCTGCGGGAGATCAACATGGCCGCCGTGCCGCTCGGCTTCAAGCCCGCGCACCGCTTTCTCGGCGCGATCGACTCGACAGTCGGCGAACTCACCGGCAAGAACCTCATCGCCGCCCTGCGCGAGGCGCTCTCCAACGCGTTCCGGCACGCGGAGGCGAGCAGGATCGAGGTGGTCGTCGACGCGGGTGTCACCCTGCCCGACGGCTCGGCGGGGGTACGGCTCTCGGTCGCGGACGACGGCATCGGCCTCCCCGCGGGCGGTCGCCGCAGCGGCCTGCGCAACCTGGCGCGGCGGGCCGAGGCACTGGGCGGCGCGAGCTGGTGCGGACCGGGGGTCGGGGAGGACGGCGGCGGTACGACGGTGGTGTGGGAGGCCCCGCTCTGACGTCGGTGGGACGGTGGTGCGGTGGGTCCCGCTCTGACGGCGGCGGTACGACGGTGGTGCGGTGGGCCCCGCTCCTGATGTCGGTGGGGCCGTCGGCCCCGTTCTAACGCCGGTCCTGCCGTGCCTCGGTGATCAGCTGTTCGATGACGACGGCCACGCCGTCCTCGTTGTTGCCGACCGTACGGCCGGAGGCGGCGCCGAACACGTCCGGGTGGGCGTTGCCCATCGCGTACGAGCGGCCGGCCCAGCTCAGCATCTCGATGTCGTTCGGCATGTCGCCGAAGGCGACGACCTCATCGGCAGTGATGCCGCGCTCGGCGCAGCACAGGGCCAGGGTGGAGGCCTTGGAGACACCGAGCGCGCTGATCTCGATGAGGGCGGTGGGACTCGACCGGGTGAACGAGGCCCGCTCCCCCGCGGCCGCCCTGGCCGTCGCGAGGAACACGTCGGGGTCGAGCTCCGGGTGCTGGGCGAGCAGCTTGAGGACCGGGGCCGCGGCGCCGGACGTCTCCTCGTAGAGGAGCTTCTCCGCGGTGGCGACGGTCGCCCCGGGGTCGAGGAAGAACGGCGGGTACTGCGGCTCGTAGTGGATGCCGGTGGTGAGCTCGACCGCGAAGGACGTCCCGGGGGCGGCGGCGCGCAGGGCCCGGACGACGTCGAGGGCGATCGCCCGCTCCAGCGGGTGCACGTCGAGGAAGGTGCCTCCCGCGTGGAGGTCGACGACGGCGGCGCCGTTGGCGCAGATCGCGAGGCCGTGGCCGTGGACGTGGGCGCTGACGACGTCCATCCAGCGGGCCGGGCGGCCGGTGACGAAGAAGACCTCGATCCCGGCCCGCTCGGCCGCGGCGAGGGCGGCGACCGTGCGTGCGGAGACGGACTTGTCGTCGCGCAGCAGCGTGCCGTCGAGGTCGGTGGCGATCAGCCGGGGCGCCGGGGCGGGAGTGCGCGGGGCACGGGGAGAGGTCACCGCGCCATTCTTCCGCACCGGGCGCACGGGCGTGCGGGGAGCCGCACATATGAGTGCCCTGGAGGTGGCCGGCCGCCGGGGCCGGGGTCGGGCGGGCTCGGGGGTGTCGGGCTGGGGGCCCGGCCCGCGCGGCCGACGGGTACGACCCGACATGGCCGTAAACATCCGTTCGTTCTCGGTGCTGAGGGGGAATGTCCCTGACAGCTGATGGCGTCTCAGGGGGGCGGGACATGGGCTCGGAGCGGCGGAGTGACGCGTGCGACTCCTGCGGTGCGCCGTACGGGACGTGGGTCCCGAGCCTCGGCCTGGCGCTCTGCCCGGAGTGCGAGGGTCCCGGGGCGGCGGCTGCCACACGGGACCCGGTCCTCGTGGGCGACGTCCTGGCCGGTCTGATCGACGCCGCCGCGTTCGCGGTCCGGCCGGGCAATGCCGTACCGGAAACCCGCTCCGCCGCGTCCGCGTCCGCGTCCGCGTCCCGGCCCCGGCCCCGGGGGCACGTGCCGGAACCGCGCTCCGGGGGGTTCGGGCCGGACACGGCCGGTGCCGCCTTCGGGGAGTGCGCGTGGTGCGGAGCGCGGGTCGAGTGGCGCCGTACGGCCCTGGGGCACTGGCTCATGATCGAGCCGGGGGCGCTGAGGGCCGGGGTCGTCCCCGCGCGCAGCCGGCGGCGCGTCGCCGACGACGGGACCGTGGGCGATCCGGGTGCCGTCGGTGCTGTCCTGCCGTCCGGCACCTGCCGGGTCGCTCATGCCGACGTCTGCGGGGCGCACCCGGAGCCCGTCGGCTTCCCCGTCCTGTCGGCCCTGTGGCGGGGCCACGTCCGGCGATCGGCCGTGGGCGCCGACCGTCACGCCTGAAAAGCCGAGACGGCATCGAAGACCCGTGTCCTCGATGCCGTGCTCATCCTGGAAGGGCGGTCAGGGCGCCCTCGTCCCGCGTCTCGGGTGACGCCGTGGCGGATGTCAGCCCCAGATCATGTCGTCCGGCGCGGGTGCGCCCACGACGACGGACTCCGTGATGTCGCCGGTCAGGGCGAACGTCGGGGTCAGGAGGGCGAAGGCCGTCAGGAGAACCGCAGCCCAGCGGTGGGCGGGACGAAAACGCTGCAAGGGATGAATCCCTTCCGAAGTCGGTGAGTTGTTCCTTCTGTGCGACAAAGCTTCGCGAAGCAGAAAGACCTTCGGAAGAGGAATCCGGTGGACGGAACGGGCCCTGGACCGAAGCGGTCAGCGGGCCCGGCTCAGGGTTCAGGGCTCAGCCACAGGCCTTCGAGCCCGGCCGGCGCAAGCAGCGGCGCCTCGGAGCGCCCGACCCGCCAGCCCGGCAGCGGACCGATCGCGTCCACCGCGCGTCCGCACAGTCTCGCCGCCGTCTCCTCCGCGTCCCGGAGGCGTTCGGTCAGAAGGTAGACACCCACGGTCACACCGTGCCCGGGGCGGGGGTGGATGACCACATGTTCCACCCTGTCGTCGGGGTGCGCCAGGGCGCGAAGGAGATCCGCGAGGTTCTGAGGGATACACAAGTCCACCTTCCTGTTCAGGAGTTCGGTGTGAACGAGATACACACTCGCACTTTCCCAAAAGGGCGAACAAGGGAGAAGAGCACCAGAAGTCCCATTCCGGCAATGGCCGGTACAGTCCACACCGCCATCTGTAGAAATCCGGCCACACGTGTGATGATGGAGCGCCTATACAGCGAGACCTCCGGGGGGAGATGTTTCCGTGCTCACGTCGCTCGGCCTCGATGCCGTTGCCGAGGCCGTCTACCGGGGCCTCCTTGCACAGCCGCAGGACGGCGTGAAGGACCTCGCCGAGCGACTGGGACTCACCACCGACCAGGTGCGCCACGCCCTCGACACCCTGAGCGAACTGGCACTGCTGAGACCCTCCTACGACCGCGAGGGCGAACTGTGGCCCGTATCGCCCGAGGTCGGCCTGCAACTGCTCATGACACGTCAGCAGGAGCAACTCGCGGCACACCAGAGACAGCTGGAGGACTCGCGGGCGGCCGCGGCCCGGCTGATCGCGGAGTTCGCGGAGGCACGGCCGGCCGACACCCGCTCCCACAGTGAGCGCCTGACCGGGATCGACCAGATCCGCGACCGGCTCGCGGCCCTCACCCGGGACACACGGGAGGAGGTCATGACCTTCGCCCCCGACGGGCCCCAGCGGCCGGAGCACATCGAGGCCGCGAAGCCGCTCAACCGGGAGCTGCTGGAGCGCGGTGTCCGGATGCGGACGGTCTACCTCAACAGCGCGAGCAACAGCCCGCACACCCTCCAGTACGTGAGCTGGCTTTCCCAACTGGGCGGCGAGGTGCGCACGGTGCCGACGCTGCCGACCCGGATGATCGTCGTCGACCGCAAGGCCGCCGTCATCCCCGTGAACAGCGACAACAGCTCCGAGGGCGCCCTCGTCCTCACCGGCCACGGCACGCTGACCGCACTGTGCGCGCTGTTCGACAGCGTCTGGAGCGGCGCCCGGCCGCTGAGCGAGGAGAGCAGGGCCGACGACCAGGGGCTCACCGACCAGCAGGCCATGGTCGTGGTCCTGCTGGCCGAGGGCCACACGGACGAGACCATCGCCAAGCGGCTCGGCGTGTCGCCGCGTACCGCGCGGCGGCTGGCCTCCGAGCTGATGACGCGGCTCGGGGCGCGCAGCCGGTTCGAGGCGGGCGTCCGCGCCGTGCAGAACGGCTGGATCTCGGAGCAGCGCTGACCGTCCCGCGTGTCCCGCGTGTTCTGCGTGTTCTGCGTTCGCGCGTGTTCTGCGTGTTCTGCGTGTCCCGTGTGTCGCACGCGTCCCGCGCGTCTGCGTCTCGTCGGCCATCCGGGTCGCCCCGTAGCGGGGCGGCCCTTTCGTCGTGGCTCCCGTGACTCGCGCCCCCCCCGTGACTCGCGGCACCCCCCGTGACTCGCGCCCCCGTGACCCGCCCCCTCCCTGGTCCGTCCCCCCGTGCCCGCGTCCCGGTGGCCCTTTCTGTCCAGGACCCGAAGGGGCCACCGGAGTTGTCTTCCCTGGCGTCCGCCGATCGAGAAGATTTGGCCCCGACAGCCGGGACACACCGGAACCGGCGCAGACGGGGAGTCGACATGGTGCGTGCCGGGATCTTCGTCCGGAACCCGCTCGCCCTGCTGGGCATCCGCTATCTGCTCGACGCCGAGGACGACATCCAGGTCGCCTTCGCGACCGGCACGCCCTTCGCGGTGGCGGCCGGCACGGTCGACTGCCTGGTCCTCGACCTGGGCCTGCTCGACGAACTGCCCGACCCTCCGCACGGCACGACCGGTGTGCCCGCCGCCCGTACGGTCCTGCTGACGGCCGACGGGACGGTCCACGGAACGGCCGATGGGACGGCAGGCGGATCGGTCGGCGGGTCGGCCCACGGAACGGCCGGCGGAACGGTCGGCGGGCGGCGCACCGTCTCCGGGCGGACGGGTGCGACGCATCCCTTCGACGATGCCCCGCTGCTGCTCGTGGACGCCGTCCGGCGGGTGGCGGGTCCCGGTCCGGCTCCGGCCGGCGCCGTCGTCCGGCAGGGTGTCGCCACGCTCTCCCCGCGGGAGCGCGAGGTGCTCAGGCATCTCGTCGAGGGCTGCACCCACGACCAGGCGGCCCGGCGGATCGGGATCAGCCAGCACACGGTCGACACGTACGTGAAGCGCATCCGCTCCAAGCTCGGCGCGCACAACAAGGCGCAACTCGTCCGCGCCGCCCTGACCGCCCCGCGCGCCCCGTACGCGCACATCGAACCCCGACAACGACAGCAGGTGGAGACGACATGACGTCCGAGGACAACGGCACCCATCTCGTGGTCCGCAACCACGAACTGCGGTACTCGCTCTGGCCCGCCGACCGTGACCTGCCGGCCGGCTGGGAGCCGGACGGGTTCCGCGGCGACCGGCAGCAGTGCCTCGACCACATCGAGGAGGTGTGGACGGACATGAGGCCGCTCAGCGCACGGGCGCCGGAGCCCGCGGCGGCCCCGCGCTGAAGGCGACGGCCGAGGGGTGGCTCCGGGAGTAGGCGGTGAAGGTCAGCGGTCCGCCGCCGATCACGGCGACCGCGGCCGCACATCCCGCGCCCGGCTCCAGGTCGGCCAGGACGAAGTCCTCGGCGGGCCTCGCGGCCGGACCGCCCAGGAACAGCACCCTCGGGTCCTCCTCCGGGGCCGACACGCCGATCTCGGACAGCGGGACCCGCAGCCCCAGACCCGTCGCCTTGAGCACGGCCTCCTTCCGGGTCCACATCCGGTGGAAGCCGCTCGCGGTGGCGTGGGCGGGGGTGCGTGGCTCCGCGGGCCCGATGACATGGGGGAGCAGTTCCGTGGGCGACACGGACGCGCCGATCTCCTCCACGTCGATGCCGACCGCGCCGGCCCGGGTGACGGCCACCGCCACCCGGTCGCCCGAGTGCGAGACCGACACCTGGAGTCCGGTGCCCGGCAGTTCGGGCTTGCCGTGGTTCCGGTCGCAGTCGGGGCAGTGGGCGACCACCTCGACACGTCGGGGCGCGCGTCCGAGATAGCCGGCCGCGGCGGTGCGCAGCAGGGCCCGTCCCGCGATGAACCGTCTGCGGTCCTCCGCTCTGCGCAGGAGGGGGATCCGCTCCTGCTCGACGCTGTCGAGCAGGGCCAGGCAGTCGTCGGTGACCGTGGCCGGATCGGTCCACCAGATGTGGCAGTCGGCCGGACCGAGCACCGGGACGGCCGGGGTTTCGACTTCCACCGCTTCGCCTTCCACATCGCCTTCCACTGCCGGGACGGAGAGGTACCGCGTGTACCGACCGGCCTCCCATGGTGGCGGCAGGACGGCGTGGGCGCACGCCCCCGAAAGCCGTGACACCTGTTTGGGGGACATGGCCTCATCCGCGCCTTGGACGGAATTCCACGGCCCCTTCATTGACCGGATCCGTCCAGGGTTCCGATATTGCCCGCGCTCTTGGCGCCCCTCTAATGTCACCGTCGTGATCGATTGACAGGGCCTCTCCCCACTAGGAATTCTCATGGTTATCACCCCCTTCAAAACCGTTCCCCTTTCCGATCACCACGGTCTGGTGATCGAGAGCGCGGATCTCCCGCTCGCCGAACTCCCGCACTCCGAGATAGCCGAACTCTTCAAGGAGCACGGCACTCTGATGTTCCGCGGGTTCGGGGCCACCGCCGACGATTTCCGTGAACTCGTCCAGAAGTTCTCGTCGAAGCTCTTCTTCCACCAGAACCCGAACCGCGAGACGATTTCCGACGACGGCGCCGTGCTGCTCGTCGACGCGCACCGGAATCCCATTCCGGCGCACTCCGAGATGAGCTACTGCCCGCTGCACCCAGGCCTCCAGTGGTTCTACTGCGTGCGGCCGGCCGACGAGGACGGTGAGACGACGGTCTACGACGGCGTCGAGGCGTACAAGCGGCTCGCCCCGGAGACCCGCGACCTGTTCGACAGGCTCCGGCTGACCTGGCGCCTGCCGTTCCCGACCGCGCCCGAGCACCAGGAGCGCGTGTTCGGCACGGCCGACCGCGCCGAGCTCGAGGCACTGTTCGCCACCTTCGACGACTTCGCCTACGACTTCGACGACGCCGGCAACCTCAACTGGAAGTGGACCGTCTCCGCGGTCCCGCAGGCGCCCTACGTGGACGCGCCCACGCTGTGCAACAGCTACCTGGGCTCGGGCGCGATCGTGTCGTTCGAGGACGGCTCGACCATTCCGCAGCACGTCCGCTGGGACGCCCTCGACGCCACCGAGCAGGTGCGGGTCGACCTCCAGTGGCAGGCCGGCGACATCGTCATGATCGACAACAAGCGCGTGATGCACGGCCGGCGCGGCTTCGAGGACCCCGACCGCAAGGTCGCGGCGATGCTCTCGACGCCGAACTTCTGACCAGCCCCTCACCCCGTCTGTCGCCCGCCGCCCGTCGACCGCCGCCCGTCGACCGCCGCCCTCACAGTTTGGATGCGACTCCATGACCCACGCCGTCGGTCTGCCCACGCTCACCCCGCCGACCGCTCCGCTGTCGTCCTTCTACGAGAACGCCCTGCACGCCATGGAGCTCGGTGACCCGGCCCTGTACGGGCTCATGGACGACGAGCTCCGCCGGCAGCACGAGACCCTCGCCCTCGTCGCCTCGTGCAGCCCGGTGACGCCCGCGGCGCTGCTCGCCGAGGGCAGTTTCTTCGCCAACGTCACGGCCGAGGGGTACCCGGGCCGCAGGTTCCACGCCGGCTGCGTGAACGTCGACAAGGTCGAGCGGCTCGCGGTCGAACGCGCCAAGCAGGCCTTCGGCGCCCGCTACGCGAACGTCCAGCCCCACTCGGCGAGCACCGCCAACCAGGTGGTCATGAACGCCCTGCTGAAGCCGGGCGACCCGATCCTGGGCCTCGACCTGGACGCGGGCGGCCACCTCAGCCACGGCGCCTCGGTCAACATCTCGGGCCGGATCTTCGACGCCCGCAGCTACGGCCTCGGGCCCGACGGCCTCATCGACTACGCGGAGGTCCGGGCCCAGGCCCTGCGGCACCGGCCGCGCCTGATCGTGGCGGGCACCACCGCCTACCCCCGTACGCTCGACTGGGCCGCGTTCCGCGCCATCGCCGACGATGTGGGGGCGTACCTGCTCGCCGACATCACCCACATCGCCGGGCTCGTGGTGGCCGGGCTGCACCCGTCGCCCCTTGCGCACGCCCATGTGGTGACCACCTGCACGCACAAGCAGCTCTACGGTCCGCGCGGCGGTCTGATCCTGCTCGGCGACTCCGCCGACATGGTGCTCCCCACCGGCCGCACGCTTCGGCAGACTCTGCAGAGCGGCCTCTTCCCGCTGATCCAGGGCGCGCCGGTGGTGAACAGCATCGCCGCCAAGGCCTACGCCCTGGGGGCGGCGACCACACCGGAGTTCACCGCCCGCATCCACCGGGTGCGCGACCTCGCGGCCGCGCTCGCCGAGCAGCTCATGGGCCGCGGAGTACGGGTCATCTCCGGCGGCACCGACAACCACATCGTCGTGGCCGACGTCCTCACGTCGTACGGCGTCACGGGCGTCAACGCCGAGAAGGCGCTGGAGCAGTGCGGCATCCTCGTCAACAAGAACCGGATCGTCGGCGACACCCACTCCGCCATGGTGACGTCCGGCGTGCGTTTCGGCAGCAACAGCATGGCGGCGCGCGGTCTCGACCTCGCCGACGTCGCGGAGGTCGCCGACCTCGTCCACGAGGTGCTGACCGCCACGGAGAACACGGCGAACACCACGTACGCGCTCGACCCCGCGCTGCAGGCACGGGTCCAGGAGCGGATCCGCTCCCTCTGCCACCGCCGGCCCGTCGCCGGTTACTGACCGCCGCGGCCTCCCCGCGGGCCGGCGCCCCCATGACGCCGGCCCGCCCCCGCGGTGCGCCCTCACCCGTCCGGGCTCCAGAACTCCACGCCGATGCGAGAACGGTCTATGTACGCACACACCTCTGTCGTTGATGTCATCCGCCGCAATGTCTCCGAGCACGGTGCCACCGCACGCTACGAATTCCTCGCCGACGCCGGTGGCGTCGACTCCGAACTCAGCATGCTCGAGATAGACAGGCGGGCGCGGGCCATAGCCGTCTCGCTCCTGGAGCGCGCCAAGCCGGGTGCGCGGGTCATGCTGCTGTATCCGCCGGGCGAGCACTTCGTGGTGGGCTTCGTGGCCACGCTGTACGCCGGCATGGTCGCGGTCCCCGTGTACCCGCCGGACCCGATGCGGATCGCCCGTACGCTGCCCCGGCTGCGCGCGGTCGTGCAGAGCTCCCGTGCCGAGATCGTCCTCTCGGACAGCCTCGTGCTGGCCTTCACCCACGAGTTGTTCGAGCAGCAGGCGCCCGAGGTGGCGCGGCTGCCGTGGGTGGTCACCGAGGACGCGATGCTGGAGGGCGCGGACGACTGGCGCCACCCGGACCTGCGGCCCGACTCGATCGCCCTGCTCCAGTACACGTCCGGTTCCACCGGCACCCCGCGCGGCGTCGTGGTGACCCACGGGAACCTGCTGTCCAACGGCTCAGCGATCGCGGCCGGCTTCGGCATCACCGAGGGCGACGTCGTCGCCTCGTGGCTGCCCTTCTACCACGACATGGGTCTGCTGGGCGGTGTGCTCCAGCCGATGCTGTCCGGTCTTTCCAACGTCCTGATGTCTCCGCTGGAGTTCATGCGCCGTCCCATGCGCTGGCTGGAGGCCATCTCCTCCCGTGGCGCGACCGTCAGCGGCGGCCCGAACTTCGCCTTCGACCTCTGCGTCAACAAGAGCACCCCCGCCGAGCGGGAGGCCCTCGACCTGTCGTCCTGGCGGGTCGCGTTCTGCGGCGCCGAGCCGGTGCGGCACCGCACCCTGGAGCGCTTCGCCGAGGCGTTCGCCCCCAGCGGCTTCGACAGGTCCGCGCTGCTGCCCTGCTACGGCCTCGCCGAAGCCACCCTCTTCGTCGCCGGCAGCGGCCGCGGCAACGGCGCCCACACCACCCGTGTCGACCGCGCCGCCCTGGAGCGGGGCCACGGCGAGCAGCGCGCCGACGGCGACCGTCTCGTCTCCTCCGGTGTCGTCGCGGAGAACCACGAACTCGCCGTCGTCGACCCGGAGACCGGCGCCCGCGTCGCCCCCGGCGCCGTGGGCGAGCTGTGGGTGCGCGGCACGTCCGTCGCCTCCGGCTACTGGGAGGACGAGGCCGCGACCGAGGCCGCCTTCGGCGCCCGGCTCGCCGACGACCCGCTGCCCTATCTGCGCACCGGCGACCTCGGTTTCGTCCTGGACGGCCAGATCCACGTCACCGGCCGCCTCAAGGAGATGATGGTCGTCCGCGGCCGCAACCTCTACGCGCACGACCTGGAGGAGACCGCCGTCGCGGCGTCCCCGTGGGCCCGCCCCGGCTGCGGCGCGGCGTTCTCGGTGGAGACCGGGGACGGCGAGGAGTGCGTCGTCCTCCACGAGGTCGCCGTCGGCACCCCCGAGGAGGAACTGCCCCGGATCGCCGACGCGATCGCCGCCGCCGTCCAGCACGAGCACGGCATCGCCCTGCTCGACGTGGTCCTGCTCGCCGCCCGCAGCCTCGCCAAGACCTCCAGCGGCAAGATCCAGCGCCTGGCCGGCCGGACGGCGTACACCTCCGGGCAGGTCGAGGGCGAGCTGCACCGCCGCTCCGCCTCCGCCCCGGCCCGCGGCGAGAAGCGACAGCTCACGCTCCCCACCCGCGCCGAACTCCTGGCGCTTCCCCGCGAGCAGCGCGTCGACACCATCGAGCGCGCCCTGAGCCTGGTCGGCCGGGGTGAGGGCGACGCGCCCGCCACCATGGTCGCCGAGCTGGACCTCGACTCCCTCGCCGCCGTCGACCTGGCCTTCCGGATCGAGGAGCAGCTCGGTGTCGAAACCGACCCGGGCCTGCTGCTCCAGCCCACGAGCCTGCGCGAGGTGGCCACGGCGATCGAGGAGCGCGCGCACACCGCGCCCGATGCGCCGGTGCGGCAGGAGCCCGGCCGGCGCGGCGGAGCCGTACCGCTGTCCGCCGGTCAGCAGTCGCTGCTGTTCATGCGCGACCTCGAAGGCCCGGACTGCCTGCAGAACGTCTCGGTGGCCGTCCGGCTGCACGAGCCGGTCGACACGGGCGTGCTGTCCGCCGCCGTGCGCCACATCGGCGCCCGCCACCCCGTCCTGACCGCCCGCTTCGGCACCGACGGCAGCCGTCGGACGCAGCTGATCGACCCCGCCGTCCCGTTCGTGCTCGACGTCGTCGACCTGACGGGCGAGGCGGAGGAGGTGCTGAGGGCCCGGGTCGACGCGTGTGCCCTCGACCCCTTCGACATCGAGGGAGGCGACGTCGCCCGCGCCAGGCTGTTCACCGGCTGCGGCGCACCGGTCCTGGTCCTCGCGCAGCACCACGCCATCACGGACTTCTGGTCGGTGGTGACCCTGCTCGACGAGCTGACCACCGTCTACGGCGACCTCCTGCGCGAGCGCACCCCCGACCTCCCGGCGGCCGTCGGCTACGAGGAGTTCGTCCGCTGGCAGCAGGACTACGAGCGCTCCCCGCAGTGGGGGGCCGACGAGCGCTACTGGCTCGACCTGCTGGCCGGTGACGTCCAGGCGCCGACGCTGCCGGTACGGGAGCGTCCGCGGCCGGAGAAGGGCGTCGCGTGCCACCGGGTGACCGTGGACGCCGCGCTGCTCGCCGACCTGGAGCGGGTCGCGGGCGACAGCGGCACGACGGTGTTCTCGGTCCTGATGGCGGCCTTCGAGGTCCTCGTCGCCGCGCACAGCGGCACCCGGGACTTCATCGTCGGCGCCACCACGGCCGGCCGCCCGCAGGCACGTTTCCGCAACACGCTCGGCTACTTCGTCAACACCATTCCCGTACGCGCCGAGCCCGGTGCCCACGCCAGCGTCACCGAGCTGATCCGCAGCACCGGACAGCAACTGCGGGAGTCGCTCGGCCACCAGCACTTCCCGGTCAGCCGACTGGTCGAGCTGCTGCGGGCCCGGGGCAACACCTCGGCCGCGATCAACACGGCGGTCGTCTTCGAGCGGCCGCACAACGCGATCGCCGACGACGTCACCTCGGTCCTCTTCGGCGCCGGCCGCGACAGCGCCGTCCTCGGCGACCTCACCCTCGAACCGTTCCCGGCCGGCGAGCTGGCCACCCAGTTCGACATCACCCTGCACGCCGTACCCGCCGACGGCGGTCTCCTCGCGCACATGCTGGTCCGCGCGGACCGCTTCGACGAGGGCCTCGCCGCCTCGCTGGGCGGGCAGTTCCTCGAACTGCTCGGCCAGATCGTCACCCACGGCGACTCCCCGGTCTCTGCGCTGCGCCTCACCGGCGCGACCGAGTCCCTCACCCGCGCCGACGTCCCGGCCCGCACCCTGCCCGGTGTCACCTCCGTGCACGAGCTGTTCGAGGCGACGGCCGACCGCACCCCCGACGCGGTCGCCCTCACGGCCGGAGCGGCGGAGCTGACGTACGCCCAGGTGGAACGCGCGGCGAACCGGCTCGCGCACCGCCTCCGCCAGGACGGCCTCGGGCCCGAGGACACCGTCGGCCTCTGCCTGGAGCGCTCCTCCGAGCTGATCGTCGCGATGCTCGCCGTCATGAAGTCCGGGGCCGCCTTCGTGCCCCTGGACCCGACGCTGCCGCAGAGCCGTCTCGCCGACATGGTCGGCGACGCGCGCTGCGCCCGGATCCTCTGCCACGGCGCGACCGCGAACCTCGCGGGCTCCCTGGGCACCGCGACCCGCGTCGACGAGGAGTCCGGCGCGGACCTCCCCGAGGACCGCCCCGCGCTCGCCGTCACCGGCGACAGCCTGGCGTACGTCATCTTCACCTCCGGCTCGACCGGACGCCCCAAGGGCGTGCAGATCGAACACCGGTCGCTGTTGAGCTACCTGCTGTCCTTCCTCGACGCCTTCGACGTCGAGGAGGGCGACCGGGTGCTGCAGTTCGCGCCGCTCACCTTCGACCCCTGCCTGGAGGAGATCTTCTCCGCCTGGACCCGGGGCGCGACCCTCGTGCTCCGCGACGAGTCGGTGCTCGGCTCGCCCGAGCGCTTCTGGGCCTGGTGCGAGGACCAGCGGTTGACCCTGGTCGACATCCCCACCGCCTTCTTCCACGTGCTCGTCACCGCCCTCGAAACGGGTGTGCGGGTGCCGTCCGCGCTGCGCTCGATCCTCATCGGCGGCGAGGCCGCGCACCCCGACAAGCTCGCGCAGTGGTTCGCCGCCGACCGCGGCCACGTCGAGCTGTACAACCGCTGGGGCACCACCGAGACGACGGTGTGCTCGACCGTCGCCCACCTCGGCCCTGAGTCGGGCCGGGTCTCCCGCGCCCGCGACGTGTCCATCGGCGCCGACATGACCGACGCGGTGATCCACGTCCTCGACGCCGAGCTGCGGCCCGTCGCCGACGGCGTCGTGGGGGAGGCGTACATCGGCGGCGTGGGTGTCGGACGCGGCTACGCGTCGGCGCCCCGCAAGACCGCCGAACGGTTCGTCCCCGACCCGTTCGCGACCGGGCCCGGACGGCGTCTGTACGCCACCGGCGACCTGGTGCGCCGGTCCGCCGACGGCGAGCTGCGCTACGTCGGCCGCGCCGACCAGCAGGTGAAGGTACGCGGCTACCGCATCGAGCTCGGTGAGGTCGACGTGGCGCTGCGACGGCACCCCGACGTCGCCGAGGCGGCCGTGGTCGCCTCGCGCGGCACCGGCGAGACGGAACTCATCGCCGCCGTCACCGGCGAGGGCGTCGGTGCCGACGGACTGCGCGACTGGCTGAACCGCGAGCTGCCCAGCTACATGGTCCCCAGCCGGCTGCTGGTCCTGGACGCGATCCCGCTCACCTCGAACGGCAAGGTGGACGCGCACGCCCTGCGCGAGCTGGCCCTCGACGCGTCCCGCTCGGCCGGGGCGGCGGACATGTCGCCGCTCGAGAGCAGACTCGCCGCGGTCTGGTGCCAGGTCCTCGAAGTCGCCGGGGTCGGTCCCGACGAGGACTTCTTCGCCCTCGGCGGGCACTCGCTGCGCGCGGCGGACCTCAACACCCGGGTACGCCGGGAGTTCGGCGTCCAGCCGCCGCTGCGGATGTTCTTCGAGTCGGTGACCGTACGCGCCCAGGCGGCGCGGATCGCCGAACTCGCCGCCGCGGACACCGTCTCCACCGGGACGGACGCGACGGAGGCGGCCGCCTCCGCGTCCGCCGCCGTCGAACCCTCCCTCTCGCTCGGCCAGCGCCGGCTGTGGTTCCTGGAGAAGTTCGCCCCCGGCTCCCGCGCCTACGTCGTGCCCGGCGTGCTGCGGCTGTACGGGGAGCTCGACCCGGCCGTCCTGCGCGGCGCCCTCGACGCGATCGTCGAGCGGCACCCCGCCCTGCGCACCGGCTTCACGGACGAGGGCGGCCGGCCCGTGCCCTTCGTGCACACCGCTCTCCCCTGCCCCTTCGAGGTCGTCGACCGGACCGCGGTCACGCCCGCACAACGCGAGGCGGAGCTCGCCGGACTCGTCGACGACCACGTCCGGCAGCTCTTCCGGCTGGACGCGCCGCCGCTGATGCGCGCCGCCCTGGTGTCGTTCGGCCCCGACGAGCACGCCCTGCTCCTGGCCTTCCACCACATCGTCTCCGACGGCCGCTCCATGGAGATCATCGCCGGGGAGCTGGCCGAGCTGTACGCGCACGGCTCCGGCGCCGGTCACGGCGAACCGCCCGCGGTCGTCCACGAGTACGCCCGGTGGGCGCTCGACGAGACCGCCCGTCTGGAGTCGGCCGAGGGCCGGCGCGGTCTGGAGTTCTGGACCGGGCACCTCGCCGGTGCGCCGCTCGCCCTCGACCTGCCCCTCGACCGGCCCCGGCCGGCCGTGCAGACCTTCGACGGCGCGCGGGTGCCGCTGACGCTGAGCCAGACCGACTCCGACCTGCTGCGCTCCCTCGCCAGGGACCAGCGGGCCACCGTCTTCATGACGCTCGCCGCGTGCGTGTCCTCCACCCTGTCCCGGCTGACCGGGCAGGAGCGGGTGGTCGTCGGTGTGCCCGACGCCAACCGCACGGGCGACGGCGCGTACGACGACGTCGTCGGCTTCTTCGTGAACACCGTCCCGCTCTGCTTCGAGGTGCCGGGCGCCGCCACCGGCCGTGACCTCGTCGACCTTGCCAGGGCCACCGCCCTGGAGACGATGCCGTACCAGTGGGTCCCGTTCTCCGCGATCGTGGAGGCGACCGGCCAGGACCGCGACCCGAGCCGCAGCCCGCTCTTCCAGGCGATCCTCGACGTCCGCAACGGCGCGCTGCCGACGCCGGCCCTGCCCGGTCTGCGGGTCGAGACGGCGCCGCTGTACACCGGCACCGCCAAGACCGACCTGACCTTCGAGATCACCGACGACGGCGGCCCGCTGACGGGCTGGCTGGAGTTCAACTCGGACCTGTTCCTGCCCGGGACCGCCCAGCTCGTCGCCCGGCTGTTCGGCGAGACGGCCCGCGCCATGGCGCAGCGGCCGGACGAGCGCGTCGAGACCCCGTCGGCGACGGCGACCCTCACCCGCTGGCCGTCCGAACCGTCTGGGGGGGCCGAGCCTTCCGCTCCCGACACCTTCTGGGCGCAGTTCGAGCAGGTCGCGGACAGCCGCACCGACGCCGTCGCCGTCGAAGGACCCGACAGCGCGCTGACCTACGGCGAGCTGCGCACCCGGGTGGACCGGGTCGCCGGGGTGATCGCGCGGCGGTTCGCCGTGCGCCCCGGGGACGTCGTCGCCGTGTCGGTCGAACCGTCCGTCGAGGCCGTCGTCGCCGTCCTGGCGGCCCAGCGCTGCGGAGCGGCGTACCTGCCGATCGACCCCGCCTACCCGGCCGAGCGCAAGGAGTTCATGCTCGCCGACTCGGGGGCGCGCGGTCTGGTGACCCGCGACCTCGTCGAGGAGGCGCTGCGGGAGGCCGTGGCCCCGGCAGAGGCCGCGGCCCTGCCGACGGCCGACGCCGACGCGCCCGCGTACCTCCTGTACACCTCGGGCTCCACCGGTCGCCCCAAGGGCGTACTCGTCTCCCACCGCGCGCTCGCCAACCTCACGGCGTACCAGGCGGGTGTCTTCGGGATCGACGCCGACGCCCGCATGCTCCAGTTCGCGAGCCTGAGCTTCGACGCCTCCGTCTGGGAGATCTTCTCCACGCTCGCCGCGGGGGGCACCCTGGTCGTCGCCGGCCGTGAGCACGCCCTCGTCGGCGAGGCCCTCGCCGACGTCCTCGCCGAGCGTGCGGTCAGCGTGTGCCTGCTGCCGCCGTCGGTGATCGCGTCCCTGCCCGCCCGCGAACTGCCGCGGCTCACGACCCTGGTGTCGGGCGGCGAGGCCTGCCGTGCCGAGCTGGTCGAGCGGTGGCAGCCGGGCCGGCGCTTCGTCAACGCGTACGGTCCCACCGAGTGCACCGTCGTCATCACGGCCGCCGTGTGCGAGCCGGGTCGTCCCGCCTCGCTGGGCGCGGTGCTGCCGGGAGGCACGGCGTACGTCCTGGACGCGGAGCTGCGGCCGGTGGTCGCCGGCGCGGTCGGCGAACTGTACGTCGGCGGCGCGGGCCTGGCCCTCGGCTACCACGGCCGGCCCGCACTGACCGCCGGGCACTTCCTGCCCGACCCGTTCTCCACCGCCGCCGGTGCCCTGATGTACCGCACGGGCGACCTCGTCCGGCTGCGCGCCGACGGGACCCTGGACTACTGCGGCCGTCGGGACAGCCAGATCAAGCTGCGCGGCTACCGGATCGAGCCGGCCGAGATCGAGGCGGTGCTCGTGGCCCTCCCCGGGGTGACACGGGCCGTGGTCCAGGGCGTCGACGGGGTCCTCGTCGCCCATGTCGAGTCGTCCGACACCGCGTCGACCCCGCAGGCGCTGGCGAAGCTGTGCGCGGCCGGACTGCCGCCGCACATGGTCCCGGCCGCCTTCGTGGTCCGCGAGGAGCTGCCGCGGCTGCCCGGGGGCAAGATCGACCCGAACCGCCTCGGGCGTCCCGGCCGCGCCGACTTCGCGCTCGCCGAGTTCGCCGCCCTGGAGACGGAGACCGAGCGGACCGTCGGCCGTGTCTGGGCCCAGGTCCTGGACGTCGACGTGGTCGGCGCCGGTGACGACTTCTTCACCATCGGCGGCCACTCCCTGCTCGCCACCGTGATCACCTCGCAGGTGAGCGAGGAGCTGGGCCGCGCGGTCCCGCTGCGGGCCCTGTTCGAGGCGCCCGTGCTCCGGGACTACGCCGCGCTGTGCGACGCCGCCTCCGCCCGGGACACCTCCGGCGGGATCGCCGCCCACGCCAACGGCGGGAGCGACGCTCCGCTGTCGGTGATGCAGGAGCGGCTGTGGCTGCTTGAGGAGATCGAGAACGGCTCCGGCGAGAACGCGTCCACCGGGCGCTACCACCTGGCCGGCGCGATCCGGCTCACCGGTGACCTCGACGAGGCCGCCCTCCAGCGGGCCGTCACCCGTCTGGTGGACCGGCACACCACGCTCCGCACGGTCGTCACCCACCGGGAGGGCGAACTGACGCAGACCGTCCTGGACGGCGCCGACGTCACCCTGACGCGCACCGAACTGACCGGCGCGACCGCCGAGGAGCGCGCCTCCGAGGCCCGTGCCCTGGTGGCCCGCGAGGCGGCGGAGCCGATGGACCTGGCCGGCGGCCCGCTGCTGCGGGTCCGGCTGCTCAGGATCGGCCACGACGACGCGGTCCTCGTCCTGACCCTGCACCACATCGTGGGCGACGGCTGGTCGATGGAGATCCTCAAGCGGGACCTGACCCACTTCTACGCCGAGGAGACCGGCCACGAGCCGGCCTCCCCCCTGCCCCCGCTCAGGGCCACCTACGAGCAGTTCTCCCGCTGGCAGCGCCACCAGCTCGACTCCGGCGCACTCGACGCCTCCGTCGCGTACTGGTGCGAGCAGCTCGACGCGCTGCCCTCGCTCAGCCTGCCCGTCTCGCGCGGCACGTCCGACGCCGACGCCGAGGCCGACCAGGGCCACCGGGCCAGGGCGACCGTCACGCCGGAGCTGCGCCAGGCGATGGAGCGGCTCGCCGCCGAGTCCGGGGCGACGCTGTTCATGGTGCTCGCGGCGACCCTCCAGCTCACCCTGGGCCGCCTCGCGGGCCAGCGTGACTTCGCGATCGGCGTGCCCATCGCGGGACGCCGGCACCGCGAGGTGGAGGACCTCATCGGCTTCTTCATCAACTCGCTCGTGCTGCGCGCCGACCTCTCCGGCGACCCGACCTTCGACGAACTCCTCCAACGGGTCCGCGCCACCACCCTCGACGCGTACGAGCACCAGGACGTGCCGTTCGAGACGCTGGTCGGCAGGCTCGCCCCCGAGCGCGACCTGAACACCACCCCGCTGTTCCAGGTCTATCTGAACCTGCTCAACATCCCGCCGCGCCAGGGCGACCTGCCGGGCCTCACCGTCGACACCTTCGCCGTCCCCGACCTGGGCGCCAAGTTCGACCTGACCTTCTACGTCGACCCCGGGCAGGCGGGTCTGGCGCTCGACCTGATGTACGCCGCCGACCGCTTCGACCGGACGACGGTGGACGAGCTGCTCGCCCAGTGGATCAGGGTCATCGAGCAGGCGGTCGCCGACAGCGGCGGCCACGTCGACTCGCTGCGGCTCGACACCCCGCTGGCGCGCCGCGCGCTGCCCGACCCGGCCGCCCCCCTGGACACCACCTGGTACGGGTCGGTGGTCGAGCAGTTCGAACGCAGGGCCGCCCGGGAACCGCACCGGATCGCGATCACCGAACCGGGCCAGGAGCTGACCTACGGCGAGCTGGCCTGGGCGACCGCCGCCATGTCGGGCCTGCTCAACCAGCAGGGCGTCGCCAAGGGCGACGTGGTCGCCATCTACGGCGAGCGCAGTGCCTCGCTGGTCTGGGCGATCCTGTCCGTGATGCGCGCCGGAGCCTCGTTCGCCATCCTCGACCCGAGCTACCCGGCGGACCGCATCGCCGACTGCCTCGCGGTGGCCCGCCCGACCGCCTTCCTCCAGCTGGAGGGCGCGGGAGCCGTGCCGCTCGCCGTGGACACCGCGCTCCAGGAGGCGTCGCTGCGCTGCCGCTTCGAACTGCCGTCGAAGCTGTCGGACGCCCGGCACCTGGTGCCGCGGGGCGCGGAGCCGGCCGGTGCCGTGGAGGTGGGACCCCGGGACTGCGCGTACATCGCGTTCACCTCGGGTTCCACCGGCAAGCCGAAGGGCATCCGGGGCGCGCACGGCTCCCTCACCCACTTCGTGCCCTGGATGGTGGAGACCTTCGGTCTCCGTGAGACCGACCGCTACAGCCTGCTCTCCGGCATCAGCCACGACCCGCTGCACCGCGAGGTGTTCACGCCGCTGGTCACGGGCGCCACGATCTGCGTGCCCGACCGGCTCGACATCGAGACCCCGGGCCGGCTCGCGCAGTGGTTCCGTACCGCGCAGGTCTCGGTCAGCCACATGACGCCGCCGATGGCGCGGCTGTTCGACCAGCTGTCGGTCGCGCCCGGCACCCTGCCGCTCCTGGAGCGGGTCTTCTTCCTCGGTGACACGCTGACCAGCCGTGACGTGCGGGCCATCACCCGCATGGCGGGCTCGGCGACCTGCGTCAACCTGTACGGCTCGACCGAGACACAGCGCGCGGTCGGCTACCACGTGGTGCCCGCGGCCCACGGTGTCGCCGACACCGACCCGGGTGTCACGTACCCGCTCGGCCGCGGCATGAAGGACGTCCAGCTCCTCGTCCTCAACGAGGCGGGGCAGCAGGCCGGAGTCGGAGAGCCGGGCGAGATCGTCATCCGCTCCCCGCACCTCTCGCTGGGCTACGCCCATGACGAGGTGCTCACCGCCGCCAGGTTCGTGCGCAGCCCGTTCGGGGACACCGAGGGCGACCGCATGTACCGCACCGGCGACCTCGGCCGGCATCTGCCCGACGGCTCCGTCACCCCGCTCGGCCGCGCCGACACCCAGGTCAAGATCCGCGGCTACCGCGTGGAGACGGACGAGGTGCAGCACGTGATCTGCGCCGCGCCGGACGTCCAGGACGCCCTCGTCATGGCGCGTACGGACGCCGCCGGGGAGAACGCGCTGGTCGCGTACGTGGTGTCGAGGCCCGGCACCAGGGCCGCCGGCAACGAGGTGAGGGCCTTCGTCCGCAAGCGGCTGCCGGATTACATGGTCCCGGCGTTCGTCGTCGCCCTCGACGCCTTCCCGCTGACCCCGAACCGCAAGATCGACCGTGCCGCGCTGCCCGAGCCGTCCTCGGTGACCGGCGGCCACGAGGACGGCCCGCGCACCCCGCTGACCCCCACCGAGGAACTGGTGGCCGGCCTGTGGCAGGACGTGCTCGGCGCGCCCGCGGTGGGCCCCGAGGACAACTTCTTCAACCTCGGCGGGCACTCCCTCATGGCCACCCAGGTCGTGTCCCGGATCCGCCGGGTGTTCGGCTGCGAGATCGCGCTGCGCACCCTGTTCGAGAAGCAGACCGTACGGGACCTCGCGGCGCACATCGACGGCGTCGCCGGCGGCGGGAGCACCACCGCACCGGTCGTCGCCCTGCCCCGCACCGGCCCGCTGCCCGCCTCCTACGGCCAGGAACGCCTCTGGTTCCTCGACCAGCTGGAGGGCGACACCGGCGCCTACAACAGCGCCACGGTCGTGCGCATGCGCGGCCCGCTGGACACCGGTGCCCTGTCGGCGACGCTCGATGATCTGGTCGCCCGGCACGAGGTGCTCCGCACCCGTCTGGTCATGGACGACGGCCGGGTGAGCCAGATCGTCGAACCGGCCGGATCAATCACCATGCCGCTCACGGTCGTCGACCTCAGCGGCGAGCCCGAGGACACCGCCGAACAGCGCTGGCCGCAGCTCGTCGACGAGGCCGCGCGGCACCGCTTCGACCTGGCGGAGGCACCGCTCGAACAGGCGACCCTGATCCGGCTCTCCGACGAGGACCACGTCTTCGTCCTCGCCGTGCACCACGTCGTCGCCGACGGCTGGGGCCTGCAGATCGTCGTCCGCGACTTCGCGACCCTGTACCAGGCGCACCGCCAGGGCACGGCCTCCCCGCTGCCCGAACTCGACGTGCAGTACGCCGACTGGTCGAGCTGGCAGCGCGAGCGGGTCGAGGGCGGCGACCACCAGGCGCAGCTCGACTTCTGGTGCGAGACGCTGGCGAAGCCGGCGCCGCTCCTGGAGTTCCCCGCGCAGCGGCCCAGGCCGGCGGCGATGACCAACCGGGGCCTGACGATCCGCCGGGTGCTCGACGCCGAACTGGTCGGCGGGGTACGGCAGGTGGGCCGCGAGCACAACGCGACCCTGTTCATGACGCTGCTCGCGGCGTTCAACTGCCAGCTGCACCGCTACAGCGGAGCCGCGGACATCGCGGTCGCCACCCCGGTGGGGACCCGCTCGGTCGAGATCGAGGACGTGGTCGGGTTCTTCGTGAACACGATCGTCTTCCGCAACACGCTCTCCGCCGAGGAGTCCTTCAGCGGACTGCTCGAACGCGTCCGGTCCACGACGCTCTCCGCCTACGCCAACCAGGACGTCCCCTTCGACCGTGTGGTGGACGCGCTCCAGCCGAGCAGGGACCTGAGCACCAGCCCGCTGTTCCAGGTCATGTTCACCCTGCACAACGCGCCCTACTCGGAGATCGACCTCGGCGACCTCAGGCTGGAGCGGCTGCACGCCCCGGTCGGCACCGCCAAGTTCGACCTCAGCCTGGACCTGGCCGAGGAGAAGGAGGGCCTGCGCGCCACCCTCGAACTGAACGCCGACCTCTTCGACGAGGAGACCGGCCAGACGCTCCTGGACCACTTCGAGGCCCTGCTCGGCAGCATCGCCGCCGCCCCGAAGCGGCCCGTCGCCGAACTGGAACTGCGCCCGGCCGCCGAGGCCGCCGCCCAGGACGCCCTGAGCGCGGGACCGGAGGCCTACACGCCGGCGACCACGACCGAGTCCCTCGAACACTGGGCGCGGCACACCCCGGACGCCCCCGCCGTCATCGACGGCGACACCGTCTGGACCTACCGCGAACTGCGGGACCGGGTCGCGGCCCTCGCCGGACGGCTGTCCACGGCGGCCACCGGCCCCGAGCCGGCCGTGGTGGTGTGCGCCGGGCGCTCGGCCCGGCACATCGCCGCCGCCCTCGCCTGCGACGCGGCCGGCGCGACGTACGTACCGGTCAGCCCGGCCGTACCGGACCGGAGGATCACCTCCGTGCTCGACCGGCTCGGCGCGGTCGTCGCGGTCACCGACGACGAGCAGGCGGACCGCATCGCCGCCCTGCTCGGCGAGGACCGCGGCAGCCACCTCGTGCTCGACGACTCCCTGTCGGACCGTCCGCTCGACCCGCGCGGGACCCACCCGGCCCGCCGCTCCTACGTCATCTTCACCTCCGGTACGACCGGTGAGCCCAAGGGCGTGGAGATCGAACAGGCCGGACTGCTCAACCACCTGGAGCTGATGGCCCACGACCTGGAGCTGACCTCGGGCGACGTCATCGCCCAGACCGCCTCCCAGTCGTTCGACATCTCCGTCTGGCAGATGCTCGTCGCGGTGACGCGCGGCGCGACCACCGTGGTCGGCGACGACGACACCAGCCGGGACGCCGAGGCGCTGCTCGCTCTCGTCCGGGACCGCGGAGTCAGCGTGCTCCAGCTGGTGCCCGGCATGATCAGGGCGCTGCTCGACCACGCCGAGGACGGTGATCTGGGGAGCCTGCGGTACCTGATCGCCACCGGGGAGGCCCTGCCGCCGGACCTCGCGGCCGACTGGCTGCGCCGCTTCCCGGGGATCCCGATGGTCAACGCCTACGGGCCCGCCGAGTGCGCGGACGACACCCACCTCGCGGTCCTCACGACCCCGCCGCCGACCGACCGGGCGGTCCCGCTCGGCACCCCCGTCGCCGGTGTGACGTCCTACGTCCTCGACGCGCAGGGACGGCGGCTGCCGTTCGGCGTGCCGGGCGAGCTCGCCATCGGCGGCCGGGTGGTCGGCCGCGGCTACCTCGGGGACCCGAAGGCCACCGCGGAACGGTTCGTCCCCGACCCGTACGCCACGGAGCCCGGCGCCCGGCTGTACCGCACCGGCGACCGGGTCAGGCTCCACGGCGACGGGCGCCTGGAGTTCCTCGGACGGCTCGACGACCAGCTCAAGATCCGGGGCTTCCGCATCGAGGCCGGTGAGGTCGAGACGGCCCTGTGCGAGCTGCCCGCCGTACGGGAGGCGGCGGTCGTCCTGCGCGACTGCGACGGCGAACCCACCCTGGTCGCCTGCGTGGTCGGCACCGAGCACGACCCGGCCGTCCTGGCCGCCGCGGTCGGCACCCGCCTGCCGCGCTACATGGTCCCGACCGGTTACGTGTTCGCCGACCGGCTGCCGCGCACCCCGAACGGCAAGGTCGACCGGGCCGCGCTCCAGCGGGACGACGTGACCGTCGAGCGGGTCCGCCGGCGCTTCGAGGAGCTGTCGGGACCGACCGAGCGGCTCGTGGCCTCGGTGTTCGAGGAGCTGCTCCGCACCCCGGCGGTCGGCGCGCTCGACGACTTCTTCACCCTGGGCGGCCACTCGCTGCTCGCCACCCGTCTCGTGGCCGAACTGGCCGCGCGGACCGACATCGAACTGCCGCTGCGCGCGGTCTTCGAGCAGCCCACCGTGCGCGGTGTCGCACAGGCCCTGGAGGAACTCCAGCTGGCCGGGCTCAGCGAGACCGAGCTCCTCGAACTCGAGGCGCTGCTCGACGGAGTCACCGACGACCAGGCCCGCGAGCTGCTCGCGGCCGGCGAGGAGAGGGACGCATGATCCGGGAAGCCGCCACCGAGCGGGAGAGCAAGGAGAGCCTGTCCGCGGCCAAGCGGGAGCTGATGGCCTCGCTGCTGCTGGCCCGCGGCAGGCAGCGGGCGACCGCCCGCACCATCCGCCGACGCGACCCCGCGCGGCCCGGCCCGCTGTCCCGGGGCCAGGAGCAGCTGTGGGTGGCCGAGTCCCTCGCGGACGGCAGGCCGCTGTACAACGTCCCCTACGGCGTGCGGCTGCGCGGTGCGCTCGACGTCACCGCGCTCGGCGCCGCGCTCGACGGGCTCGTCGCCCGGCACGCGGTCCTGCGCACCGTCTACCGGCAGCTCCCGGACGGCGGCCTCGAACAGGTCGTCCTGCCGGCCGCGCCGGTGGCGCTGCCGGTCGAGGAGGCCGCCGACGAGGAGGCCGCCGTGGCCGCCGCGCAGCGCGAGGCGGCCCGGCCGATCGACCTGACGGACGGGCCCGTGATCCACGGGCGGCTGTTCCGGATCGCCGCCGACGACCACCTCCTGGCCCTGGTCGTGCACCACATCGCGACCGACGCCTGGTCGGTGGGCGTCCTCCTGGAGGACCTCGCGGAGCTGTACGACGCGGCCCGCGAGGGCCGCCCGCCCCGGCTGCCCGCGCTCGGCATCGACTACGCCGACGCGGCCGCCCACGAGCGGGCCCAGGAGCCCGACGACTACGACCGGCTGGTCGCGCGGTGGCGCGAGCAGCTGGCCTGGGCCCAGCCGCTCGGCCTCTCGCCGAACGGGGACCGGGGCACGGCCCGTACCGGCCGGCGTATCCGCTGCCAGTGGGACGGGCAGTTCGGCCGCGACCTCCAGCGCACCGCGGAGGCGCACCGCACGACCGTCTTCAACGTGATGCTCACCGCGTTCGCGGTGCTGCTCAACCGGTACACGGGCACCTCCCGGTTCGCCATCGGCACGGTCATGGCCAACCGGAACCGGCAGACCGAGCGCCTGGTCGGCTACTTCGCGAACACCGTCCCCGTGGTGGCCGACCTGTCCGCGGGCGCCGGCAGCCTCGGTGACGTCCTCGCCGGGATCAGCCGCGAGTCGCTGTGGGCGCAGGAGCACCAGATCCCGTTCGACGTCCTCGTCGACAAGGTCGCGCCCCGTCGCACACTGGCCGAGAGCCCGCTGTTCGAGGCCATGTTCGTCTTCAACAACGGCCCCGGCCACGAGATGCGGCTGCGCGACCTGTCCCTGACCCCCACCCATCTGCACTCCGGCACGTCCAAGTTCCCCCTCGACCTGTCCTGCGCGGTGACGGACGACGAGGTCATGGTGTCGCTGGAGTTCGACGAGTCGGTGCTGGACACCGCCGCCGCCGAACGCCTCCTCGGCCACTACCGGCGGCTCCTCACGGGCCTGTGCGAGAACCCGGACGTCCACGTCGACAACGCGGACCTGCTCACCCGGGCCGAGCGGGAACTCGTCGTCGACGAGTGGAACCGTACGGGCGAGGAGTTCCCCGCCCACGCCACCGCCCACGGCCTGTTCGAGGAGTGGACGGACCTGGAGCCGGACGCCGTCGCCGTGACCTGCGGCGAGGAGGCGGTGAGCTACGCCGAGCTCGACGCGCGGGCCAACCGGCTCGCCCACCTGCTCCTCGCGGAGGGCTGCGGCCGCCACCAGCGCGTCGGCGTCTGCCTGGAGCGCGGCATCGACCTGGTCGTCGCCCAGCTGGCCATCGCCAAGACGGGCGCGGGCTATGTGCCGCTCGACCCGGGCTATCCGGCCGAGCGCCTCCAGTGGATGCTGGCGGACTCCGGCGCCCGGCTCGTCGTCACCCGCGACGAGCGGCTCGGCGGCGGCGGCGTGACGGCCGTCGACCCCGCAGCCGCCGCCTCCCACCCGGCGACCCGGCCCGAGCGGGACGTCCGCCCGGACGACCTGCTCTACCTGATCTACACCTCGGGCTCGACCGGTCTGCCCAAGGGTGTGCTGCTCGACCACCGGGGCCGCGTCAACAACTTCACCGACTTCAACCGGCGCTTCCTCGTCGGCCCCGGCGACAAGGTCTTCGGCGTCTCGGCGCTCGCCTTCGACATGAGCGCGTACGACGTGTTCGGCACGCTCATGGCCGGCGCGACCGTGGTGTTCCCCGCGGCCGAGGACGAGCGTGCGCCGCACCGCTGGATCGAGACGATCGAGCGCGAGGCCGTCACCGTGTGGCACTCGGTCCCCGCCCTGTTCGGGCTGCTCGTCGAGGAGTGCGAGATACGCGGCGGGGAACCGCTGCCGATCCGGCTGGTGCTCCTCGGCGGCGACTGGATCCCGCTGGCGCTCCCGCAGCGGGGCGCGGCGCAGCTGATCCCCTCGGCACAGCTGGTCAGCATGGGCGGCGCCACCGAGGTCTCCATGGACTCGACGATCCACCTGATCGGCGAGGTCCTGCCGGAGCAGCGCAGCATCCCGTACGGCGCCCCGATGGCCAACCAGACCGCGTACGTCCTCGACGCGGCCCTGTCACCGCTGCCCGTGGGCGTGCCCGGCGAGCTGTACCTCGGCGGCGTCGGTGTGGGCTGGGGCTACCACAACCGGGCCAGGCTGACCGGCGAGCGCTTCGTGCCCGACCCGTTCAGCGCGGCGCCCGGGGCCCGGCTGTACCGCACCGGCGACCGCGCCCGCTGGATGCCGGACGGCAACCTCGAACTGCTCGGCCGCATCGACTTCCAGATCAAGATCAACGGTTACCGGGTGGAGACCGGCGAGATCGAGGCGGCCCTGCGGGAGGTGCTCGGCGGCGGTTCCTGCCTGGTCGCGGCGCACGGCCCGCGCGACGGCGCGAAGACGCTCGTGGCCTATCTGGTGGCGCCCCCCGCCGGGGAGGTCCCCGACGACGCCGAGCTCAAGCGGCAGCTGTCGGCGCGCCTGCCCCAGCACATGGTGCCGGCCTCCTTCGTCCGCATGGAGTCCTTCCCGCTGACCCACAACGGCAAGGTCGACCGGCGCGAGCTGCCGGCGCCCACGGCCGCGGCCGTCACGGGGCGCGCCGCGGGCACCGGGACCGAGCGGGCCCTGGTGACGCTGTGGCGCGAGGCCCTGGGCCGCGACGACGTCCCGGTCGACATCGGCTTCTTCACCCTCGGCGGCAACTCCATCGCGGTCATCCGCATGGTAAGCGCAGCCCGCCGCGCGGGGATCGAGATGACGCCCCGCATGGTGTTCGCCCACCAGACGATCGAGGCCCTGGCGAAGGCGGTCGACGAGCACGAGGCCGCCGCCCCGGTCACGGGAGCGAGCCGCACCCGCTCCGCCGGGCCCGTGGTGACGCCCGGACAGCACCACATGCTCGACGTTCTCGACAGCGCCTGGGTGCCCGGCCTGTACCAGATGCAGTCCACGACGGAGCTGCCGTTCCCGATCGACCCCGACTGCTTCCGGATCGCCTGGCAGCAGCTCAACGCCCGCCACGCCGTCCTGCGCACCGGCTTCCGGCGCGCCGACGCCCGGCCCGCCGGCGACGGCGACACCCCGCCCGCAGGAGACACCGGCACCGGCACCGGCACCGTCACCGCCACCGGCACCGACGGCTCCGGCGGCGGGCACGGCGGCTCCTGGACCCCCGTCGTCGCCGAGCACCTCGACCCGGAGATCGAGGTGCTCGACTGGAGCGACCACGCCCCGGCCGCGGTCGCCGACGAGCTCATCGCCCTCCTCGAAACCGAGCGCACCACGCCCTTCGACGTGTCCCGGCCGCCCCTGTGGCGGGTGTGGCTGGTGCGCGGCCCGTCCACCTGGTGGCTGGGCCAGATCCAGAGCTACCTCGTCGCCGACGGCTGGTCGAACCTGGTGCTGCTCGACGAGCTCCTCGCGCTGTACCTCGCCGCACTCGAAGGCCGCGACGCCGGGCTCCCGCCGGTCCCCGCACTCGACGCCGAGGCCACCGACCCCGAGGCGGACGGCGCCTTCTGGCGGGGCCGGCTGGCCGGGGCGCTCCCCTCGCGCCTCGCCGCCGAGCCGGGCCGCCTCGGTCCGTCCCGCTTCAGCCGCACGGCGGGTCGGCTGGACCCCGCGGTCGCCGAGACGCTGCGCGAGCGGGCCGCCGAGCACGGGCACACCTTCTCGACACTGGCCTGCGCGGGCTGGGCCCTGCTCGCCGCCTCGCGCCTGGAGCGCGCCGACGTCACCGTCGGCGTGGTCTCGGCGGGCCGCGACCGGGCCGTCGAAGGCCTGGAACGCGCGGTCGGCCTGTTCATCGCCGCCCTGCCGGTCCGGGTCGAGGTGAACCGGGACGACACCCTGACCTCCCTGTTCGACCGTTTCCAGCTGGCCCGCGTCGAGGGCGCCGAGCACACCTCGGTCCCCACCGGCGTCCTCCAGCGGATGGGGTCGGGCGAAGGACCGCTGTTCGACTCGGTCGTCGTCGTCGCCAACTACCCGGTGTCCTCAGGACTGCGCGCCCAGCAGTCCGCGAGCGTCCAGCGCGGCACCGAGAGCGACGGCACCCGGAACCAGACCGAGTACGCCCTCCGCCTGGACATCACCGACGACGCCGAACCCCGTATCGCCCTCTCCTACTACGGCGACCGCGTCGCCGACACCGAGGCGACGAGGCTGCTCGACGACTACCTCGCGCTGCTCACCGCGGTCGCCCGTACACCTGCCGCCACCGTCGGCCAGGTACTCCCGCTCTCCCCCCTCCCGATTGGAGATCCCCGATGACGGTCCTGGCAGATCTGACCACGTCCCCGCAGGTGCTCGAAGGCGCCTCCCCCCAGGTGCTCGGCGCCCCGTCCCGCCAGGTGTTCGAGACGACGTCGCCGCGGGTGCTCGAAGCCGGCTCCACCGAGGTGTTCGAGACCCGTGAGTCCGCCGTCCGCTCGTACTGCCGGGCGTTCCCCGTCCTCCTCAGCTCGGCCCACGGGACCACCCTGGTCGCCGAGGACGGCACGGAGTACGTCGACTTCTTCTCCGGTGCCGGGGCCCTCAACTACGGTCACAACCACGCCCACATCAAGCGCCAGGTCGTCGCCCACCTGGAAGGTGACGGGCTGCTGCACGCGCTCGACTTCCACACGGCGGCCAAGCGCGAGTTCCTGGAGCGCTTCGGCCGGGAGATCCTGGAGCCGCGCGGTCTGGACCACCGGGTCCAGTTCTGCGGCAGCACCGGCACCGACGCCGTCGAGGCGGCACTGAAGCTGGCCCGCAAGCACACCGGCAGGTCCCAGGTCATCGCCTTCTCCGGCGCCTACCACGGCGTCAGCCGCGGCAGCCTCGCCGCGACCGCGGACCTCTCGCTGCGCAAGGTGGCCGGGATGCCCCTCGGCGAGGTCACCCACCTGCCGTTCCCCGTCGGCCCGCGCGGCTCGTTCCCGACCATGGACCTCCTGGAGCAGTACCTCACCGACGACCTGTCCGGCGTCGAACTGCCCGCGGCGGTCATCCTCGAGGTCGTCCAGATGGAGGGCGGGGTCTACCGCATCCCCGACGCCGACCTGCGGCGACTGCGCGCCCTGTGCGACCGGTACGGCATCGTCCTCATCGCCGACGAGATCCAGGCCGGCTGCGGCCGGACCGGCGGCTTCTTCTCCTTCGAGCAGGCCGGGGTCGTCCCCGACCTCATCACCGTCTCCAAGTCGATCGGCGGCCTCGGCCTGCCGATGTCGATCCTCCTCATCCGCGAAGGCCTCGACTCGTGGGCGGCCGGTGACCACCCGGGCACCTTCCGCGGCAACCAGCTGGCGTTCGTCGCCGCCTGCGGCGCCCTCGACCTCTGGCAGAGCCAGGCCTTCCTCGACCAGGCGCGCGACGGCGCCGAACTGCTGCGCGCCTTCTGGGAGACCCACCCGCTGCCCGGCGTCGAGATCCGCGCCGAGGGCCACGCCATCGGCATCGACCTGACCCACGCGGGCGGCCGCCGAGCCGCGGACGACGTGGTGGCCTGGTGCTTCGAACGCGGCCTGATCGTGGAGTCGACCGGCCGTGACAAGGCCGTCCTCAAGCTGCTGCCCGCGCTGACCATGGAGAACGACGTGCTCCGGTACGGCTGCGAGCTGATCCACGAGGCCCTGCGCACGGCGCTGTCCCGCTAGACGGCGCCCCGGGCGCCCGCCCTCCCCGCATTCCCACCCCACAGGACACCGGAACAGGAACAGGACCCCACGATGACCCTCCACTCGACCGAGAAGGACGAGAGCGTCGCCGGCACGATCTTCCCCGAGGCCACGGTGAAGCTCGACGCGATCGACCGGATCCACGCGCCCTCCCGCGAGGAGTTCACCCGCGACTACGTCTACCAGCGCAAGCCCGCCGTCATCACCGGCCTGATGGACTCCTGGCCCGCCATGGAGCGCTGGAGCCTGGACTACTTCCGCGAGCACTTCGGCGACCTGGACATCCACGCCAACCTCCAGCGGCTCGACAACGAGCTGATCCTGGGCAACGTCGGCGGCTTCCGCGGGATGAAGCTGGCCGCCCTGCTCGACGAGATCGAGAAGAACACCGATCCGAACCGCGCCTTCTACCTGCGGGCCTACCCGGTCCACCGGATGGTCGAGCACTTCCCGGGCCTCGCCGACGACTACGACCTGCCCGACCTGGCCCCGAACTGGGCCGACATCCGCTTCAAGGCGAACTGGCGGACCGGCACGGTCAACCCCGCCAAGCTCCTCGGCCTGTACCTCGCCAAGACCTTCCTCAACCGGGGCGGCGGCAAGGGCGCCCCGCGCGAGACCGTGTCCTCCCGCGTCGCGGCCGTGATGTTCGTCGGCAGCAAGGGCACCGTCACTCCGTTCCACAGCGACGGTATGCAGACCGCGGCCTACCTGAGCCAGGTCGTCGGCCGCAAGCGCTGCTACTTCGTCTCCCCCGACCAGCACGAGAAGCTGTACCCGCGCCGTTTCCGCCGCCAGTTCGGCATGGCGCAGGTCGACTACCGGCGTCCCGACCTGACGCGCCACCCGCGCTTCAAGGACGTGGTCGTCGAGGAGACCGTCCTGAACCCGGGCGAGACGCTGTACGTGCCCAGCGGCTACTGGCACGCCATCGAGTCCATGGACACCTCCATCTCGTACAGCCACCAGATCGTGGGCGAGGACAACGCCCTCGGCTGGCTGACCTGCATCCCCGAGCGCTACCTGGCCCAGATGTACTTCAAGTCCCAGGGCGGTCTGCGCAACGTGACCGGCGCCAAGGACTGGGACGACTGGGCCTGACGGTGAGCACACCAGCGAGCACGGCCGCTCCCGCCGGCCAGAACCTGCTGCGGGACCGCGACTTCCTCCTGTTCGCGGGCGGCCAGGGCGCGTCGGCACTCGGCGACGCGCTGAGCAAGACCGCCCTGCCGCTGCTGGTCCTCGCCCTCACCGGCTCCGGACTGCACATGGGCCTCATCGCCATGCTGACGACGCTGCCCATGATGCTGCTCGGCGTCCCCGCGGGTGCCTGGGCCGACCGTTTCGACCGGCGGCGGATGATGCTGTGGGCGGACGTCGGCCGGGCCGTGCTGGTCGGCGCGGTGCCCCTGGCCGCGCTGCTCGACCTGCCGATGCTGCCGGTGCTGTACGCGATCGCCGTGCCGGTCGGCGCGCTGTACGCCGTCTTCGAGGCGGCCTGCCTGTCCTGTGTGCCGTCGCTCGTCGGCCGCGGCCGGCTCGGCGAGGCCAACTCGCTGCTGTCGATCGGCAACGCGCTCGGCTACATCGCGGGGCCCGCGCTCGCCGGTGTCCTGGTGACGGGCATCGGCGGGGCCGGCACCCTGGGCGTCGACGCGTTGACGTTCGCGGTCTCGGCGGTCTCCCTGATGCTGATCCGCCGCCCGCTCCAGACGGCGCGGGAGCACCCGCCGGCCCCGATGCGCCGACAGGTCCTGGAGGGCTTCCGGTTCATCGCCGGGCACCGGCTGCTGCGGGCGGCGCTGCTCTACTGGGCGGCGATCACCTTCTTCACCGCGCCGATCATCATCTGCGCCACGTACTTCATCCGTGAGGACCTCGGCTGGTCACCCGGCGTCCTGGGGTCGATCATCGCGGTCTACGCCGTCGGGGCGATCGGCGGCGCGGTGCTCGCCTCGCGCATCAAGGAGGCGTCCGTCGCGGTCATGTGCGCCGGCACGGTCCTCGGCAGCGTCGGACTGCTCGTCCTGAGCGGCACCGCCTCACTGCCGCTGGCCCTCGGCGTCGTCCTCCTCGCGGGCGCCGGTGAGTCGCTCTCCGCGATCCTCTACAGCACCCTGCGCGCCCGCCTCACCCCGGACGAGCTCCTCGGCCGGGTGACGACCACCGCGCAGGTCGCCGCGTTCAGCCTGAAACCCCTGTCCGTCCTGGCGGCCGGCATCGCCCTCGAGGCGACTTCCGGCTCCCTGACCCTGGCCGTGATCGCCGTCTCCTGCATCACGATCAGCGTCGCCTTCGCCGTCTACAGCCGCCGGCTCCCGACGGCGGCGGCCCCCGAGATCCTCCTCCCCCCGACCCTGACACCCCAAGAGGTAGTGCGATGACTGTGACCACCCTGGAGCCCGAGTACGTCGTCGTCGTCAACGACGAGGAGCAGTACTCCATCTGGCGGAGCGACCGCGAGCTGCCCGCCGGCTGGGCGGCCGACGGGCCGACCGGCACCAAGGACGAGTGCCTCGACCACATCGAGACGGTGTGGACCGACATGCGTCCGCGCTGCGTGCGGGGCTGATCGGCCGTCATGACACTGCTCAGGAAGCTCAGCGCCGGTGACGGGACCAGCCGGATCGTCTGCCTGCCCTACGCGGGCGGAAACGGGACGGTCTACGAGAGCTGGGCCGCGTGGCTCCCCTCCGACGTGGAGCTGTGGGCCCCCGACCTGCCCGCACGCGAACAGCGGATGCTCGAAGCGCCCGTGGAGGACATGGAGCTGCTCGTCGCCGCCCTGGCCGACGAACTCCGCTCCGACGAGCGGCCGACCAGCCTGTTCGGCCACAGCTTCGGCTCGCTCGTCGCGTTCGAGGTGGCCCGGCGGCTCCAGCGGCGGGCCCTGCCGGTGAACTGCCTGGTCGTCTCCGGGATGGCGGCGCCCCAGGTGCTGCCCGACCGGCACCCGCCCACGGACGCCGAGATCCTCGCCAACCTCCGTTCGCACGGGGTGGCACCGCCGGAGTTCTTCGAGCAGCCGGACCTGCTGGAGCTGGTCATGCCGGGCCTGCGCGCCGACTACCGGATGGCGATGGGCTACCGGTACCGGGACGGCGAGAAGCTCTCGGCGCGGGTGTGCGCCCTGGGGGGCACCGACGACCCCGGCGTGCCCGCAGAAGGACTCGCGGCCTGGGCGGAGCAGTCCGACAGCGGCTGCCCGACACGGATGTGGCCGGGTGGACACATGTATCTGCTGAGTCATGCCGAGGAAGTCGCCGCATTCGTGATCGGCTGCCACATGCGGTCGATCGGCTGCTCCCTGCAGTCACTGGAAGGATGAACATGGAAACGCGCACGATCACGGTCCCCGGCGGCTCGCTCCACACCGAGAGCAGCGGCGCACCGGCCGCCCCCGCCGCCGTCATGGTCCACTCGGGCATCGCCCACGGCGAGATGTGGTCCCCGCTGCTGCGGGCCCTCGACGACGAGGTGTTCGGCGTCGCCTACGACTGCCGCTGTTTCGGCCGGTCCACGACGACGCTCGACGGCGAGTTCTCGGACATCGACGATCTCGCGAGCGTGCTCGACGCGTACGGGCTGGAGTCCGCCGTCCTGGTGGGCGAGTCACGGGGGGCGCGGCTCGCGATCGACTTCGCGCTGGCCCACCCGGGGCGGGTCGACGGGCTCTTCCTGCTCGCGCCCGACGTCTCGGGCTTCGACGGCCCGGTCGCGGACGACGAGCGGCCTCTGCTCGACGCGGTCGAGGCGGCCGAGGAGGCCTGGGACACCGCCGACGCGGCCGACACCGCGCGGACGGTCGAGGAGCTGATCACGCAGGAGGTACGGCTGTTCGTCGACGGACCCGGCCGGGAGCCGGAGCCCGCGCGTGCCTCCGTACGGGAGACGGTCGCCGACATGCTGCGGCTCAACTACACGCAGCAGAAGGACACCCCGGACTTCGTGAAGCCGAAGCCCGCCGCCGGCCGACTCGCGGAGCTGGGCTGCCCGGTCCGGGTCCTCGTCGGGGACGCGGACACCGCCGGCATGCGGGCCGCGGCGGAGGAGATCGAGAGCGCCACCGCGCAGGCCTCGCTCGTACGCGTCCCGGACGCGGCGCACGCCCTCACCCTGGAGCACCCCGAGACGGTCGAACGTGAACTGCGCGCGTGGTTGCGGGAGATCGGGGGCGCGGGTTCATGACCGGGGGAGAGGGCCGCACAGCGGGCCCGCTGAAGTCCCGCCCGCGCGACGCGGTACGCCCGGAGACCGACGAGGCGTCGTCGGGGCGGGGCGGGGCGGACGAGGCGTCGTCGGTACGGGACGCGGCCGCGGCGGCGTCGAGCTTGCGCGGCGGGGCCGGCCCGGCGCCGAACTTGCACGGCGGGGCCGGTGACGTGAGGCCCGGCGCCGACGACGTTTCACGTGAAACATCGCGCCTCGTGGGTGTCGCGGGACGGCCCGGTACGGCGCGGTTCTTCGGTACCTGGGCGGTCCTGGGCGTGTTCCTGGTCGTCGCCTTCGGCCTCGCGCACTGGGCGACCCGCCCGGCGCCCGACGGGGAGGCCGGCCAGGCCGCGCTCGCCACCACCCAGCGTCTGGAGGACCTCGGCCCGCACGTCGCGGGGAGCGCGAAGGTCACCGAGGCACTGGACATCGTCGCCGGTGAGCTGAAGGCGGTCCCGGGTCTCGAAGTGGAACGGCAGCGCGCCTCCGGCACGTACCGCTTCCACGACCGGGCCGTCGACTACCGCGTCGAGAACGTGATCGCCCGCCAGCCGGGCGACTCCGACGACGCCCTCCTGGTGAACGTCCACGTCGACTCCGCGATGGAGGGGCCCGGCGCCGCCGACGACGGCGTCAACGTCGGCGCGCTGATCCAGGCCGCGCGGCAGCTGGCCGGCCAGGACCACCACCGTACGGTCATCTACCTGTTCAACGGCGGCGAAGAGGTCGGCCTCACCGGCGCGGACGCCTTCACCCGGCACCCGTGGGCGGCGGACGTCCGCTGGTTCCTGAACCTGGAGGCCGTCGGCTCCGGCGGTCTGCCCATCCTGTTCCAGGCGGGCGAGGACGACGGCCGGCTGGTCGAGCTGGCCGGCAACACCGAACGGCCCTACGGCTCCGTCCTCGGCCAGTGGCTGTTCCAGGCGGGCCTCATCAACTCCGACACCGACGCCCGGGTCTGGCGCGCCCAGGGCTGGTCCGGTCTCGACTACGCCCTCTTCGAGGACGGCTACCGCTACCACACGCCGAACGACCGGGTCGTGGGGATCGGCTCCGGATCGGCGCAGGCGGTCACCGACATGACCGTCCGGTTCGCCTCCGACGTGGCCGGGTCCGCCGACCTGAGCGACCGGAAGCCCGCCCCCTACTACTTCGACGTGCTGTCACGCGGGTGGGTGACGCTCGACCCGCTGCGGACGAGGATCGGCACGCTCGCGCTCCTGCTCGTCCTGGCCGCGCTGACCTGGCGGGCCTGCCGGGTCTGGGATCTCCGGCCCGGCCGGGTGGCCGCCACCGCGGGCGCCGCGCTCCTCGCCCTCCCGGCGGCCGTGCTCGCCGGCCTGGTCCTCGGCGCCGCCCAGTCCCTCGTCGGACCGCACTCCTGGTTCGCGCACCCGTGGCTGGTCCACCTGGTGACGCTGCCCCTCGTCGTCCTCGGCGCGCTCGCTCCCCAGCTGCTTCTGGAGCGCCGGCGCCGTCGCCGCGCCCCGGACGCCCCCCGGCGCCCCGCGGCCCGTACCGCCCTGCTCGGCAACGCCTGGGCGGTCGGCCTGCTCGGGGTGGTCGCCGCCTGGCTCGGCATCGGACCCGGCTATCTGCTGTGGATCGCCTCCGCCCTGCTCGTCGTGTCGATCGGCGGCTTCCTGGTGCTGCCGGGCCGCTGGCGGGGGGTGCCGCTGCTGGTGAGCGCGTTCGTGTCGTTCGTGCTGATCGCCCAGTTCACCTGGAACCTGTTCGAGCTCGCCGTCCCGATGATGGGCCGGCTGCCGACCGCCCTTCCCCTGGACGCGGCCCTCGCCTTGGCATCCGTCCTGGTCGCCGTACCGCTGGCGCTGATCCTGGCGCCGTTCGCCGTCTACGCGGGACGGCCGCCGCGCCGGTCCTGGCTCGTCCCGGCGGCGTTCACCGTCTGCGGACTCCTCGTCGTCGGTCTCGTCTCGCCGTACGACAGCGCCCACCCCAAGCTGGTGGAGCTGTTCCAGGAGCAGGGCGAGGGCGAGGACGCGCGGATCGTGCTGGAGGGCCGTGACTACCTCACGCCCCAGAAGCTGGGCGTCGTCGACCAGGTCGCCCGCGACACCGGGCTGCGGGCCCGCGACGGCGCGCTGACCGCGCGGAAGGTGCCGGTACCGGAGGGGACCGTCTCCTTCTCCACGGCCGGTACGACCGCGCCCGTCCGGATCACCCTCGGCGCGAACCGCGCGGAGCTGATCAGGATCACGGTGACGGGCCCCGGGCTCTCCGTCGGCGGCCGGTCCTTCGACGGCGGCGAGGCGGTCGTGGACGTCGTCGGCCGCTTCGACGGCCACACGGTGACGGTGGAACGCTCGGGTCCCGTCGAGATCCAGGTCGACCAGGTGTTCCTGAAGACCGGAGAGGACGCGAAGCGGGCCCTCGCGGCCCTGCCGCCCTGGACGGTGGGTCACGCGCAGACGGTCGTCCAGCGCACCTGGGCGGACGACCGCCGCTGAACGGGCCGTGAGGCCGTGACCGCTGAGGCGCCGACGGAGGTGGTACGCCCACCGCCATCGGCGCCCTCGGTGTCTGTCGGCTCCGGCGGCCCGGACCTCGGGGGGGGGGGGGCGCCGGGGGGGGGGCCCGCTGGGGCTGGGGTGGAGGGGCCGTGGTGGGCCGCTCAGACGGTGGTGTGGAGGCGCAGGGTCC